>JAZQTR010000036.1:0-6423 GCA_045630865.1 Victivallaceae bacterium
GGATTTGCCGGGGCATTGTGCGCTGTTGCCGGAGTTATACTTCCCTCGTTTCTGGTCATTCTGATCATCGCCATGCTTTTTCCGCACCTCTCGCCTGACAACATCTATGTTAAAGGAGCTTTCGCCGGTGTCCGGGCCGCCATTACCGGCATGATTGCCGTCACCGCCTTCCGGACGGTTCAGAAAGGTGTCAAGAAGTCCCGCGACGCCGTCATTGTGGCGGCGGCGTTCATCGCCTGTACGGTTTTCAAAGTCAATCCGGCGATCATCATCTGTTCCGCCATGCCTGCCGGACTTCTGCTGCTGGCGTGGGAAGAAAAAAGGAGCAATGAAAAATGAGCGGCATATTCATCATTTTTATTCTGTTCTGCAAGTTTTCCATGCTCTGCTTCGGCGGCGGATATATGCTCATTCCGCTTATAATTTCCGACTGCGTGGAAAAATACCATTTTCTCACTCTTGAGCAGTTCGGAAATCTCCTCTCTGTGAGCCAGCTCACTCCGGGACCGGTCGGTATCAACACTGCGACCTATGTCGGCTATATACACGGTGGATTTTTTTCCAGTCTGGCGGCAACTGTCGGACTGATTTTTCCGACCTTTATTTTGAGCAGTCTGGCGATACTCGGCATCCGCCGCTGGAAAGACACTTTTTTCATCCGCGGCATCATGCGCGGAACCCGTCTTTCGAGTGTTGCCCTCATCCTCTACGCCGTGTCGATATTTATGGGTTTGTCGGTGTTCACTTCCGCCATCCCCTGGGATGTCCTCACCGGTTCGCCCTTTCCGGAAAATTTCTCCATTTCCTGGAGCGGACTTCTGATAGCTGCAGTTTCCGCATTCGCCATCTGGAAAAAGTTCTGCGGCACGACAGTTATTATCATTTCCGGTGCCATCATCGGAGCTCTCTTTCAGCTCTTTATCTGACTTGAAGATCAGTGTGAAACACCCCCGGCCGTTCCAGCTGAAATAAGGCGGCGGGTGCCGGGCGGAAAAATATCCTCTTTTATTTGCATTTGCCCTTGACATTAGCCGGATTTTACGGCATATTATCATCAGTACAACAAAATGATGATATATTTTAACATCAATGATAAAATATGAGGAAGAAAAATGGCTGAAATCACTTACCCCGTCAGCGTCGCAGAGATGAGAGAGCGTTACCTCAAACTCTACTCCGGAGCTGTCAATGACGTCCTGAGATTCGACTATAAAATGCACGCCGCTCTGCCGTCAAGCTACCTGCCGCTGCGCGAGAGCATGAAGCTCTGCGGACAGGCGTTCACCCTCAAAGGTGCGCCCGATATCACCACCGACGGAGAATTTGAAATGCGTGCCCAGATGCTCGAGGATCTCCCTGCCGACAGCGTCGTGATGTGGGACTGCACCGGCGACACCGTCACTGCCCAGTGGGGTGAAGTTATGACCATGGCTGCCCTGCGTGCCGGCTGCCGCGGAGCGTTCATCAACGGTATCCGCGATACTGAAGCGATCCTGCAGCTCGGATTCCCGGTTTTCCACCAGTACCGCACCAACGTCGGCATGCTCGGACGTTTCCGTATGTACTACTACCAGAAGCCCATCCGTATCGGTGAGATCGTCATCAATCCCGGCGACTGGATCTTCGGCGACATCGACGGTGTCATCCGCGTTCCGGCGGAAATCGCCTACGATGTGCTGGTCAAGGCGGAAGGCATCCTCAAGAAAGAGGAGGGCATCCGCGATATGGTCAACTCCGGAATGAAACCGACCAAAGTTGTTGAAAACGGCGGCTACTTCTGATCCCGGAACATATAAGGAATTATTTACATGAAACAGAAACTTCTCTCTCTCTGCCCCATCGCAGACGCTGAAATCGAGCAGCTCATCGCCAAATTTTACGATATCGACGTAATGGCTGAACCCACCGAAGAAAAAGTCTTTGCAGCGATTGCCCCTTACGATGCCGTCATCGTTCCCTACACCGGTCCCATGCTGATTTCCGAGCGGGTCATCGATGCCGGAAAGAACCTGAAGCTCATCGCTTCCACCTACGGCGGAACCCGTCAGAACATCGCTGACATTTACGCTCTCGAGAAGGGCATCACCATCATCCACACCGGTGCTTCCCGCGAAAGACCGATGGCTGAGTACACCCTCGGACTGGTTTTGAGCAGCCTGCTCCGCATCCACAACTACCATCACGATATGGTTTCCGGAGATGCCTGGCCCCGCTTCAAGTATCCCCGCACCCGTATCATCAACAACCGCAAGGTTGCCGTCATCGGTTACGGACGCATCGGCAAAGCCATCGCCAATCTCTTCAAGTGCTTCACCGACAAGGTTTCAGTCGTTTCACGTCACCTTTCCGCCGAAGATGCCGCCAAAGACGGAGTCACCGTTGTCTCCCTCAACGATGCTTTCAAAGATAACGAGATCATCATCCTCGCCGGCGGACACAATGCCGAGACTGACAAGCTGATCAGGCGCGAGCATTTCGAACTGATGGCAGATAACGCCCTCTTCGTCAACATCGCCCGCGGAAAAATGGTCGATGAGAAAGCAATGGCAGAGGTCGCCGCCGCCAGAGAGATCTTCCTTGCTCTGGACGTCTTCGAGGTCGAGCCGCTTCCGGCAGACTCCATCCTGCGTCAGAACGAGCGCGTTCTGCTCACCCCCCACCGCGCCAACAACTCCATCGAATTCGAGGAGCGTTGGAAGTGCCTCGGCAGCGACATCGAGCTTTTCGCCAACGGCAAACAGCCGGAATCTGCTCTCTCCGTCGCCAGAGCCAAAGTGATGAGTGAGTCGTAATTCAGAATACGGCGCAGACAAATTGATAAAGTAATTGTCTGGTACAAAGAGAACGGACTGCGGAATCCTATGATCCAGCAGTCCGTTTTTTTATCTTTTTTTATCTTCGTTTTGCTTTGCAAAACTTGTTTTGGGGGAGTATCGCTTTGCGTTGCAAAGCTCTTTTGGGTGTATGCCTCGCTTTGCGTTGCAAAGCTCTTTTGAGGTGAGCCTCGCTTTGCGTTGCAAAGCTTGGTATTGAGGGAAAACCTTTGTTGAAACAAAGGTTCTTCCCTCAAGCTCCCTTTCCAAAAAACTTTATGTACTCAGAGGCCGAGCTTCTTCGCCGCCCGGATAAACCCATCACGCGAATTAAGAATAACCTTATCCTCCACACAGAACGCAATACGGATATACCCAGCCCTGCCAAATCCACGACCCGGAACAACCAGTATCTGCTCCTCCAGCAAAGCATCCACCATCTTCTGCTCATCCGCTTCCGGACTCTTTACAAAGAAGTAGAACGCTCCACGCGGAAGTGTGAATTGAAAGCCGGCGGCACTCAGCACCTCCGCCATCGCATCACGACGACGGCGGTAGATGTCGAGATCTATTCCGGCATCAAGACAGCGCAGCAGTATCTGTTGGCCAAGCGCAGGAGCATTGACAAATCCAAGCGTGCGGTTGCTCATGATCAAACCCGCAGCAAGCTCGGAACGGTTGGCGATTTTCGGAGAAATGGCAATGTAGCCCAGACGCTCTCCGGCAAGAGAAAGATTCTTGCTGAAACTGCCGATCACCGCCGCATGACGGAACGCTTTGAATATTGACGGAAGTTCAACATTGTCGAAGTTGAGTATCCGGTAAGGCTCGTCAGAGAGAATGTAGATGACTTTGTTGTATTTTGCTTCCGCCTCCGCAACCACTTCCGCAAGTGCCTCGAGTTCCTCTTTGGTGTAGATAGCTCCCGTCGGATTGTTGGGACTGTTGATGATTATCGCACGCGTCTTTTCGTTTATTGCCGCACGGAATGCCTCGATATCCAGCTCAAAAGTGAGATCCTTCGAGGGAACCGGAACCAGCTTGCCGCCGTGGTTTCCGGCGTAGAAGTTGTACTCGACAAAGTAGGGCGACGGCGCAAGCACTTCATCACCCTCCGAAAGCACCGCATGGAAAAAGACATTGAGTCCGCCTGCCGCACCGCAGGTGATGAGTATGTCATCAGCTTTGCACTCCATATCCTGCTCACGGGATACAACCTCTGCCAGCTTTTCACGCAGTGCCGGATATCCGGCATTGGGCATATATCCGATTGCAAACGGCTTGTCGGCACTCTGCGCGATTTCGAGCAGCGCGTCTTTGACACAGGAGGGCGGCGGCAGGTCGGGATTGCCGAGGCTGAAGTCGTAGACTTTGTCGGCTCCGTACTTTTTCTTGAGTTCGATACCGGCTTCAAACATCCGGCGGATCATCGAGCTGTTGGCAAGACTTGCCTTGATAACAGGATTGAGCAGTTCCATAAAGCGAAAACCTTTTATATTCAGTTGTTTTTTGTATTATCTCTTGTTAATATAGCACATTTGGCATCCAAAGGCAAAATATTACCCCGGATTTTGCAGTATTCCGGATACGAAAAAGGCTTCCGCTGACCGGAAGCCCTGAAAAACGAATGTCAAACCTTTTACAGCGTCTGGAGATATTTACGGTAAGCCGTTTCGTTCATCATATCATCCAGCTCGGAGCTGTCAAAGTTGGTCAGGCGGCAGAGCCATCCCTTATCTTCGGGAGACTCATTGATAAGCTCCGGCTCATCGGCGAGAGCCTCGTTCACCGCGCAGACAGTTCCGCTGATAGGCGAATAGATATCGCAACTGTCATCTGCCTCTATTGAACCGAGTCTGTCACCGATGATAAAGTCGTCATCCTCTTCCGGAAGCTCGACAAAAGTGACTTCGCCAAGCTCATCGGCGGCATATTCCGAGATACCGATGACAGCTTCGTCACCGTTTATCTCTATCCATTCGTGATCTTCAGTATAGTATCTCATTGTTTCCTCAAAATTGACTCACACACGACTACAGCAGTGTGTCCTGTATCTAATGGAACATATACTGTCTCATTTGTCAAGCATTATGCGCGGCAAATATCATTTTTTTTCAAAAAAAATCCGCATTTTAGCGGTTGGCAGGATAAAAAAGTTGAAAAAGCAGCGGTTTTTGCTATATTAACCGCATAATCAGAAAACCTGTCACCATCCGGAGCGCAAAACTATGAATATCGCAGCAATCGACAAAAATTACGCCGTTGAAACTATCGAGGGATATGATTTTGTTTTTCACGATCCCCTCACTGATACCCCATGGATGCTCGAGGGACTTCCTTTTGCGCAGAAGAACGGCTGCTACTGCCGCCTGCCGCTTGCCATGCTCGACGAAGTGAGCGATGGAGTCCGCAGTCTGGCGTGGCACACTTCCGGCGGAGCTGTCCGTTTTATCAGTGACACTCCGGTTCTCACCGTGAAGCACGTTCCGGGACACACCCTGATGGTTGATAACGTCACCTACACCACCCGCGCCGGTCTGGATGTCTACCGCCGTATTCCCGGGGAAAAGACCTTCATCCACTGCGGAACTCCGCGTTTCAACAACTGTGACCCCTCAAGTATGAAGAATCCGCTGCTCTGCCGCAACGACAGCGGTATCGAGTATGAATATCTGATCAACCTGCCGCTCTACGGCGGAGTTGACAAGTTTGCGGTCGGTGTGGTTTCCGGTTCATCTTTCCGGCAGGCTCCGGCACGCCGGGTGGCGAAGCCTGTGGTTTTCTACGGCTCCTCCATCACCCAGGGATCTGCCTCATCCCGTCCCGGAATGCACTACTGCGCCAGACTCTGCCGCGCCGTCGATGCCGAGGAGATAAACTTCGGTTTCGCAGGAAATGCCAAAGGTGAGGAAAATATGGCGGAAATGATCTCAAATATCGACGCGTCTGTGTTCGTTTACGATTACGACCACAACGCTCCGACGGTTGAACACCTCGAGGCGACCCACAGCAGTTTTTTCAAAATCATAAGGGAGAAAAATCCCGATCTTCCGGTAATTATGATGAACCGTCCCGCCAACTGGGAGTTCGGCGACAGAAGCGGTAACGACGCCAGAAAAGCCATCGTAAAGGCGACCTGGCAGGCGGCGCGTGACAGCGGAGACAGAAACGTCTGGTTCATCGATGGGGAAACCTTCTTCGACGGTCCGGACCGCTTCGAGTGCACCAGCGATCTCACCCATCCCAACGATATCGGTTTTGAGCGCATGTACCTCAAAGTTCTGCCTGTCCTGCTTGAGGCGCTCAAGCTGAAAGCGTGAAAGTCTGTTTCACCAGAGAATGCCGGACTTTGTTAAGTAGTTAACAATCCAGACTCATTTTCAGAGCAGTAAAGTGGTGTTTTTTTGCGTAAAATGCTTGCAATATGCGAAAAAAAGATTATATTAATACTTTGTAAAGTGATCCGGAGCAGGAACCGGATATTTCAAATTTAACAGAGATTTCAGGGAAAGTAATATTATGAAGATCTACAATTTTGCAGCCGGTCCGGCAATGCTGCCGGAAGAAGTTATGCGCAAGGCGCAGGAGGAATTCGTCAATTTCCAGGGCA
>JAZQTR010000037.1:0-5316 GCA_045630865.1 Victivallaceae bacterium
AAAGTACCCTACTATCGCGGAACCACCGATGAGGACGGCATCTGGATAACAGACACTGATAGTGGAGAAACAAAACTTCTCATCTCCACACGGGAAGCGGCAGAGCGCACTCTTTCTTCTGAACGCAGAAGCGAATATGAAAAGAGCGAACTCTACGGCTTCCATACCAAATGGAGTCCGGACGGCAAAAAGCTGATGTTTTCTCTGCGGTTCTTCCCGGACAGCAAAGGCAAAGTGTTCCGGGCAATGGTTCATGACTTTGAAGCTTTGAGATACGACGTTTTTGCGATGACTCCGGATAAAAAAGAGCTTTATCTCTCAATTCCAGCAACAGAGTGGGATAAGAACGGTCACCATACCAACTGGAAAAATGACTCTTCCGGTTTCACTATGAATCTCAATATCCACCGCAAAGGTATGCGCTTCTGTCAGGTGAACATCGACGGCAGCGGTCTCGGAACCATCGGCAGCTATATCGGCAGCGGTCACCCCAGTATCCACATCAACGGACGCTGGTGTACCACTGATTGCTATCTGCACGAACCGTTTACCGCCGGGGACAACTCCTCGCCCATCCGGATTTTTGACCTGAAAAACGACACCGAAGATATCCTGACCAGAATACAGATCAAGACACAGGGTATGGGAGACTTCAGACTTGATCCGCATCCGGTATGGTGCGACAACTGCAATTTGCTTATCTTCAATGCCATTTGGCGCGGCAGCCGCAGAGTGTTTGCCGCTGACATGAGAAAATTCCATCAGGCGTGATTGTTTTTCCGGGAAAATTTGTCATACGGGGGCTTGCTTTCTGATTTTACTTGCATTATATTAAGGAATATCTAACGTTTTTTTGGGATAACCAACCCGGATATACCTCAGGAGAAAATAATGCAAAAATTATTGTTGACAGCGTTTGCGGCGATGTGCAGTGTTGCACTCTATGCCGGAACTGCAGATGATGCCGCTGAAAACGAGCTTCTGGAGGCGTACAGCACAATGCAGTTCAGCAAGGCCAGAAAACTTGCCGCCAACTCCAAAAGACCCGAGTTTCAGCTTATATATGCGCTGTGCGAAGTATTCGACCGCCGCTCACAGAACCTGAAACACGGAATACCGGAACTGCAGCGTCTTGCGAACTCCCCTGAACTGCCGGAAAAATACCGTCCGACAGCCATGCTCGCCTACGCAAGAGCCATACATGCTCTGGGATTGAGAAAAAATGTGTATACTCCGGCAGAGGGTGTCGATCCGACTCCGCTCTACGATAAAGTAATTGCAAAATATCCGGATTCCACTGAAGCGGTATTTGCCGCGCTTTACCGTTCCACGGTGATGTTTGATGCAAAAAAATCCGATGAGGGAATCAAGTTTCTTGAAAAGTTCATAAAAGACTTCAAAGGAAACAGAAAACTTCTGGGAGCAGTACACTCCATGCTTGCTCAGGAGTATATACTCTGTTTCAGCGATTACAAATCGGCTGTAAAGCACTTCACCGCCTTCCGTGACCTCGGCGTTGCCAATCCGCGCCATCAGGCTCCGGTGCAGTTCAAAATCGCCCGTATTCTGGACTACAAGCTCAATGATTATGACGCAGCAGAACGGGAGTACCACCGCTATCTGAAGGAACATCCCGATTCAGGTGAAGCGGTCATCGTCAAACGTTACCTGAAAGAGCTTGAAGAAAGGAGGCAGGGCAAATGAAAAAAGCCTCCGAAAATCTCCGGCGCAAAAAGATTATATCCATCACAGGCGGAATCATCGCGGTGGTCTTTTACGCCATATCCTGCATCATGGTCGCACGCAACAACGCTTCTGCCTCTGCCGCAGCTGCAGCAGACAGTTTAAGCAGCGATACCCAAACCATAACCATCGCACACTGGCAGTTGGAAGACGGTTTCCGTGAAGGTATAAATTACGCTATTGAAGAGTTTGAAAAATACAAAGCCTCCAAAGGAGAAAAAGTAAAAGTCGTACAGAGTACAGTTCCGGCGCGCGGTTACTCCCAATGGTATATCACCCAGCTCATCAGCGGAAATCCCGCTGACATCGTCGAGCTGAACGGTACAACCGATGTCCAGAGCAGATATTTCATACCGCTTTCGAATGAGATATCCAAACCAAACCCGTTCAACAAGGGTACTTTTGCGGAAAATATTCCCTGGAAAGACACCTACATTGACGGTATGGACAGCTCGATCAACGAAATTCTCTCCGAATACTACGGTGTCGGAGTGTTCCGTCATGTGACACGCATGTACGTCAACGTTGACCTGATCAAGGCTGCGACCGGAAGCGAAAAGCTTCCGGAAACTTTCGACCAGTGGCTCACCTGCTGCCGCCAGCTCGAAGAGTACGGCAAAAAGCTCAAGCGTCCCATCATCCCGATCGGAGTCCGCGGCATTGATAAAGCCACTGTTTCATCTCTCTACAGCCGTTATTTTTCACAGTTCAACTGCGATTACAATGACAAGTACGCCATCTTCTGCGATTCCCTCATGACAACACAGGAAAAGATCATATCATTGGCCAAGGATCAATTCGATATGAAACGGATGCTCATTCCGGTACGGATGACACAGGAAATAGGAAAATACTTTTCCGACGGCTTCACCACCACCGATGAGTCGCAAACCAAATTCCTCTTCTTCACCGGAAACGTAGGCTTCTTCATCGACGGCACCTGGGCAGCATGGACCATGGTCAACAACACTCCTTTCAAAGTTGCCATCGCCACCGTTCCCCACGTTTCAAGCGACAGCAAATACTACGATGCTTTCGTCGGCCGCAGTTATGAATCCAGCGTCGGCGTTTCAGGACGCTTCGGCATCACCCGGGCAAGCAAAAACCGTGAGCTTGCTCTTGAGTTTCTCCAGTTCCTTACCAGCTGGAAGATGAACCAGAAGACGATGATGGAGTTCTGCCGCTGGCCCTCCGTAGTCATAAAGTCGGAATACAAAGGTGTGCTTAAAAACATGGCTCCTGAGCAGGGTGACTCCAGACGCTCCATAGGTCCGCCGTTTTTCTTCAGCGGCAAATCGAGAATCTCGATGCTCGAAAGCCTGGAAAAGATCATTGTCTCCCAGACTCCGGAACCGGAAAAAGTTTTCCTTGAAAACTTCAGAAATAATATTCCCGTTATGAGATCCGAGATCCAGAATCTCAAAAACGATCAGGAACGGCAGTTCTTCGATATCGAGGGCAACCGGAACATCATCAATGCTTCTCTCATGCGAAGTGACCTCTCTCCTGAAATGCAGCTCAATGCACAATTCCGGATGGCGATGACACTGGAAAATGTCGTCGGACGCTATAAGAACTACAGAGTCACCGACAAAGCATTGTCCGCCACATACGAGATCGATAAACAGCTGGATAAATACACCGGCAAAAACATCGGAGAAGCAATTTATGGCAACTGAAATATCTGTCAAAAAGCTCCGTTTTTACTGGGGATTGTACGGTCTGGTACTTATTCCGCTGGCACTGGTGCTTCTCTTCAACTACTATCCGATCTTCAACGGATTCATCCACATCTTCTACCACTGGGACGGAGATTCTGTCGAAGAGTTCACCGGCTTGAAAAACCTTATCGAAATCACAACGGATATCAAAGTCTGGAAAAGCTTCGGAGTTGTGCTTATCTTTGTGGTCGCCAATCTCTTCAAGATGATCATTCCGATCATCGCTGCAGTGGTTCTGCACCATATCATCAACGCAAAAGCGAACTACGCCTACCGGGTTATGTTCGTTATTCCCATGGTCATTCCGGCGATGGTCGGTCTGCTCATCTGGAAATACTTCTATGAACCCAATCAGGGAATACTCAATACCATACTGCGCAGTCTGGGATTTCTCGGAGAAACGGATATGATCCTGTGGCTGTCGGATAAATCTCTGACCATACCGAGTCTGCTCTTTGCCGGTTTTCCGTGGGTCGGTGCTTTCGGAGTGCTGATCTACCTTGCCGGACTGCAAAGCATTCCGGAAGAGGTGTACGAAGCGGCAAAAGTTGACGGTGCGAATTTTCTGCGGATATTCTTTTCCATCGAGCTGCCGCTGATCATGACACAGGTGAGAATCAACCTGATATTGATGATCATTAACACCATTCAGGCGTGGCAGAACATCTATCTCTACGTCGGTATATCCGGAGGTCCGGATGGAGTTGCGACAGTACCGGGACTGCTGATATTCCGTGAGTCATTCAGCCGCGGCCTCTTCGGATACGGCTGTGCCGTGGGATTTATCATATTCCTGGTGACCCTCATACTGACGTTCATCAACAACAAATTTGTCAGAACGGAAAAGTGACCTATGAAATACAAAACCAAACAAAACATCTGTGAGTTTTTCAAGCACCTTTTCATCTGGTGCGTGTTCTTCTTCACATTCACTCCGCTCTATCTGATGTTGAACATATCCCTCAAGGATAACGATCAGTTTGCCCGCAATCCGTGGTTTCCGGAAGCTCCGTTCCACTGGGAAAACTACGCTGTCGGATGGGCGCACATCGGTGAAAAGATCTTCAACACGACTTTCGTTGCTTTTACGACCACCATCCTCAGTCTCGCAGTGGCGGTGCTGGGCGCATTCTTTTTCGCCCGTTACAAAATGCCGGGATCAAAGATTCTCTTCGGAGTCTTTATGCTGCTTATGATGTATCCCGGAGTCGCCAATATGGTTCCGACCTTCAAACTCATCACCAGCCTCGGACTCTACAACTCCCACTGGGCACTGATTTTGAGCGGCGTGGCTGCCGGACAGGCCTTCACCATCTATGTTCTGCGCAACTTCATCGAGGATATTCCCAAAGATCTCTTCGACGCCGTTGAGATAGACGGCGGAAAAGTATGGCACCAGATATGGCATATCGTACTGCCGATGTCAATGCCTATCATCGGAACTCTGGCTATCCTGAAGATCATCGGCAGCTGGAACAACTTTGTCGGACCGTTGCTCTATATCCGTGACAGCAACCGTCAGACGCTCGCCGTTGCCCTGCTCCACCTTGAGGGTGAATACACCCGCAACTGGGGAGAACTTATGGCTGGATACACGATCGCAAGTCTGCCGCTGATCGTGCTGTTCCTTTTCTGTATGCGGCTTTTTGTCAAAGGATTGACTGCCGGCGCAGTCAAAGGTTGAGAGGTGATATTTTATGGCAAGTGTAACACTTAAAGATGTATGCAAGGTCTACGACAATGAAGTTATGGCGGTCAAACACGTCGACCTTGAGATCAGAGATAAAGAGTTTATGGTGCTGGTCGGTCCCTCCGGCTGCGGCAAATCCACCACATTAAATCTGCTTTCCGG
>JAZQTR010000038.1:0-4368 GCA_045630865.1 Victivallaceae bacterium
CATCACCCGCATTGTTCTGGTGAGCAGCCGCAATACCGCTGAATACCGCATCGAGGGAGACGGTATGCCGGATGCCTTGAGCGACATCATATCCGCCATCGATGAATTTGCAGAAAATTGCGGAATGATGACCGTATCCCGCACCAGCGAAGAGATTCAACAGATCGCTGCAGAAAAATTCCACAAGGCGGAAGATCTTTTTGCCAACTTTGAATCTGATCCGGAAAATCTCCGTGAGGCTATCTCATCATACCGGATAGCAGTAAATTATCTTTCCCAGTATTCCCCGCGTCCGCCGATGGCTGACAAAGCGGCAAAACAGCTTGCCAAAGCTGAAGCGATACGCGAAAAACTTATGAAAGAGCTGCGTTTTGAGGCCACAAGATGCCTTGAATCCGAACAGCTTTACGAACTCCGGGCAATCTACCGCAAGATGATGATGCTCTCTGACCGTGGCTCAACAGGTTACGACCGGGCAAGACGCAGACTCTTCAAACTTGACCGTGCGCTGTCGAAGATGGGAGAGAAAAAATGAAAAACTATATTTTTACAGCTGTCGTAATACTGTTTACCGCAGTTCTGCTCTCCGGATGCGGAAAATCTGAACCAAAAGCGGCTTATGTCACCGTCAAAGCGGTCGAAAACAGCACTCTTTCGATCAACAGAAAGCAGAATATAAAAGTAAACAAGGCTGTCAAATTGAAACTCAATCCGGGGAATTACCTCTTCGAGCTCAAAGCTCCAGGATATGACACCGTATTCCGCCGGATCCTACTCAAAAGCGGACAACAGATGACATTTGCTCCTGACATGTACAAATGCCGTTCAGCCGTGCTGATCGAAAGCGAACCGTCAGGCGCAGTTCTGGTGCTTGACGGCAGCGAAAAGGGAACAACTCCTATCGTTATCCGTGACCTCGCCCCGGGAACTTACAAAGCGCACATCATCCTGCCGGGCTACGCCAAACGTGAAGTTTCATGGATGATCAAAGATGCCCGTCCGCTGCCGAAAATCAAAGTAAAACTTGACTCAAACACCACCAGAGTTGCCATTGAAAGCGATCCGGAACGGGCACAGGTTTTGATAGATGATGTCCCCGTCGGCTACACTCCGTTTGAGGGTAATTTTGAAATCGGCAGCCACTCGGTCAAGCTGGTCAAAAAGGGGTATGTCGACCACATTGATCAAATCACCCTTGACCGGGCAGGAGAACTGAAAAAGAGCTATACCATGCGTCCCCGTCCGGGAGTCGTGAAGCTGACCACCGCCCCCGCCGGAGCCATCGTCTTCATCAACGGCGAAAAACGCGGCACGTCGCCCCTGACTCTCGATCTTGACGCCGGCAAATACAAGCTTACCCTGACCAAAGACGGCTATGATCCGGAAGAGAAAGAGATTACCGTTTCCCCCGCACAGATGGAAGAAATGACCATCGATCTGAAAAGTGCCACAGGAACAGCCAGATTTCTGGTTTTCCCCGGCAACGTTGCAGTTAAACTCGACGGAAAAGATATGGGAAAAACCCCTGCAGATGTTCAGGGGCATCACGAATTGAACTTCCGCGGACTCGTCCCCGGAAACCACGTTCTTGAACTTACCCATCCGCAGGCGAACCCCATCACACGCCGTTTCAGCTTCAAAGTTGAAAAAGGCAAACTGTATCAGCCCGAACAGCCGATTGAAATCTGGATAGCCAACTGTGAAGTCACCTACAAGGATGGCAGAGTTGAAAAGGGTGCAATATACTATGAAAATGCCAACGGCATCATGTTTGGTCCCTCTCCCAAAATCAAATTTGAGCTGCGGCGAAATGAATTTAAAAGTTTCCGGCGTCTGCCGGTCGAATAAGAAAGAGTTACTGTATGGAAACCAACATCTTACAACAGAAGATCATCGGCGGACTGCTGGGCAAGGCAGTGGGCGGAACTCTCGGACAGCCCTATGAAGGCTGCAGAGGTCCTCTTGATCTCAAGTATTACGATCCCGTTCCGGATAAGATGCTCCCCAACGACGACCTTGACCTGCAGATTTTGTGGGCATGCAAACTCAAAGATGAGTGGAACGGAGTGTTGAGCTGCGAAAATCTCGCCAAAGCATGGGTCGAGTGTGTCGCATTTCCGTTCGACGAGTACGGCGTGGCCATCCGCAACATCAAGCTCGGACTCAAAGGACGCGCCATCGGTATTTACGACAACGCTTTTTCCGATGGTCTCGGAGCTGCTATCCGCACCGAACTCTGGGCTTTTCTTGCTCCCGGCAATCCGGAGCTTGCGATGAAATATGCCTCGATCGACGCCTGCGTTGACCATTGCGGAAGCGGCATTGATGCGGCACTTTTCCTTGCCGCCCTCGAGAGCTATGCTTTCGTTGAGCCGGATATTCCCAAACTCATACGCAAGTGCTGCGGACTTCTGCCCAAAAAGTCATTTTTGAAAGAGGTCATCAAGGATACTCTGAAATTCTGCAAAAAAACTGACAGCTGCAAAAAAATCAGAAAAAAGATCCTCGAAGAGTACGGCAGCGACAACTTCACCGATGTCCACCAGAATATTGCGTTCTGTGTGGCGGCGATGATTCTCGGCAAGGGAGATTTTGCCAAAACCATCTGCACTGCGGTAAACTTCGGATGCGACACTGACTGCACCGGAGCCACCGTCGGAGCTGTTCTCGGAATAATCGATCCGGACGGCATTCCCAAAAAATGGCTGAAGCCGATCGGCAGAGACCTTGTCGTCAGCAAGGAAATCACCGGAATAAATCCCCCGGAAACGCTCGACCTCTTTGCAGATATGATCATGGAGCTTCGCAATATTGTCACCATCAAAGATGACAGCAAGAGCGACATTCCGGCCAAACAGCTTGAGATCACCGGCTCCTGTTGGGCACTGCATCCGTGGTTTGCTTCGGACTTCAGAAAGTGTCCGGTAACTGCGGATAAGGAGATGGAGGAAGTCAAATTTTCAGGAAACTACGTTGAAGTTGACTTCTGCGGACTGGATCCTGACACGCTTCTGCTCTATCAGGTGAACTTTGAAGTTCCGGCAGACGGAGAGTACCGGGTAATGGTTTCAACGACCGCCAATATGAGATGCTGGGTGGATGGCGAATTCGCTTTCGGACAGGAAGCCGGACCTTTTGTTCCGGCGTTCCACAGAACGCCGCTCAACCAGCGCGCAACACTCAAACTTGCCAAGGGCAGCCATAAACTGTGCTTCGGAGTTGCACCGATTTCTGAAGATATGGACTCTGCTCCGCTCGTCTTCGGAGTTGCCGGTCTGGACAACCAGTATATCTACAATGCGTTTGCCCGCAAAATCCTTGAAAACAACTGAAAATTCAACATACAGGAAACACACACAATGGAACACCTCAACATTCCTCCCGCCAACCACGTCAAAGTTCTCGGCGGTCAGGGCTGGGTCGGTCTGATCGACAATCTCGGTACTGAAAGCACTATCGTCAATGCAGCGCGTGTCTCTTTCGGAAAACTCAAAGACTCTATGGATGAGAGAGATGTAAAACTGCTCGAATACCTCATCGAAAACCGTCACACCAGTCCTCTTGAGCATATTGTTTTCACATTCAGCATCCATTGCCCGCTCTTCATCAGAGGTCAGTGGCACCGCCACCGCACCTGGAGCTACAACGAGATCTCCCGCCGCTACACTGAGATCGATATGGAGTTCTACACTCCGGAAGTTCTGCGCCGTCAGGCCGAGAGCAACCGTCAGGCGTCATATTGCGATCCGGACTTCAATCCGGCAGAACTGCGCGATGCGATCTCCAACCACAACAAAGCCTCTCTTGAGCTTTACGAGAACCTGCTGGCTTCCGGAGTCTGCCGTGAGCAGGCCCGCGGAGTACTGCCGCAGAATATGATGGTTACTTTCTGGGGTACGGTCGATCTCTCGAACCTGCTCCACTTCCTTGAGCTTCGCGACAGCGACCACGCCCAGGCGGAGATCAGAGAGTACGCTCAGGCGATCAAACAGCTTATCAAGCCGTGCATCCCCAATGTGGCGGCTTATTTTGAGAAAAAAGGTCAAATCTGGTAATCTTAAACATAAGGAGAAAAAATATGAGAACCTACAATCGTTTTCAGGGCGAAAAAGTCCGTATCGGAATCCGTCCGGTGATCGACGGCAGACGCCGCGGTGTTCGTGAGAGCCTTGAAGATCAGACTATGAATATGGCAAAAGCCGCCGCAAAGCTGATCGAGGAAAACATCCGCCACATCGATGGCACTCCGGTCGAGTGCGTCATCGCCGACACCTGCATCGCCGGTGCGGCTGAAGCGGCAAAATGCGCCGCAAAATTCCAGAACTCCAACGTTGGAGTCTCTCTTTCTGTCACCCCCTGCTGGTGCTA
>JAZQTR010000039.1:0-4378 GCA_045630865.1 Victivallaceae bacterium
ACATGGCTACGATCCGACTTCGCGCGGAGTGCCGTTGTATCCGGTAGAAATGATCCTGCGGTCACGCACCAGCACCGCAGCAACCTGACGGCGGCTGCAGTTGCTCCGGCTTGCCGCAACATGGGCAATATCCATAAAGTAGCGGTCCCACCCCGGACGGTTCATCTTGTCTTGTGCCATTTCAGACTCTCCTATCTTTTGTTCAGTGATTTTCCAAGAAGCGGCAACAGTTTTTCAGGATAATAGGTAATATTGAGTTTGCCCCATTCATCGACATAAATATCCTGAATTACTTTGTTCACGTCGTTCATATCAGCTTGGGCAAGAGCCTTGTTCACGATCTCATTTGCTTTGACTCTGGAAAATTTGATTTTTCCGAGATAAACCTTTTCAACATCGACACTCCATTTTTCCGGAGTCTTGTTCAATTTTGCAGTAAATCTGATCTTTATCACGCCGCCATTGAGGAATCCGGCTTTCGTATCCAGCGGAAACTCGCCGGAAAACGCTCCGTCGCGGTAAGTCAGCTGCAGATAACGCAGAGGCATCTCGTGCGGTTTTCTCATTCTGTCGTGTCCGAATTCGCTTACCCGGATGAGAGAGTTGACCTCAGCTTCATTGAGTTTCATACGGCAGAGTTTTCCGGCGTTTCTCCGCATCTGGCGGTAAACTTTCTCGGCGATTTTCCCCTGGGTGTAAAAATCAATCGCCTCAAGTTTTCTTTCAGGAATCTCAACCGGAGAGGAAAAAAGCAACATTATGACAGTAACAACTGCCGCAAGAATCAGAAACAATACAGAACCGGTAACTATCCAGAAAATCTTCCACTTGCTGCCTGACGGCTTGCAGTTTTGTTTATTGTCATTCATTGCAACTTATCCTTTCACTTCAGGGAGATAAACAGCAGGACGGATATACACCAAACGGGTCAAATCATTATCGAAAGCCACAGACTTGATCTGCGCCAGTACTTCAGGCGCAGCAGTTTCTGCAGTCAGCAATTTCACATCTCCGGAAACGACCTTTTTCACGGCTTCAAGCTCTGAAGAAAAACATATCGCCCTGCCCTGAAACGCTGAAAAAAACTCCTCAGCCTGAACAGCATTGAGGACACCGTACTCTTCTGTCGGAATATAATCTCCGGCAGAGTATTTCACATTATAATAAAGTACTTCTTTGTTGCGTCCGTCGTAGATACATGTGACAACATCGCCATCCGCAGGATGTGCCGCCGCGGCAAGAGCAACAGCCCCGGGAACACAACGGCGCAGGACACTGTCTCTGCCGAAACACCATCCGGAAACCAGTGCAGCCGCCTGACGCAGTCCGGTAAAACTGCCGGGACCTGCACCGACACTCCAGCGGTCGATATCCTGAACCGCAACACCTGCTTTGGCAAGTTCATCCAGAACAAAGCTGCTCAAAGCTGACGCCGCCCTGCCCTTCATCGCACAGTTGACACTGACGATCACTTTTTCATCGTGCAGAAGGGCAAATCCTACTTTATCCGGAGCTGGATCTATTGCGGCACTATACATATTCACAACCTGAAATGATCTCTTCGATCAGAGCTGAATCGCTCTTACGGGAACTTTTAGCGATACATTTTCCGCCGGAAATCACGACTTCCCCCGGCATTGTACGCATATTGTAAACGCCGCCCATCGAGTAGCAGTAGGCTCCGGCGTTATGGATATCAAGAATGTCATACTCCCGAATCTCCGGCAGTTCGCGCTGTTCGGCAAAACGGTCACCGGTTTCGCAGATGTTTCCGCAAATATCATAAACCTGCGGCTCTCCGGCGGGATTGCTCAAGTTGACTATCTCGTGGTATGCATTGTAAAGCACAGGACGTATCAGCTGGGGAAATCCTGCGTTGCAGCCCGCAATCGTACGGGTGCGGTTATGTTTGATGGTGTTGACCTCGACCAGAAAATGTCCGCACTCGGCGACCAGGTATTTGCCCGGTTCAAAGTACATGGCAAGCTCTCTGCCGTATCCGGAACAGAACTCTTCAAAAATCTCTGCGATCCGGCTTCCCATGGAAACATAATCGATGCGGGATTCATCCGGACGGTAAGGAACCTTGAATCCGCCGCCGAAATCGAGAAATCTGAGTTCGGGGAAGTTTTCCGGAGTGGCTATCGCCATAAGGTTGCGCATAGCCTGATATACGGACTCGGCGTGCTGAAGTCCGCTTCCGGTATGTTCGTGAAGTCCGACAACGTGCAGATCGCCCTCTTTGACCAGACGTTTGACCTCATCGACGGAATCCAGAAGAATACCGAACTTGGTGAGATCGCCGCCGGTCATAGTATGGATGCTGTCGCCGTCGCAGACATCGGGATTGAAACGCAGACAAACAGACATGCCCTTGTAATCGCGGGCAATTTTGGCAAGGCGCGAAAGCGAACCGATGTTGACAATCACTCCGGTACGGGCTACTTTGTCAAACTCGGCATCAGTCATGTTGTTCGCAGTGTAGATGATGCGGTCGACGGGAAATCCCATACGCATCGCAAACTCCACCTCGGCAGGACTTACCGCATCGATACCGCATCCGGCATCACGCAGCGCGCGAACCAGAGCCGGGTTATAGTTGGCTTTGAGCGCATAAAAAATCTGAAGGCGCGGACAGGGAATGAATTTGTAAAGATCACGGTAGCGGTCAACGACCATATCCGCATCATAAACGAAAAGCGGAGTTCCGTTCTCTCTGGCGGCATTGAGCAGTAATTCGCGGTTGAGCATATTTTTTCTCTTGTTTGATACTATTTCAGACGGCCGAAAATATTGCCGTATTTCTTCTCGTTCAACGCCTCGATATAGGCACTGATCTTGGTTTCGGTGCTGCAGGGATCGGTGGTCTTGTCGACACAATCTCCGTCGAGAGTGAGCAGAGAGATACCCTCGGCGGCCAGCTCCTCACGCAGGTGCTTGGCGAATGAGCTGTCGGACATCGAACAGCGTCCGAAACCGTGGTTGTAGAGGATGCAGCCGTTGATTCCGACCTTTTTGCCCTCCTCGATGATCGAGCGGACACGGAGAGCAGGATCGAGGAAACCGGTAGTAAGCAGTTTCTTCGCCAGCGCACGGTAGGGATCATTGCAGTCAAGCTCTGTCCAGCCGACAAAGTTGACCTCCTCGAAGACGATGGGGGCACGGCAGGTGAGTTCGACGTAATCGAGAAGTGAACGGTCATAGAACGGAGGCAGATGAAGCCACAGCAGACGGTGGGTGTCATCACGCTTGACGCTGTCACCGATGGCATCACGGATCTCGGTAAGCTCATTGAGCAGCTCACGCTGGATATCGATCATTTCCGGACGTCCCCAGAGCTGACTGAAGATGTTGGCAAAGTAAATCGCTTCGCTTCCACGGATGAGCGGTGCGGAGTTATAACGCATTTCGTTGCACATCATCGCATAGCGGCGCGCTTCGTTGGAAAATTCACAAGCCTCACGCAGTTTATCCATCGAGAGTTTTCTGCCGAAGACTTTTTCCATCGTATAAACAGCACGCTCAATTTCGCTGGCAAGCTGCTCCACATTGAAATCGCAAGATCCGCCTGCTGCAGGAGTCTGAAGAGAGATGCATCTGTCTTCAACGCCGTAGTTGCGGGCAAGATCCCTGAATACGCGCTCACCCTGCTGGCAGGGCTGACTGGTGGAAACCACAAGTTCAGGTGTCGGAAGCTTTACGCCCTCAAGCACGCGGAGGAATGAACAGGTTTCACCGGAAAATCCAACGCACGCCGCCTTGTCGAATGCACGGCGGACTTTATGCTGGTTGCGCGCCATAAGTGCGGCATAGGTTTCAAGAGTCAGAGAGCGCAGACCGAAAGCGTTGAGCAGTTCGCTCGGGAAGAAGAGGTTGCGCCACACCAGATTGCCATCCTTCTTGTTTCCGATAAAGTCACGGCGGGTGGCATCTGCACGTTTGCCGATGGAGTGAAGCACCCGGTGAGGACGGGGCAGTCCGGCGGTCTCGTCAAGATTGCCCTTGAGTTCAGAGAACTTGAGTGCAATGCAGGCGGCACCGATGGCTCCCATGGCTCCGTTGTACGATGGAGTGATGATGTTGTTTCCGGTGATCTCTTTCAGATAATGGGCAACGGCCCGGTTATAGGCAACGCCGCCCTGGAAGATGATATCGCCTTTGTAATCGAGGAAGAGCTCACCCACTCCGGACATAATGGTTCTCGCCTGTGCTCTGCAGGCACCGCCGATGATATCTCCGAGCGGGAAGCGGTTTTTGAACTTGTTGATGGATGTTGCAGAAAGAACAGCACAGACGCTTGAAAACTCAAGGTCGTTGTCATAGTTCGCCCGGTCAGCCATCTGCTCAACAGGAACATTGAGTTTGGCGGCAACGCTGT
>JAZQTR010000040.1:0-11107 GCA_045630865.1 Victivallaceae bacterium
CCGTTACGGCTGATTTCCATAAGTTTGTCGTCATCGACTTCGAGATCGTACTCTCTGATTTCGACAGCGGTAGAACCGTTGACTTTGGGCAGATTGAGAGGAATACCGGCGGCAGCTTCCTCTTTGGAGCAGACCAGAACAGTCTGAATAAGTTCGTTGGCAAGGAGCTTGAATCCGATCTTCTCCGCTGCCTTGCGGTCGATGTCGCTGCTGGAGATGAGATACTCGGCGGAACCGGCAACAAAATCTTCGGCAGAGAGCTTGCGTCCGAGAATGTCAGAGCAGGCATCACGCAGGGTGCGGGCGACGTTGTCAGTCACACCGGGACGGAAACCGACGGCGATAACGTAATCGAAATCTCCGGCGGGAACATAGTTGGCGGAAACCTTCTCACCGACTTTCCAGCACTGAAGCACCGGATTGTAGAGAAGTTCGGCTATTTTTCCAGCCTCTTCTTCGGTGATATCGGCATCAAAAGTGTAGACGTCTCTGACTCTGACACTCTTGACATCGTAACCGAACTGTCTGGTTATCTGTTGAGCGACACCGTTGCCGCGGGCATCCTGCCAGCGGGGCAGGTTGGAAATCTCGATCCGGTAAGTTGCCATTTTATTCATTCCTCACTTTAAGTGGTAAAAAATCTTTATCAATCCCGTATTCCGGGAAGTTGGTAAACTTTCATATAATAATTGTAGGCGCAGTTGTAACGCTCGGCATTTTCAGGACTGAAACTGCGCCGGGCGTATTCACGGTAGCGGGTTATCCGCACCTGAACGCGCTCGATCATATTGCGGAGTCTTCCGGTAAAACCTGCCTCGGTATCGCGGCAGATCATCTCTGACTCGGCTATATCCGATGCCGACGGAGCCTCGATAAGTCCGCCGGAAATCACCACTCCGTTCATCACCTGATTGCCGAGCTGAACCGCATCGACCATCACTGCAAGGTGACAGCGCATGGCTTCGAGGTAATCCGCCAGACTGCGCTCACGGCGCAGGGAGTCGGGACTGGTCATCGCACTTGCGATACGTCCGCAATCCTGCTTGGCTGACTCCAGAAGCTCGATCGCCTGACGGTATATGGCAAGACGCTCGACATCGGAAAACTTGAGTATCTCTGATGTTCCGAGAGCAGCCACGCTGTCAAACGCGGCATCACGCCTGCCCATAAGCGGCGGCAGGTTGAGCTTGCACAGGGCATCACTCCGGAGATTGGTCATCTCCGGAGCATTTCCGGTTTTCTGCAGGAACCCGAAAGCCCTGCGTACCCTGGTGAAAAAACCTGCTGCCAAAACTTATGTATCCGATCAGTAAACGAATGAGAACACCTTGTAAGCCTTGACCACAGCGGAGATCTTGGCGATGACATCCTCACCGACAACGACGCTGGTCTTGATGACAGAAAGCGCACGTTTGCCGTCGGCACTCTGGGGTGCGCGGATATCAAGGATGTTGATATTGTTCATTCCGAGGATACCGGCAATCATACCGATAACTCCGGGAGCGTCAGCATACTCAACAAAGAGGTGGTTGCCGGAGGGATCAAGATAGAGTTCATCGAATTCTCCGAGTCTGGTGACCATCAGTTTGTTTTCGGTGATAGTTCCGCGGGCACCGGCCTTGTTGATGGGATTGCTTCCGGTGAAGAGGTCAATGGTCATTGCGTTGCCGTAGCCCTTCTGGTTGTCGGCATCGCGGTTGACCAGAGCAACTCCGGCCTCGCTGAAGAACTTCTCGGCATCTTTGGGATTCTGGTTGACGGCAAAGTCAGCAGAGATTCCGGCGGCGATGGCAGGAGTCATCCAGGCGGAGAACTTGGTGAGATCGCCATAGAAGCTGGTCTCGACACGGGCGGGATTGTCGCATCCGAGATAAGCACGATCGAGAGCGGTGAGAACATAGGCGAGCTGCTGGAACTTGGCATCAAGTCCATCGGGCAGAGCCTTGTTGACCACACAGCTGGTGACACCCTGCTCGAAGTAGGCGATGGTCTGCTCGGCAGCCTTGCGGGCGGCGTTGAGGTTCGCCTCTTTGGTGTTGGCTCCGAGGTGCGGAAGCATGATATCGGCGATATCAGCGACACTCTTGGGGCCGGCGGCATCTTTGGGATAGACGTCGTTGCAGAAAACGATATTCTTCTCTGCCTTGGCGGCACGCAGATCGTCTTCGTTGATGACTCCGCTTCTGGCGCAGTTGACCAGCATGGCACCGGGCTTCATCAGGTTGAAGAGCTTGGCGTTGATCATGCCGCGGGTCTCATCATTTTCCGGAATATGCAGAGTGATGTAATCGCACTCGGCGAAAATCTTTTCGACAGTGGTGAGTTCAACACCGAGCTTCTCGGCGAGAACAGGAGAGAGGAAGGGATCATATCCCAGAACTTTGACTTCAAATCCGGAAAGACGCTTCACGACCAGCTGGCCGATGTGTCCGAGTCCAAGGATACCGACGGTCTTGCCGGTGACTTCACGGCCCATGAACTTGCTCTTTTCCCACTCTCCGGCGCGGGTCGAAATATCGGCGGGAACCAGAAAACGGCTGCCGGCAAGCATCATCGCCACAACCTCTTCGGCAACGCCGTTGGAGTTGGCTCCGGGAGTGTTCATCACGTCGATATCTTTGCTGCGGGCATATTTGATGTCGATGGTGTTGTATCCGGCTCCGGCGCGGACGATCAGTTTGAGCTGCGGCAGCTGGTCGATCACTTCAGGGGTGACCTTCTCACTGCGGACAATCAGGGCCTCGGCATCGCTGTTGGCTTTGATCGCATCTTCAAAGGTGTTCACAGTATCGAGAACAACATTGTAGCCGCGCTCTTCGAGCATCGCTGCCGCAAATTTATCCAACTTTGTAGGAATAAGTACTTTACGCATTTTTACAACTCCCGGATTTTCCAGATTAGTTTGTTACATTTTTTACATATCACCGCACACCTCTTCCTTGCGGTGATTCTACAAAAATACTTAACGTGTAATATACCACAAAAACACATTTTTTTCAAGTAAAAAACCGTCAAAAAAAAACAAGATGCCCGACCGGTCAGACACAGCCGACAGGTCGGGCGGTACGCGTTTATAAGGGGCGGATCAAATCACATCGAAGACCGGATTATATCCGATGACGACCTGACACTTTCCGGCGGCAACGGAGCAGGATGAACCGCGTTTGGCACCATTGACAAACACGCCATCTTCCGAAAGCCTGACCGTAACGTACTCATCACGGGTGGCCTCGAACTGAGCGAGCTCTTTGATCTTTCCGGATTGGGCGGAAAATATTGTAACATTGTCTGCTTTGCGGACAAAACCGATAGTACGTTTATCAAGTTTGAGCAGAACTCCCCTGTCATCCGCCGCCCTGAAGACCACAGTAAGCTCCTTGCGCCCTCTGGTGCTGCCCATATCGACAATGATCGGGTCTCCGTCAGGCGAATATGGCGTCTTTGACGCGCTGCCTTTGGGCG
This sequence comes from Victivallaceae bacterium, assembly GCA_045630865.1. Taxonomy (GTDB): domain Bacteria; phylum Verrucomicrobiota; class Lentisphaeria; order Victivallales; family Victivallaceae; genus UBA1784. The sequence goes on from JAZQTR010000040.1 coordinate 3,463, forward strand.
GATATACCGGAACACCTGCGATGTAATAGACCGCCCAGCTGCCTGGTTCAGGTCCCTCACTGCGGAGCATTTCCGCATTGTAGAAAACCTTCCGGCGGAAAGGCGAAAGTTTTGAAACATCAACAGCTTTGCCGACACCGGTAGAAAGACGGAATTTTCCTTTGCGGTGAACCGCGCCGAGATCAACAGAGGCATCCGGCTCACGGAATCCCAGACTGCCTCGGCCGAGAAGCGGGCTTGCCGCTGACGGAGTGTAATCCTTGTCCAGCATGAAACTTGCTCTTGAGTCGGCAATAAAACCTTTCCGGTCAGCCATTACAGAGCAGTAATTTGCTTCAGAATTGCTCTTTACCACGGCGTTGCGGTAGAATTCTGTCAAATCGCCGTTCCAATCTTTTCCCGGCGCGGCAAGTCCGCTGCACTCCAGAATGTTATTGAAGAAACGCACATTGGCGATACTTCTGCTTTTTGCCGGCATCGGCAGTGTGAAGAGAACGTGTTCCTTGAGCAGTATAGTGTTGTTGAACACCATATATCCCGGATACGGAACAAACACCACGCGTTTGGTAAAACGGCATTCAAGATCGCTGTTGTCAGGTTTGTGACTGAACATATGGCCACGGCTCCAGTTCGATCCCGGGACACCCATTTTGAACGCTCCGCGATAACCGCCCATCACCGAAAGAAGAGGCGCGACGCCCGGAGTATTATAATAGACGTTGCGGTAGACAAACACCGGACCGGGCCACGGCATTCCGCCGAGCGGCTGGTAACTCATCGGCTCAAAGATATCGACAAAGAGATTGTTGTGCACGCGCAGGTCGTATGCGTCATTTTCAGCCTCGATGGCATTGTCGATCAATCTCTGCATGTTGTTGCCGTAGACACGCCAACTTTTGGTGTTGTTCATACACCAGCACGAAAGAGCCTCAAAGGAGTCGACGATATCGCAGTTGCGGATGTGCCAGAGTTTTCCGGCTCCGCCGGCGATACCGGTTTCGTAGTTGACCATTTTACGGCTGTTTTTGTAGGTGCGCTTGCGTGTCCAGTGGAAACTCGGGAAATCCCTGGCAACATCAGTGTTGAGATATTTTTCAATAATCTCGTTGGCGTCATTGTAGCTGTGCGCCTGATCGTAATAACAGTGCTCAATAAACACTCCCTCGGTCACTCCGCGGCTCCACGCGCCGAAGCGGCAGCCCTTGAATATGGAGTTGCGTATAACAAGTCTGCCGGAACGGGTAACCACACCTGCGGCCCCCGGAGTTTCAAAGTGTATGCCGTCAAAGATATAGTGCGCATCCTGACCGCAATCAATATATATATTTGAGTGCGCCGGTGCAGAAATATGGTGTCCGTTGCCTCCGGGGGCGGCAATTGCTCCTGCGGATATGACGTGGTCCGCAGGATTTCGTGAACCGTACCGGCCCGCCTCGTGCAGACGGACATAGAGATACTTGCCAGCCTCATCAAAATAGAATCCGTGACGTGCGGCCGGAAGATCGACGAATCCGCTCTTGCCGCCTTCGGTCGCTTTGCCGACGCGGTAATGCCTGACCGCAAAGCGTTTCAGCTCATCGAGCGTGTTGTAGGGGAAGAGATCGACTCCGGAGTAGAGCATCCGGCATGGACTGTGGCTGAATTTTGTGCGATAGAGCTGAAGTTTTTCTTCGACGCACTCCCACTTGGCTTTTCCGCTTCTCAACTTTTCATCTGCAGCAGTGATGATGACACTGCCGGGTTTTCCGGAAGCCTTGACGGTCACCGGCTGTTTTTCCGTTCCCGGACGCTTGAACACCACGTTCTCGAAATACACTCCCGGAGCCACAAGCACGGTATCTCCGGGGTTCACTTTATCGGCAGCCGCCTGAATGGTTTTAAGCGGAGTTCCGGCAGATGTTCCGGAGTTGGCGTCGTTTCCGGCAGCGGCGTCGACATAGAGCGTCACCGGTTTTCTGTTTATTGCAACGCTCTTTTTTTCCGGTTGCTTTTCAACTTTCGTCTCTTTTTTCAGGAGTACTCCGGTCAATGTTTCAAGCTCTTTATCGGACACTGAAGAGTTCCAGATGGTGATTTTTTTGAAAACGGTGCCGGCAGGCACGATATGGCTCACGCTTTTACTGTTGGCACGGCGTCCGCCGATGACGAGCAGGCCGTTGCCGGATTTTGTACTCTGCTCCGGAATATCCGCAGTATCGACCTGCTTGTATGCGAGGAGCTTTTTGCCGTCTTTATCGACGGTGATGATATCGAGAGTTTTTTCAGGCTCGAAACGGGTGATGAACACAAGTGTTTTTCCGGCAGGGAGCTGGATATCTTTATATATAAACTGCTCCTGCTCTTTTTTAGTACCGGCAGAGATCACTCCGGCGGGAAAATTTCCGCCTACATCAAAGCCGTTGCGTCTGCCGAAATTGAGTTCAAGCCCGCGATGGCCATCCTGCTGGCGGTTGCGTGAAATCAATACTCCGCAGGGCTTTGCCGGATACTTCACTTCGACAAGTATCGTCTGTGCCTGCTGATGGCTGTTTTTGACAACGAAGGCACTTTTGCCATCCATTACGGCGGATAAACCCTCTGATGTTATTTTGCCGTCAGCACCGATCCTGCGCAGACCGGAAAAATTCTTTCCGTCAAAATCCAGCACCGGTTCTGCCGCTGAGATGGAAAATGCCGCCAACAGTAAAAGTATCGTCTTTTTCATATCACAGAGTCCCCGGCATCACCAATTGGCGTTGTGCCAGAAGTTGCTGAGGCCGTTTTTATTATAAGTATTTGATCCTGAACCCGCGATCTGGATATCAGCAGGCAGCATATATTTGACGTGACCGTCGCAGAAACCGGCATTGCTTCCGCTGTTGTGACGCAGAGCCATCAGGTCGTTGCGGTAGATTCCGAAAACGCGGCTCGACTGATTGTTGAGAGTTCCGGCGGCAGAGCCCAGTTCGTTGTAATAGATCTGGACATCGGTCACCAGACAGCGGGATGAGGGCTGCCAGACTTTGGAAAACTGACAGAAACGCGCCTTGTTTCCGCTTCCCTGCGAGGAATCGTAAGCGGTGAGATAAACGTTGAAGCTGTAACTGTTGTTGACATTGTTGCTGTCGAGCGCAGTCTGAAACATATCAGTTCCATCGCGGCGTCCGGCGGGGCAGAGTCCGGTTTTGATCATATCGAGCTTCGTGGTGTCAGCTCCGGAAGCATAGTATCCGCCGCTCAAGTACGGGAGCAGTGTCATACGGTATAACGCATTGCTGGCAGGTCCGAGCATCCTGAGCGAGCTGTTTTTTGAAGTCGAATCGTTGTTGCTCGCGGTACACGCCTTGGCTCTGCCGTTGTTGTTGTCAGCATACTGCTGCGTCGCGAAGCAGAGTGCTTTGAGATTGTTGGCGCAGCTTGAAGTTTTGGCGCGCTCTCTTGCCTGACTCAATGCGGGCATCAGGATCGCCGCCAGGATGGCAATAATGGCGATGACCACCAACAGCTCAATGAGTGTAAATTTCTGTCCGGCACTTGTTTTTGTTTCCATACGCGCGGCATCACATTCTGAAAAACGTTTCATCTGCGTTCTCCTTTTCTGTTTTGTTTTATATATCTTTAGCAGTTTTTAACTGATTTACCCAAAAGAAGGATACTTTCCGGATCATTTTCCGGAACTTCACCAATAAACTTCAATCTTTCCGGAGTTTCAGATTGACCGAGATACTGCTTGAGTATCTCATCAACCAGCGGACGCGGATCCGGGGTATTCACCACCGTCAGCGGAGGATTCTGCATCATTGCCACTTCCGGACTGCCGAACGAAGCAAGCGACACGTCTCCGGGGATTTGCACGCCTCTTTCCCGAAGAGCCAGCGACAATCCGGCGGCCATACTGACATTGCCGCAAATGACACCGTCACATCCGGCAAAAGCCCCATCTTCGAGCATGCTCTTCATCCGGTCATACACCACATTGGCGGTATGGTTGACCGGAGGAGTGTCGATAAACACTTTTCCGCCGAAGGCTCCGTTTTTCTTCAGATGTTTTTCTGCGACTTCTGCCCGTCCCCCTTTACGCTTTGCGTGGCTGTTGCACAGCAAGCCGATTTTTCTGCACCCTGACTCAAGCATATGGTCTATGAGCGGAATCATCGCTTTCTCTTCATAACCGTCAAGCAGACGTATATTGTTCTTCGTGTCATCATGAAAGAGCGATACCACTTTATCCGCAATCTCCCTTATCCGCGCCGCGGCAAGCGGCATGGAAACGAGGTTCTGGTAACTGTGGATGAATATCACATCAAAATCATCCTGATTGATGGTGCTGAACACTTCAGGATCATCTATGTACTGAAAAGTCACCACCCGCAGACTGCATCCGAAATTTGCCGCAGATTCACGGATGGCACGGCTCCAGCGGTCAAAAGGATAGACGCCCGACGGCTGAAGCTCCACCACGCGCAGAGTTTTCTGACCGGAATCCATACCGGCAGGAATCAATCTGCCGTTTTCAAGAGCCGTTACCAGATCGGTGGTTTTAAGCATTTTAAGCGCACTGTTCACCGTCATCCGGCTCACACCGAACTCCTTCGCCAGCGCGGGAACGCCGGGAAGATAAGAAGAGTAGACGCCGCGACGCAAACGGTTGACCAGAATATCGTATATCCATTTAGCCTTGGAAATGCGCATAAAACACCTTATTTAGAGAGTTAACTATCTATATTATAACATGAATCCGGATTTTCCGCAAGGGGATCAACAAAAATTTTTTCAAAAAAACTCCATCTGTTTTTCAGCCTCCGGAACAGTAATTTATTGCATTTATGTTTTGACAATGTATATTACACCATAATCTTTTCATACTTTACCATATTTTTCCTGAGGAATATAGATGAATAAAAGCAACTCTCTCACAGCATTGCTCTGTCTGCTTCCTGTATGGCTCGGAGCCGACAGCGGCTTTAAACTTCTGCAGGAACTCAAATTTGCAAAAGATCCGGAAAAACGGAAAGTACTTCAGGATAAAATGCAGAATTTTGCCGACCGGACGACCAAGAGTGAGTTTGACAGATTTGACTCCGACCGCGCTGTCAAAACCGCCAACCCCCTGCTAAAACTTTACGATTCCGCTCTCGACCACGTCAAGCAGGATATTGCAGAATCCACCGTCAAACCGGGAAACATCACCTTCTGGTATTTGTACAACATGGGCTTTATCATCAAGACTCCGACCGTCTGTTTCGGAGTTGACATCCACCACCGCAGGGCCGTGGAACTTGCGGAACTGCTCGACTTTCTGGTGATTACCCACAACCATACCGATCACCACTGGCTTCCATTGCTGTACAAGATGACTGCACAGGAAAAACCTGTGGTCTCAAACTTTTTCACCAATCCGTTTTATACCAAGGCAACGGAATACACCCATAACATTTCCGGAGTGACCATCCACTGCGGAGAGGCCGACCACAATAGAGTCTTGAAAAAATTCACCATGCCTATGGAGATCATCTGTCCGACCGGAGATAAAAACTTTGTCTTTTTCACCAGCGGAGATTGCTGGAACGAATCTTTTCTCAACAAAAAGAGTGAAAAAATCGACCTGTATGCTGTCCACCCATACTGCGGAATGAAAGCTCTCAATGCGGCAAAAAAACTCACTCCGCAAATGACCTTCCTCGTCCATCTGCACGAGATGTCACACGAGATCAACCGCTGGCGTTGGAGTTTCGATGACGGCAGACGTGAACAAAACAACTTTATTCAGGCGGATATGCCATCTTACATTCCGGTATGGGGTGAGAAATTCACCTGGGATGGAGAAAAAATTTCCACCTGCCAACAATAACAACCAAACAAAGATATTATCTGTATGAAAATCTCATGTACTCCCGTAAGTGCCTGCAATGAATTCTGCAACAAAGTGCTGGATCAGGCAAAATACTTTGAATTGATCGCTTCCGCCGGAGCGGAGGCCACCGACCTGGTCGATCCGGCAAGCTACGGCTGGTTCTGGAACGATATCGCCAAAGACAAAGCCGCCCTGCCAGGACTGCTCAAAGCAAACGGACTTGAAGTTTCCGCCTATGCAACCAGCAACAACTTTACGGTTGCAGGTCAGGAGCTTATCGACCTGCAGATAAAGAAAGTCACCAATGCCATCCACGATGCCGCAGATCTGGGAATATCCATCCTGCGCATCTTCGGCGGCTACCACAAGACCATCGGTCCGGAACACACAAAGGACTACGCTGACGGACTGCAGCAAGTTACCGAATGTATCGGCAAACTTCTGCCCGAAGCAGAAAAGTGCGGCGTCACCCTTGCACTGGAAAATCACGGCAGAATCCCCGGACTTCCGGAAGAGCTGCTCTATATAATGAAATATTTTGATTCAAAGAACCTCGGACTCTGCTTTGATATCGCAAACTTCACCGCATTCAATATGAATGAGAAAGTTGATGCCGTGGATGCATACAGACTGCTGAAACCGTATATCAGACACGTCCACTGCAAAGACTGGGCAGCAGCTCCGGCTGATTCAGACAAAGACACCATCCCCTGCGCCTGCGGAAAAGGCAACGGCATCGTTCCCCTGCGCCGCCTAGCCTATATGATGGAAGAGGATAGATTCCCGGGATACTGGGCTCTTGAATACGAGGGTCCCACCACAGAGGGCATCACCGAAAGTCTGCAGTACATGAAATCCCTCAAGGATGCAGCGGCTCTGCTCTATCCGCAAAAATAACTTTTACGCCTGTAACTTCAATTTAACTGTGTACAACTCCGGCAGGTCAAATATCAGGAAAAAACTTGAAATTTGACTTACCGGGGTTATATTATATATTTTCCGGTATTGTTTTCCGGATTTGAATTGTATTTTTTTATGGAGAACACTAAAATGAGCGCACTTTACAATGAAACCGTCGAGCGGTTCAGCAAATACGTTGTGCCGACTTATGCCCCGAAACAACTCTTCGTCCGCGGAGAGGGAGCAAGACTCTGGGATGACGAAGGGCGCGAATTTCTCGATTTTGCTTCAGGTATCTCGGTCTGCAACGTCGGACACTGCAACAAACGCGTTGCCGCCGCAATTGCGGAACAGAGCCTGAAACTGGTTCACACTTCCAATCTTTATTTCAATGAACTTATGCCCAGACTGGCGGAAAAACTCATCACCGGGTCTTTCCCCGGAAAGGTCTTTTTCAGCAACTCCGGAGCCGAAGCCAACGAAGGCATGATCAAGCTGGCAAGAAAATACGGTAACTCGACCGGCGGAAGAAACACCATCATCTCGATGGATAACTCCTTCCACGGCCGCACCCTCGCCACCCTCGCCGCTACCGGACGCGCCAAATACCGCAAAGGTTTTGAGCCGGATGTCCCCGGATTCAAACAGGTTCCGTTCAACGATATCGAGGCCCTCAAGGCAGCCATCACTCCCGATGTCTGCGGAATCATGCTCGAAATGGTTCAGGGCGAAGGCGGAATCCTGCCCGCCGATGTCGAGTACCTCAAGGCTGTCCGCGAACTCTGCGACAAGCACGATATCCTGATGCTCTGCGATGAGGTGCAGTGCGGCATGGGACGTATCGGAACACGTTTTGCCTTCCAGAGCTTCGGAGTGATTCCGGATGCGCTCTCCATGGCCAAAGCCATTGCC
>JAZQTR010000041.1:0-8167 GCA_045630865.1 Victivallaceae bacterium
CACAGAACGACATGGCTACGATCCGACTTATTGCCTGACCGGGCGCGTCCGCACAGTCTGCCCGTTGAACGCGCCGTTCTCGCGGCGATGCTGCGTGAGCCGGAGAGCTGTATAAACCTCGTCATCGAGAAATTCCGTGATGACGTGGTTTTTTACTCTGCGGCCCATCGCGAAATTTTCAATACTATATTGGAACTGCACAATGCCAGTTCCGGAACTGATTTGATTTCAGTTGCTCAACGCCTCAAAGAGCGTAATAAACTTGAGGCAGTCGGCGGAGAGATCTATCTCGCTGAACTTATCGATACCATTGCTACTACGGTCAATCTCGAATCCTGGTGTCAGGTACTGACCAAATACGCCACACTGCGCCGGATGATCGACGTCTGTTCAGGCGCGCTTATCAAGTGTTACGATACTGATGTGGACGCAACCAAACTGGTTGAAGAGATTGAGACCGATATTTATAATGTCAGAGGCAAAGAGTCCGAGCACTCTATCTTCACTGTTTCCGAGCTGGTCAAAGAGGAATTCCGTATTCTGCGTGAGATCAACGAGGGAAAGGTTGAAGTCGGTATTCCCACCGGCTTTGCTCCCATCGACGACTGCACCGGCGGATTGAAGCCGGGTGAAATGTTTGTTCTGGCGGCGCGTCCCTCTATCGGAAAGACAAGTCTTGCGCTCAACGTGCTCCGCAACGTTGCGATGAACGGAGTCCGTCCCCGTCCTGTCGCGTTCTTCAGTCTTGAAATGACTGCGGGTCAGATTGCCCGCCGTCTGCTTTGCACCGAGTCCAAGATTCCGGAGTCAGTATTCCGCAACCATGCGTTTCAGGATAGTGACCTTGTCCGTATGACCAACGCGGTCTCCCGGATTAAAGAGTCCAAAATTTTTGTCGATCCCACCGGCGGAATCACCATTGCCGAGCTCCGCGCCAAGGCGCGCCGGCTCAAAATGCAGCACAATATTGAACTGATTGTAATTGACTACCTCCAGCTTATGCACGCGGATGGCCGAATCGAAAGCCGTCAGCAGGAGGTTGCCGAGATCTCCGGCGGAATCAAAAAACTCGCCAAAGATCTCAATGTTCCGGTACTTGTCCTTGCCCAGCTCAACCGCGAGGTGGATAAAGCGACAGGAGCCGGAGCCCGTCCGAAACTTGCCCATCTGCGTGAATCCGGAACCATCGAGCAGGATGCCGATATCGTGAGCTTCCTGCACCGTGACCGTGAAGAGAGCAAAGGCGCAACGGAAACTACCAGTGTCGAATCGGAGTGGATCATCGAAAAGAACCGTAACGGCAGAACCGGCAACTTCAAGCTGCTGTTCTATCCGGCACGGATGGAGTTTCTTCCGGCAGCACCCTGTACGGAAGAGTATGCTCCCGAGCAGAAGAACGGTTAAAATACACGGAAAAACATTATGCAGCTCATCCAGAGGATATCAACAATGCTGTTGGTCGGGGGGATCCTGGCTTGCAGTGCCGCCGAAGTCGGCAGTGTTTCTTATGAGCAGTCCGGAGCGACAAAGCTTCAGGAGTCGATGCTCAAAGCGTACACGAGACTGGCTCCCGGAGTCGAATTTTCCCGCGATAAACTTGATGCCGATATCAAAACGCTTCACAACACCGGACACTTTGCCGATGTCACCGGCGAGACGGTTACTGCCGATGACGGTAAAATCAATATTATCTACCGTCTGAAGAGCAGACCGCGGATATCCAAAGTAGATTTTTCCGGAAACGTCAAATTTCCCGCTCACGAGTTGGGCAAGGAGATAACTCTGCACTCCGGAATGGTATTCAGCGACAAAGAGCTGCTTGAAAGTACCAAAAAGATCCGCAAATTTTACCACAACCGCGGTTACCGTGATGCGAAAATCATGGTTCCGCAGATCATCCACGCTCCGGATGGCACGATCGAGCTTACATTTGTGATCGAAGAGAATCTCCGGCTCAAAGTGAACGATGTCTTTTTTGAAGGTGCGACAAAATTTTCGCGTTGGGATCTCCGCCACTCTGTCGCCAACCAGTTCAGCTACTGGAACTGGATTCCGCTGATCAATGATTACCTGCATTTCGGCATGTTTGACCGCTCCGAAATCGAGCTGGATAAGGCCAGATTGAGAGAGAAATACCACGATGAGGGATACCTTGACTTCAAAGTTGAAGATGTGGTAACCAAAAACAAAGAGGATGACCCTGAGTACATCGACATCACCTTCAAAGTCAAAGAGGGCGAGCCGTATAAAGTAGGCAAAGTGACCGTATCCGGAAACACGCTCTTCAAACTCGAAGAGCTTCAGGAGCGTATCCGTCTTGTCGAAGGCAATCTTTTCCGCCGCAGTGACGAGGAGTCAACCGTCAAAGGAATAACTTCTCTCTATGAAACGCTCGGATATTGCGATGTTGTCTGCCGTGCAGTGAGAAAAGAGGATTTCCAGAACAAGATCTGCCACGTCGATCTGGTTTTGAGCGAAGGACGCAAGTACAGTGTCCGTGACGTCGTCATCGTCGGCAACACGGCGACCAAAGATAAGGTCATCCGCCGCGAGCTTGCCATCCAGCCGGGAGATCCGGTCGATCGCAACCGCATCGATGTCAGCCGCCAGCGTCTGCTCGGCATGGGATATTTCACCAAAGTCGAAGCCGCTGCCGTAAATGCTGATGCGCTCGAAGAAAAAGATGTGCGTATAACCGTTGAAGAGAAAGAGAGCCGTTACCAGCTCCGCCTCGGTGCCGGTGTTTCAGACGTCAACTCATTCTTCGGAATGGCGGAAATTTCCACCAACAACTTTGATATCGCCAATCCCAAAAACTGGTTCTACGGCGGTGGACAGCGTCTGCGTCTGCAGGGAGTCCTCGGTGCGGAAAACGGTGGATTCAACCTCGATTTTGTCGAACCATGGCTGGCGGATATGCCGTTGAGATTTGAACTTTCCGGATATATGAGCGAGTCCGAATTCGACAACTGGACCGAAGAGCGTGTCGGCGGACGCACCAGTCTGCAGCGTAAAATATTCGATGATTTCACCACCATGAGTGTCGGATACAAGTTTGAAGTCGTGCGCGTCACCGACATCAGCCACAGACTCAAAAAGTACCTCAAGGATAATGACCAGAGCGGAACTCATCAGGTCAGTCAGCCGTCGATCATGATTTCCCGTGACACCCGCGACAGCCTGACTGATCCCACTGACGGATATTTCGCCAGTATGTTTGCTTCCATTACTCCGAAGATGCTCGGTTCAAGTTCCGATTACTACCGTTTTGAGATCAAAGGAACCTACCACAAGAGTTTCTTTGATAAAGCGATCGTGCTTATGCTGGGCATCAAGGCCGGAACAGTTTCCTCCTTTGACCGTGATGATGAAGTCCCGGTGTTTGAGAGATACTTTATGGGCGGCGGAGACTCTCTGCGCGGCTTCGATTACCGCAGTGTCGGTCCGGTGCGCTGCGGAGAAAATATCGGTGGTCAGACCATGCTGTTGATGACAGCCGAAGTGAGCCATCCCATCTGGGGACCGGTGCGCGGAGCGTTTTTCGTGGATGCCGGCAATGCGTGGCACAATTCGTTCTCAATGGATTGGGGACGTATGAATATCGGCGGCGGCTGGGGTGTGCGTATCAAGATTCCGCAGCTGAATGTTCCGTTGAGACTTGACATCGCCTATCCGTTCCTCAACAGTCAGGATAATGAGAAGAGCAAAGTCCGTCTGCACTTCAACGTCGGATTTACCTTCTGAGGTGATTATGGATAATCAAAGCTACCAGCCGACCTGCGACGGGCTCGCCGCGGTACTGCGACGTCTGCGCGCTCCGGATGGCTGCCCGTGGGATAGAAAACAGACCCGGGAGTCGCTCTCACGTCACCTCGCCGGAGAAACAGCCGAGCTTCTGGATGCCATCGACCGCAACAATCCGCAGGATATCTGCGATGAGCTGGGCGACGTGCTGATGAACATCTTTCTTCAGATACTGGTTGCCGAAGAGAAAGGCGAATTCGGATTTGAAGATGTCTGGAAAAACATCATAGACAAAATGATCCGCCGCCATGTTCACATATTTGGAGATGCCGTAGCAGAAACGCCTGAAGATGTGACCAGGTTGTGGCTCGAAGTGAAAAAGCAGGAGCGCGCCGCCGATTCCGCTCCGGAACGTCATCTCGGAAGCGTCAAACACACGCTTTCCGCCCTTGAGCGTGCAGAAAAACTGCAGAAAAAAGCAGCGGAGGTCGGTTTTGACTGGCAGAATGAGAGTCAGGTCGCAGAAAAGATCAGCGAAGAGTCAGAAGAGGTGGTTTCCGCGCTGGAAAGCAAGTCGGACTCCGCAATCAACGAAGAGCTTGGTGATCTGCTTTTTGCAGTCGTGAACCTGATCCGCTTCCGTGATAAAGGAACGGCTGAAGAGCTGCTCCGTGCCGCCAACCGCAAATTTGAACGCCGTTTCAACTATATTGAGGATCATCTTGCAGCCGAAGGCGTCCCGCTTGCCGAAGCCGGACTCGAAAAGATGGATTCCCTCTGGAACCGTTGTAAATCTGAAGAAAAAGACGGCAAAAATTGACACTTCTGCCGTGAACAGGCAGGAATCGGAGAAATAAAATGGCTTTGTTTAACGACAGTTCATCGCCGGTACGACGCAGAAGTGAGGTGGTTTTCTGGTGTTTCGCAGTCTTTATGCTGCTCATTTTTCTCGGACGCAACGCGCTGTGGGGACTTGAGGGCAGATGTGCCGAAGTTGTGCGCGAAATGCTGCTGTCGATGGATTTTTTTCATCCTGAAATAAATGGCGTTGTTGAAACAGTGCGTCCGCCATTGAGCTACTGGGCGACGCTTCCGGCAGCGATACTCTTCGGAGCCGATGAATTTACCTTGCGCCTGCCGGCAGTTCTGGCGGCACTTGTCCTGCTCTGGGCAACCCGGATGATTGCAAGAAAACTCTTTGATGAGCAGACTTCTCTTGCGTCGATGTGGATACTGTTTTCCACTTATGGATTTGTTTTCTGGGGTAGGGTGGCTGCACCGGATATGGCAAATGCCGCTGCCGCTGCGTGTGCGGTCATGATTTTCCTCTATTGGGAAGACAAGCCGACGCTGGCAAATTATGTCGCTTTCTACCTGCTGCTTGCGCTGGGAACACTGTTCAAAGGTGTTCCGATGGTCGGCGTGGTACTTCTGTTGATTTTTCCCGTAGTGATTGTGCGTGGAAATTTGAAACGGTATATAGATTTCCGTCATGCCTTTGCGCTTGCTGTCGGAGTCATCATCGGCTTGATGCCTTATCTCTGTACTCAGGTTGCCGATGGCAGCAGTGTCGGCAGAGCGGCAGCAAACAGCGGAATGGATGTCTTCTGGAAAAATCAGGTGCTGCGTATCCTCGATGCCCGTTACTCCGGAGATACGGTTTTCAGCTACCTCTGGCATCTGCCGCGGATACTGCTTCCGTGGAGTGGTGTTTTCATTGTCGGAGCGTTTTGGTTCGCCAGATTGAGAAAAGAGCTGACAAAAGAGTTTTCCGCACTGCTTTCCGGAATGATTCTGGCGTTTGGATTGTTTTGTTTTTCCGGAAGCCGCCGCTGGTACTATCTTCTACCTCTGGTTCCGTTCTGCTCTGTCGTTGTTGCGGCTGCGCTGTGCAGCTGGCCGGAGAAAATGCCGGGGATGGATTGGATAATCCGAATAATGCGTTTGTGTCTGCTGATCGTATCGTCTGTGGCACTGGTGCTGCCTGTGGCAATACCGCTTCAGGGAATTATTCCGCACTACCGGATACCCGGGAGCGTTTTTGCCTGCTGCTGTATTGCCGGAGCAGTTTCTCTTCTGATTTATATGCTGGATCAGGATGAGGATAATGCAACTGCCAACTTTTTCGGAATGTCCCACAAAACAGCATCGCTTGTGGTAGGTACAGCGATAGTGTTCAGCACCATCTTTGCGGCAGTGATACCGCAGTTTACCGTCTACCGCACGGAAAAACCGTTTTTGATCTCCCTGCGTAAAGAACTTGATGGAATAGAGCCGGAAAACATATTGATCTACGGTGATAATGCCAGCGGAAGAGTGATTTTTTACCTCAACCTGCCGCGTCCGGTTGCCAACAATAAAAAGCTGGTCGAATTTCTTATGGATAAGCGCGGCCAGCGCGTAGCCGTCATTTCTGAAAGTGGAGCAAAGATGCTTGCCGGTATCAGGGAAAAACTTGATAAACTTGCAGTCCGTCCCTTTGATCCGGAACATCCGCATTTTTCCGAGCAGCGTCTGCCGCATGAGCCGGATAAAAAAGAGAAACTTGCCGCCTGGATATTTGATGTTCCTGAAAAACTGACCGGCAAATGAGCGATCCTGAGCCGTGCTGTTCACACACAGTGTTTGCGAGTGCAACTAATAGGTAAAAAAAGCGTAAAACTTGCTTTACTTTGACAAAAAACGGGATTATATTATACCGGTGTCTTGTGTTATAATTTGAGTACAGGAGTTCACGAACTATGTATTTTACCGGTTTTGCGGATGAGGCTTCATCCGGCATTGACGGACAGATCCGGGCGACGAAAGAGCTCGGCTGGAGCTTTATTGAGTCCCGCAACATTGACGGTGTCAATATTCACGATATTCCCGAAGAAAAGTTTGAGGAAGTCTGCGGAAAACTCGCTGATGCCGGTGTGTCGATCAACTGCTTCGGCAGTGCTGTCGCCAACTGGTCCTGCGATCCCTTCAAGGAAGAGGATTTTGAGCGTTCCAAGGCGCAGCTTGCCCGCGCCATCGAGCGTATGGCAAAGCTCAACTGCAAGATGATCCGCGGAATGAGTTTCAAGGCACAGTGGAAACGTCCTGCCTTCGACAGCGAAGTTGAAAAAGTGATCTTCCCGAAAGTCAAATATCTCGCCTCCATGTGCGAAGATGCCGGAGTTCTTTATCTGCATGAGAACTGCAACAACTACGGCGGTATGTCATGGAAACACACACTGAAGCTGATTGAAAACGTCAACTCCCCCAACTTCCGTCTGGTTTTTGACACCGGCAATCCGGTGCTGAACTACGACCGCAGCAACGGTGATGAGCTTGACGCGCTTCAGGACTCACACGTCTTCTACCGCAACGTCAAAGAGTTCATCTCTTATGTCCATATCAAAGACGGACGTGCGACCGGAACTGCCGATGCCAACGGCTTTATGCAGGCCGACTTCCTCTTCCCGGGGGAGGGCAATGCCCGTATCGACGAAACCATCTCCGATCTGCTGGCGTCAGGATATGACGGCGGATTTTCCATCGAGCCGCACATGGTCTCGGTCTTCCACGGTGAGGCCGGAAGCGAGGATGCCGGTTATCAGAACTATGTTGAATACGGCAAGCGTTTTATGAAACTTGTCGATAAAGTAAAAAACAATTGTTAACGGGAAATTTTCCCAAAATACAAAAGGAGAAACATAAAGTGATCAAAATGCTGAATGCTGCCCCGCAGGGCAACCCCGCTTTGGTTAAGTGGGTTCAGGAGTGGGCGGAACTTTGCCGTCCCGAGGGTATCTACTGGTGCGATGGCTCCAAGGAGGAGTATGATCGTCTTGCAGAAGAGTGTGTCCAGTCCGGACTCGCGATCCGTCTGAACCCCGAGAAGCGTCCGAACAGCTTGCTGTTCCGCTCTGATCCCTCTGACGTCGCCCGCGTTGAGAAACGCACCTTTATCGCTTCCGTCAAGGAAGAGGATGCCGGTCCGACCAACAACTGGATCGACCCCGTCGAACTGAAAAAGACCATGACCGATCTCTATCGCAACTGCATGACCGGTCGTATCATGTATGTCATCCCGTTCTCCATGGGTCCTGTCGGCAGCCCGATCGCCAAGATCGGTGTTGAAATCACCGACTCCGCCTACGTTGTTCTCAACATGGCGATCATGACCCGCATCGGAACCAAGGTTCTCGATGTTCTCGGTGCCGGTGAGTTCGTTCCCTGCATCCACTCTGTCGGCAAGCCGCTGGCTGCCGGCGAGAGCGACAACGGCGTCTGGCCCTGCGCTCCGATGGATCAGAAATACATTGCTCACTTCCCCGAGACCCGTGAGATCTGGAGTTACGGTTCCGGTTACGGCGGCAACGCCCTGCTCGGCAAGAAGTGCCTTGCTCTGCGTATCGCTACCGTCCAGGCCCGCGACGAGGGCTGGCTGGCTGAG
>JAZQTR010000042.1:0-2969 GCA_045630865.1 Victivallaceae bacterium
AGTTTTCCCTCTCTCCCCGCGCCCCTCTCACCCTTTCAAGAAAAGCGGAGTACCTTTTTATGTAATTTCCTTATCGGGAACAGAGTCTTGTATTTTGCAGTTTTGAAAAGTATATTATCTGTAATGCAACTTATGTAAACACAGGAGTATAACAATGCGCAGATTTATCATCTTTTTTGCTGTCCTGCTGGCAGTTGCCGTTTCGGCGGCGGAAGTCCGTCCGAAGTACCTCTTTCTGCTCATCGGTGACGGAATGGGTCAAAACAGTGTCAACCTCTACCGCAGTCAGATAAAACCCTCGTGTTTCGACCGTCTGGGTACTCCGGTTCTGACCGGAACCGACAACGCGTTCGGCAAAACCACCGACTCGGCAGCTTCCGGAACTGCTCTTGCCTGCGGAATCAAAACCCAAAACGGTTCACTCGGTTTGGATAAAGACGGCGTGCCGGTCACCAGCCTTGCCAAAATCCTGCGCGACCGCGGAGTGAAGATCGGTATCATTTCCAGTGTTTCCATCACTGACGCGACTCCGGCGGCGCACTATGCCAACCGCAAGCATCGCAGGGATTACGCCGGTGTCCTGTCGGATTTCTATGTTTCAGGATTTGACTTCTTCGGAGTTTCCCATTTTTCCACGCCGAAGGAGATGCCTGAGAAGGATCTGATGTTCCAGCTCAAACGCAACAAGTTCACAGTCGTCAAGGGCAAACCGCTTTCCGCGCTCAAAAAGGGCGATAAAAGCTGTTTTGTTTCCAGCTATGCCGTTTACGGGAGCCGCACCTCTTACGTCAATCCCAAAGTCTCTCTCGCAGACGTGACTGCCAAAGCCATTGAACTTCTGGATAACCCCAACGGATTTTTCATTATGGTCGAAGGTGGAGCCATCGACCACTTCAACCACCGCAACGAAGCAGGATCGATGATCCGCGAGTTCGCAGAGTTTGACAAGGCTGTTTCAGTTGTCCTTGACTTCGCGGAAAAACACCCGCAGGAGACCCTCGTCGTCGTCACCGCCGACCACGAGACCGGCGGACTTCAGCTCGACGGAAAAGTTCCGGCAGACTTCTGGAAGAAGCAGCTCACCCACTACAATGCTCTTGAGTATAAGCTCAACAAAATGCTTCAGGCAAAAGCCCCCAAAAGTGAACTTATTGCCTATGTCTGCAAAAATCTCAGCCTTGAAAATCTCACTGACAGCGAGATGGAAAGCCTGAACAAAGCTGCCGACCGCTTTATGGCGGGCAAAAAGACCGAGAAGGGCAGTATGTACGGAAAGTACAACTCCCTGCTCATCGCCGCGTTCAAGGTGAGCGATGCCCGGAACAACATCCGCTACACCACTTTCAGCCACACCAATGCCAAAGTGTTCACCTACGCCGTCGGCAACGGAAAACAGCTCTTTACTGAACCATTGGAAAACAGCGACATTCCGCGCCGTATGAGCATCGCCGCCACCGGAAGTGACCTGCTGGAAAAGAACAAGGGCGTTCTTCCCTTCCCCAACGTTCCTGCCAAACCGCATTTTTCCATTCAGAGCGCAGGCAGCAAATCCATAACTCTGCGCTACAATCTGCCCGGTAACAAGGGTATGAAGTTCACTCTTTCCGGCGGAGGAAAAACTGTTTCTGTCGATAAAAAGTGCGAATATTCAAGAGTTTCCTTCGACAATCTCAAGCCGGATACAGAGTATACCGTCACCATTGCCGAAGCCGGCAAAGAGGGGCGCAATGCCAAAGTTCGCACACTGCCTGAACTGAAGAACGTCATGCTCCGCGGAGCGATCATGGCTGATCCGCACACCTCGACCACTCCGGATAATCCCTGTATGCGTATGCATTCCAGAAGCGGCAAAATGATCGAGGATGCAGTGAAATCGCTCAATGAGAAAAAGATCGACGTGCTTATCGTTCCGGGAGATGTGACCGACCGCAGCCGCAAAGAGGAAATCAGACGGTTTGAAAAATCCATTGCCGGAGCAAAGTTCCCTGTGATAACTGTTCCCGGTAACCACGACAAGCTCACCGAAGACAACGCCAAAGACTTCAAGCGTCTGTTCAAAGCTCCGGCAAGCTACTGTGAGATCAACGGTATCCAGATCGTGAGCCTCAACACCTGGGATGGACAACTCAACAAGCCTGAAAACAGGGAAGTCATCGCCAAGCTCGATCCCAAGCGTCCGGCGATCATCCAGAGCCACTTTCAGCTGATTAAGAGCAGTGATGTCCTCAAGAATACGAAGCACGCCGCGATCAGCGACACCAATGTTCCTGAAGTCAAACAGATGCTGGATAAAATCGCCAACTCCCGTGCAGTGGTTTTCGTCGGACACAAAAACTCGGCAGACAAAGCCCTTATCGGCGGAAAAGTCGTGCAGATCAACTGTCCGCAGCTCACCCAGTATCCCAACGGATATCTGATGTTTGAAGCGAATGCAGAGGGTATCAGCGTGAGCTACGTTCCCTCGAGCTGCGTCTACGTAGAGGAGTTTTCACGCCGCCTTGCTCCCAGCTACAGCCGTGAGAAGAATGGCCTCAAGTGCTGGAACACATTTTTCCCGTGGGGAAAATAAGAGCGTTATCTCTGTGACCTCGTTCGGCTTTCACTGCGGATGAACGGTAAGAGTGAGAGGAAAAAGCTGTAAAAAAGTTGACTTTTTTCTTGAAAAATCACTGTTTTTCAGCTATATTTTATGGCAACAAAACACTAATTTGGAGTGAGGATTTTTTTATGAAACAGACTCCGGAAACCGTAGTCCTGCTGAATTTCGGATGCACCGACATCCAGAAGTTCGCCCGCGCCATCCGTGACAAGCACATCTACACTATGGTGATGCCCTACACTGTCCCGGTCGAGCGTGTCCGTCAGGAAAGTCCCGTCGGCCTTATCATCTGCGCCGATGCCGGAATCCCTGAACGTCCCGAAGCAAAAGAAAAATTTGCTGCCCTCCAGCTCCCCACCCTCGACCTCGC
>JAZQTR010000043.1:0-8665 GCA_045630865.1 Victivallaceae bacterium
CTGGGAGTAAACGACCAGCGCGTGAGGCGGACGGTGTCCGGTCTCTCCGTTCTCGCTGAACATATCCTCTTTGCGCTTACGACGTCCGGCGGTATAGATATTGACCATGGAATCCATGTTACCGCTGGTAACACCGATACCGATGCGGGGAGTTCCCATCACTTTGAGGGCCTCCGGATCATTCCAGTCAAACTGCGGCACGATGCCTACACGGTATCCGCAATCTATCAGCCATCTGCCGATGATAGTTGCTCCGAAGGACGGGTGATCTACATAGCAGTCACCGGTAATCAGAAGAATATCAAGCTCATCAAAACCAGCCTTTTTCATCTCTTCCCGGGTGGTTGGAATAAACTCGGGTTGAGGAATAAAATCACCGAATCCCATATTATTTTACCACACTGCCTGAACCGGGAACACTTCCGGCTGAAGAGAAAGAACCACTCTTGAGATTTTTGAATTTGACAGCAACGCTTCTGCCGTTACTTTCCGGCCGCGGAGTGATTTCAAGTTCTTCGATATTGCGTTTGCCGATAACTGAACCGTCGAGGGCAAAAAGCAGCGAAAAACGATCAGTGTCGCGGTTGTTGTCAAAGGCAGAACCATCAACTGTCCACGCCTCATTGTTGCGGGCAATAGCGACAGCCTTGAAATTACGTCCATAAGCGTTGAGAGCATAGTCGTGTATGGAAATCTTGCGCTCCGGATGGAGCTTGAAGACGATTCTGGCATACACCGGGTTGGGAAACTCAACATTCAAGCCGCTCACCTTGGGAGCCGATGCAGTTATCTCTGCGGCAAGAACGGTTCCGCTGCGGAAATCAACCGTTGCAGCACAGATGGTTCCGCAGAGAACAAATGCGGCTGCTGCACATAAAAAAGTATTTTTATACATAAAATATTCCTCCTTTAATTGTCAAAAGACAATATAGAGGTATTTGTCCGATTTTTCAAGCGTGTGCCAATTATTTTATTGCATATACCCGCTTGCATTTTCATAAGGAGCAAATATATTAAACCCAAACACCAAAACCGAAAGGGAACAATTGATTATGAGCTGCCATTCGCTTACCTATTATTATGAACATCCGGAGTACTTTATGATCACGGCGCACCGTGGTGCGTCATATGAATTTCCTGAAAACACTCTGCTTGCCATGCAGAAAGCTCTGGAAGCCGGTGCCGATATGATTGAGTTCGATCTGCGCGGCACAAACGAGAATATTCCGGTAGTCTTGCACGACAAGACGATCGATCGCACCAGCAACGGAACCGGACGTCCGGAAGATCACTCCCTTGCCGAACTTAAAAAACTCAACTTCTCCTGGTTCCTGCAAGACGAAAGACGCAGCTCTCCGCTTTTTGACAAGTTGGAAATCCCGACTTTTGAGGAAATTCTTGCTGAATTTGCCCATAAAATTTGTATGAACATCCAGGTCTACGCACAAAACGACGAAACTTTGCAGAACATCTGCGCACTTTTCAAAAAATATGATATGTACGACTATGGATATATGACCCTCGGGGCAAATAATATCGAAAAAGTACGCTCCATCGATCCGGAAATAGAGATCTGCGCCACCCGCGGTTGGAAAGAGCGCACCAATCCGGAAACACTTCACATCTGCAAAGAGCAGGATCACTGCCGCTTCGTTCAGCCGATCAAGGAATATTCAGACGAAAAGACATTTGAGCTTATCCGCCAACTCGAAATGCGCAGCAACGTTTTCTGCTGCGACACTCCGGAAGAGATGCTTGAGTTACAGAAAAAGGGAGCCGACGGCATATTGACCAACAAAGTACACCTGATGTGCGCCAACCGTCCCTGATTGCTTTTTGAAAATATTCCAAGCACGTACCCAATAGTCTCCCCGATATAGAAACAGCCTAAATAAAAAAGCACGTCGGCAACAGTTTGTTTGTTGCTGACGTGCTTTTTGTTTTCGGAGTTTTCTCTGATCAGGCTTCTTCTTTCTTCTTGTTTTTGACAAACGCAAAGTAAAGCGCAGGGATGATGTAGAGGGTAAGTATTGAAGAGAAAGTAAGTCCGCCTACCACACCGAGTCCGCAGGATGCACGCATTTCGGAACCCAGTCCGGTACCGAATGCCATAGGCAGCATACCGGCAACAGATGCGATACTGGTCATCACGATCGGACGGAACTTCTCTACGGTCGCCGCCTCCATCGCCTGAGGCGGAAGCATTCCCTCTTTGATCTTGGTTGCGCAATCATCCATGATCAGAATGGCGTTGTTGACCACGATACCGATCATCATAACGCCGCCGAGCAGTCCCATCATCGACATGGACTGTCCGAAAAGGAACAGCGTAATATACATGCCGAGGAAGCCAAGCGGAACTGTGAACATGATCAGGAACGGTCTTGACCATGACTCCATGATCGCCGCAATCAGCAGGTAAGTAAGCGCGACAGCAAGGATGATAACCTCGACGAACTCGACTGACGTTTCATTCATACGCTCAACCTGACCGACAAAGCGCATGCCGTATCCGGGAGGAAGTACAGCTTGAGTGGAAGCACGCATCTCGCTGACCACCTGACTCAAAGAGACTCCGGGAGCAGAGTTGGCGTAAATCCAGATTGAACGCTCACGATCATAACGGTTGATACAGACGCTGCGGACATCCTGTTCAACCTCGGCAAGCACACGGATGTTGCGCGGGTTGGAATCCTGTGAACCAACAGTGAGCAGCTCGACCTGATCCAGTCCGATTTCCTCATTCTGTTTGACGC
Organism: Victivallaceae bacterium; assembly: GCA_045630865.1. Taxonomy (GTDB): domain Bacteria; phylum Verrucomicrobiota; class Lentisphaeria; order Victivallales; family Victivallaceae; genus UBA1784. The sequence continues at coordinate 2,757 of JAZQTR010000043.1, forward strand.
GGATGTCATAAGAACGGTTGCCGACGCGGAAGGTTCCGACCTCAACCCCCTCGTAGGTTCCGCGGACAGAATCGCTGAGCTCTTTTGCCGAAACACCGAGGTTCTGCAGAACCGGACGGCGCGGACGGATGTTGATATTGGGCTTACCGACGCGGATACTGCTGTCAATATCAGAAGTGACTTTTTTGGCGGCAATACGCTCCATGGCGGTACGTCCGAGGTGATCAAGAATCTGGATGTTGTTTCCGCTTATGCGCATCGGAATATCAGCTCCGGCTCCGCCGGAACCACCGGCACGCGGAATGGAAATGGTGACAATACAATCCTCAAGGAATCCAAGTTCCTGACGCACGACTTCAACGATCTCATTGAGCGTTTCTTTGCGCTCATTCTTTCTGGTGGCAACCACGTTGAGCTGCGCAAGATATACAGCAGAAGAGACCTGTCCACCGGAACCGTTGACGTTTCCGACCGACACCGCAACCCGGCGGATAAACGGCAGACTCTGCACCCGTTTGGCGGCAGCGTTTGCCAGACCGCTGGTCGTGGCGAGGTTGTAGTAAGTCGGAAATTCGAGACGGACTGTCATTTCACCCTGGTCGGCGTCAGGCATCGAAGTCATACCGACCTGCGGAACGAGAATAAAGTACACAGCAGCGCACATTGCAACAGTTGCAAGCACAACAATCCATGCAAACCTGCGGGTCCAGCTGATAGTTCTGGCAAAACCGCGGGTCAGAGCATCATAAGCGATATCCCAAGGTTTGAACACAGTGGCAAGGAATCCTCCGGATGACTGTTTTTTGAGCAGCAAACAGGAGAGGATGGGCGTCAGAGTAAAACTGATAAAAAGCGAAACCAGCGTCGCCGCCACCATAACTCCGGCAAACGGAGCCATCATCAGTCCGGTACGGGTTTTCATCATTGCCACCGGCACGAACACAACCACGTTGGTAAGAGCACTTGCCGCAACCGCGTTGACGACCTCACTTGCTCCCCGCTCGGACGCCGTTCGGATATCGTCTCCGGCATCAAGTCTGCGGAAGATGTTTTCGATGACGACGATTGAGTTTGTCACCAGCACACCGACAGAACAACCGAGTGAAAGCAGGGTCATAATATTGAACGTGTATCCAAGAGCTTCCATCGTTGCAAAAGTAACGATGACCGACACCGGCATCGAAATAATAACAATAAACGTTGAACGCGGATCGTGCAGGAAGAGGAAAAGCAGACCGGCAGTCAGCAGAATACCGGTAAGAATACTGCTCCATGAGTCATCAACAGAGGCCTGAATAAAGTCACCGGCGTCATTGAACCACTCAAGCTTCATTCCGCTGGGGAGCTCACCCTTTCTGATGATCTCATTGAAACGTTTTTTCAGGTTGCTGATAACTTCAACGGCGTTGGCGTCACTCTTTTTGACAATACGGAGCATGGTGGCAGGCTGTCCGTTGTAATATGCACGGCTGCGCGCCTCTCTGGAAACCAGTTCAGCACGGGCAACGTCACGCAAATAAACACGTTTGCCTTCATGCTTGCCGATTTCAAGAGCCTCTATGTCGCGCAAACTCTTGAACTCACCGTCAAAAGTAACGTTGATCTCACGTTTTCCGCCTCTTATACGTCCGGCGGGAACCTTGACGTTGTTGGCTTTCAGTTTATCCTGAATATCTGCCATCGTCAAGTTGGTTGCAGCCAGCTTCTCACGGTCAACGAAGATATGCACCTGCATCTCGTTTGATCCGAGAACGGTAACGTCACCGACTCCGGGCACTGAAGAAAACCGGTCTGAAAGCGTCTGATCTGCGAAGTCATATATTTCATCGATCGGACGGTCTCCGAGCAGATAGATCTGGGCAACGACGATAGCGTTGTTATCGATTTTCCGGATTTGCGGCTCATCGACACCATCCGGAAAATCATCACGGATGCGGTTCAGGTTTTCGCGGACGTCAGTTGCGGCAACGTCAACGTCGATTCCCATATAGAACTCAAGGTTGACGCGGCACTCATTTTCCATACACATTGTGGAAATATGGCGCAATCCGTCGAGCGAGGCGACCACGTCTTCGATACGTCGCGCAACTTCAACCTCGATTTCCTCGGGGCTTCCCCCCTGATATTCAGCTCTGATGCGGACATAAGGAATATCCACACTGGGCATCAGGTCAATACTGAGTTTGCGGTATGAGTTGATTCCGAGCATCACCATAACGATGATGAAACTCGTCATCGCAATGGGACGTCTGACAGACCATTTACAGAGAAACATCTTTGCATTACTCCTTAATATCGATCAGGCTGAGACGGTCGCCGGAGTTGATAAAGGTCTGACCGACGACAACGATCTGTTTTCCTTCGAGATCGGCGGCATTCAGGATTTCGGTAAATCCGTCAAACTCGATTCCGGTCTGAACCTCGACCTCTTTGGCGATGCCCTTGTCAGAAATGAACACGATCTTGCGTCCGTTGTTGCGCTGCATAACTGCATCGGATTTGACACCAAGGCCCTCCCGCTCGTTCAACACCAGACTGACACCGCAGAGAAGTCCGCTGACCAGACTGGATTTTGCCGGAACGTTGATTTTAATTTTGAAAGTACGGCTGAGCGGCTCAATACTGGGTGAACGGTAAGAGACAACAGCCTCACCGGCAGATTTGCCGTCAAGGTCAAAGCGGGCGAGAGTTTTTCCCGGAGCGATACGGCTGTAATAAATAGAACTGATAAAGCAGTTGACTTCAAGTTTTTTCTGATTTTCAAGCTTGATGATGTTTTTACCCTGCTGGACATACTCACCCGGCTCAACCAGTTTTTCGGTAATGATCCCGTCAAAGGGAGCTTTGATCACAGAATCAGCGAGGTTTTTCTCTGCGATTTCAAGGTTGTTGCGCTGTTTCTTTTCTGTTGCTTCTGCAACTGCAACCTGAGCTTTAGCTTTTGCATACTCGGATTCGGCAGATTTTTTGGCAACATCGTAAGTTTCGTAGCTGTCCTGACTGATAGCCTGGGATTTCAGCAGTGTTGCGGCACGTTTGAAGTCCCACTCGGCTTTTTTGAGTTTGATTTCTACAATCTGGGCGTTGATTCTGGCACTGGCAAGCTCTGAAGAGCAAACGGCAAGTTCATTCTTGGCAACAGTAACCAGATTGCTCAGGTTTTTGCGGTCGATCTCGAAGAGGACATCACCCTTCTTTACAATATTACCCTCGTCCGCGGCAAGAACGTCAAGTGTACCGGAGGTTTTTGCAGACAGAGTTGCCAGTTCATCCGGCAGCACAGTGCCCTGAACAGGAATACGTTCAACAAAATGACGCTTTTCCGGAGAAGCCAGCATAACTTTGATCTCGCGGTCCTTGTTGAGTTTTGTTTTGCTGCGTTTTGCGCAGCCGCTCTGCGTTGTCAACAAAAGCGAAAATGCAGCCGCTGTACAAACGAAAAAAGAAACAAACTTTCCGGACATGAACAAATGCTCCCTTGTGTTTACTATACTTAAACAATCCAAATATTTTTACCGTTTTGAAGAATATACCTCACAGAGAGCCGCATTTCAAACGTAAAAATGCGTTTTTTTGCAAAAAAATTTTCAATTTGAAGTTGAAAAAATCAGTTTCTTATGCAATATTATATCAAGCAGCAAAAAATGTTGTGAGTATCAGAAATCATTTATGGAGTGTAAAAGTTATGACAAAGCGTGACTTGGTAGTAAAAATTGCCCGTAAGACGCGCCAGAATCAGAGCGATGTTGCAGAAACAGTTCAGCTGACCCTCGACTACATCGCTGAAGAGTTGATTGCAGGACGCAGCATCGAATTGCGCAACTTTGGCGTATTTGAAATCAAAGCCCGCAAGAGCCGCAAAGGACGCAACCCGAACGAACCCCAGAACGAGGTTGTCATTCCCGAGCGCACTGTCGTAAAATTCCGCGCCGGAAAAGAGCTTAAAGAAGCTATCGAAAAACTCAACCCGGCTGACTTCGCGTAAGCGGAGCAGTCAACGGGAGAGAGAAAATATAACAAGCGCCTGACGAGAAAAAATTCTTGTCGGGCGTCCTCGTTTTTATGGAAAGAGAGTAATTATGGCAAATTTCGCACCTCCGCCGGGCACGGCGGACATTTTTGAACCGGAAGCCGGGGCATGGCGCGCCATTGAAACTGCCGCTGCCGAAGTATTCTCCCGTTACGGCTACGGTGAACTGCGCACTCCGGTTTTCGAGTACACCGAGGTCTTCCAGAAGGGCTTAGGCAACGAAACTGAAGTCGTCCAGAAAGAGATGTACACTTTTGAGGATAGAGGAGGACGCAGTCTGACCCTCCGCCCCGAAGGAACAGCCGGAGTCATGAGAGCGTTGTCCAACACTGACGTCATGAACGGAGTTGAGCAGCGTGTCTACTATCACGGTCCCATGTTCCGCGGAGAGCGTCCGGCAGCCGGCCGCCGCCGCCAGTTCCACCAGATCGGTGTGGAAAACGTCGGCCGCTGCGCCGCCCTCATCGATGCAGAGTGTATTGCCATGATCTGCGCCTTTATGCGCGAGATCGGACTCGAAGATTTCCAGCTTGATATAAACACCAGAGGTGTTTCCGCCGACAGAGGACCTGCTGAAGAGGTGCTGAGAAACTATTTTGCCGGACACATCCACTCCATGTGTCCTGATTGCCGCACCCGCTTTGAGCGCAACATCTGGCGTATCCTTGACTGCAAGCAGCCCGAATGCGGCAAAATCATTGAAAACGCTCCTGATTATGTGGCAAGTTTCAGCGAAGAATCCCGCAATTATTTTGCTGAAGTCTGCTCTGCTCTCGATGCCCTCAAGGTTCCGTACCGGGTCAATCCCAGACTGGTGCGCGGCCTCGATTACTATGTCCACACCGTTTTTGAACTTACCCACCCTGCCCTCGGTCCCCAGACTGCTATCGCCGGCGGCGGAAGATACGAACTTTATCTTCCCGGTGAAAAACGCGCTGTTCCCGGCGTCGGTTTTGCCGCAGGTGTCGAGCGTCTGCTTCTGGTGCGTGAAGCACTCAACATTCCTTATCCGGAAAAGAGCAAACCTCTCGCCTATCTGGTCGGACTCGGCAGCGCATCAAGAATCGCCAATTTGCAGCTCGCTGATCAGTTGAGAAGCTCCGGTATTCCCGTTGAACTTGAACTTGAGGAGCGTTCTTTCAAGGCGCAGCTGCGCGGAGCCAACCGCTCCGGAGCAAAAATTGCTGTTATCAGAGGCGACTCCGAGCTTGAAAAAGGTATTCTTGTCGTCAAAGACATGACTGACGGCAGCCAATGCGAAATCAATGAAACCGAAATTTTTCAATATATTTCAGAAAAAAAGGATTAAAAAAATGAGCAACAAAGCCAAAAACCTGATTTTCCTCGGTGCCCCCGGCGCTGGAAAAGGAACCATCTCCAAACGTCTTCTCGCCGTCTGGAAACTTGCCCACATCTCAACCGGAGATATGCTCCGTGCTGAAGTCGCCGCCGGAACCGAACTCGGTCTTGCCGCCGACAAACTCATGATGAGCGGCCAGCTGGTCACCGACGATATCGTCGCCGGAATGGTCAAGTCCCGCATCGCCCAGGATGACTGCGCCGAAGGATTCATCCTCGACGGCTTCCCCCGTACCGTTGTTCAGGCCGATCTGCTTGCCGCCGCCATGAAAGAGGCCGGCAAAGAGCTGACCAGGGTCATCTACTTCAAGGTCGATGATGAACTGCTGCTCCAGCGTCTTACCGCCCGCCAGAACTGCCGCGGATGCGATGCCATCTACAACAAGATTTTCATGCCGCCCAAAACCGAAGGCATCTGCGACAAGTGCGGTTCTGAACTCTTCCAGCGCGCCGACGATTCTCTGGAAACTGCCAAGTCCCGCCTGGCGGTCTTCCATCAGCAGACCCAGCCCCTGATCGA
>JAZQTR010000044.1:0-12405 GCA_045630865.1 Victivallaceae bacterium
AACGGACTTCCCCTCGGCGCGTTCAGAATCGAAAAGCGTGCCAACGAAGCCGACATCGTCAAGGCAATTGAGAATGCCGGAAACCGTCTGGTGGAAAAATACGATGCCAAAAACCGCAAACGCCTGCTTGACAAGCGTGCGGAATCCAAGACTCCTTTCAAACAGATCACTTATGTCATTGCCGCCACCAAAAACGACGGCACATTCCAGTGGCTCGCAGTTTCCATGGATGCTTACACCACCAACGCACTGCGTACCGGAGTTCCGTTGAAAAGCACCGGCGCAAGATTCCAGTCTTTTGTCAACAACGTCAAAGTGCGCGGAAACGTTCCCGGCATTGCCGGCAGAGTCATCGACAGAGCCAACATCGAATTCTGGCCCAACAATTACGATGGCAGAAATGCAGCCAAAATCCCGGGAGCCAGCAACAACTTCGACTTCGGAGATCAGATTTCCAGCACTTTAGGCTACGGATGCATGCAGCTCCACGACTACAAAACCCGCACCACCATTTTCGCCTACAACAATTTCAACAGCTCAAAATCCGACTTCGGTTTCGGAAACAACCCCAAAGGCAGCAGCGATTGGACGTTTGCCGCAACTATGGGCAATTACAAGAGCGTCAATATCTACACTCTGCTCAGCGGCGAAGACAAGGCTGCCGCACTGGTCGCAGAACTGGAAAAATCCGGAGCAAAACTTGTGGAAAAATACAACGTGCTTGCCCACAAGCGCGAACTTGACAAGCGCGCTTCAGTCAAAGAGCCGTTCTCACGTATCACCTACCTTGCGACCGCCAAAACACACGATGGAGATTTCAAATGGCTCGCTGTTTCCATGGATGCATACACCAAAGACGCAAAACTCACCGGTGTTCCGCTTGCTGACACCAAAATTTGTTTCCAGACTTACGTCAACAATATCGCTATCGAAGGAAACATTCCGCAATTTGCCGGTAAGAAGATTGCCAAAGGCAACATCGAGTTCTGGCCTTTCACCTACAGCAGCAACAATGCCAAAAACATCCCGGGAGCAGACTCCAAAACGTATGATTTCGGCGATGCAGTCACTGAAACCGGACGCTTCGGTTCAATGCAGATCCACGATTACGCGGCAAAAACCACCATCTTTGCATTCAACTGCTTCTACAGCAAAACTCCTGATTTCGGTTTCGGCAACAACGAAAAAAGCAGACACAAAGACTGGACTTTCTCTGCAGCATCCAGAAACTACAGTGATATAAACATTTTTACTTTTGTAAGCAACAAGTAAAAAACAACCGGACGGCAGAAGTCTTTCTGCCGTCCTTTTCAGTAAAACTCAATGGTGTAAAATATGAAAAAATTATTTTTCCTTCTCATTATTGCCGCGACCTGCTGCTCATTTGCAGGAAGAGTCCAATTTGTCACAACCGTCAGTAAAAAAGACGGTATCTTCAAGGTCGGCGAAGAAATCACATTCACCGCCAAACTGCTCGAAGACAAAAAACCTGCGGCTGCAAAGAAGCTCGGCTACCGTCTGATGTATGACTCCAAAGCCATCAAGTGCGGCTACGTTGATGGAACAGAGACTGTCACTTTCACTGTCAAGGCTGACAAACCCGGCTGGGTCTATCTCAGACTCTTTTCTTTCGGAGACAACAGCGTTGACAATCTTCACATCAAGCGCGTCAGCAATCCGGCCCTCTACGTCCGGGCGACCGCGATGGGTGGAATCGGTGCAATCGTAGAGCCTGAAAAACTGCGTCACTCCAAAGAGGAACCCGCTGACTTCGATGCTTTCTGGGCAGAAGTCAAAAAGGAACTCGCTTCCGTTCCTGTCAAAGAGCTTGAAAGAAAACCCGCTCCGGCAGAAGCCATTGCCCAGTCAAAGGTAAAGATCAACAAGGAAAATTACACATTCAGTGACGTCAAAATCGCATGTGCCGGCGGAATGCCTGTTTCCGGATATCTCACTATCCCCAAGAATGCCAAAAAAGGCTCCCTGCCCGCTCTTGTCACCTATCACGGTGCCGGTGTGCGCAGTGCAAAAATCGAGGGCATCAATGTCAATCTGAACATCATCGTTCTGGACGTCAACGCCCACGGTATCGAAAACGGAATGCCTGATGCCTTCTATACAAAACTCTATCAGGAAAAATATAGAAACAAACAGTTCGGATCCTACTCCCATTTCAACAAAGACAATCGTGATGCTTTCTATTTCAAAGGCATGTATATGCGTGTCCTGCGCGCCCTTGAGTATGTAAAGACACTTCCTGAATGGGATGGCAAAACTCTCATCGTTTCAGGAGGAAGCCAGGGCGGCGCCCAGGTGCTTGTTGCCTGCGCTCTTGACCACGACATCACACTTGCCAGATGCAAAGTTCCGGCTCTCTGTGATCATTTTGCCGAACTTTCCGGTAGAATTCCCGGATGGCCCCTTCTTATCAGATCCAATACGAAAAATGTAAAAGAGGTTGAAAAGTGCGCCTCATATTACGATGGCGTCTACTTTGCCAAACGCATCAAGTGCCCGATCTATCTCTACACCGGATTTATCGACACCACCTGTGCGCCGACCAGTGTTATTGCCGCATACAACAATATTCCTGCCGGAGTCAAAAAGAGTCTTTACTCCATTCCCAACGCCGGACACAGCGTGCCTGAGCAACAGTTCAATAAAGTTATGGCCGAACACATCAAAAACGCCAAATAAAGACACTGCACCAAGATATTCCTGATCGACAGCCGGATCCGGACTCTGCCGGTCAGGAACACAGATTTTGAAAAACAGAAATATGTCATACGACGTCGGACACCTTGTAAATGATTTGAAAAATCTCGGCGTACAAGCGGGAGATACCCTGCTTGTACACTCCGGATTCAAAAAAATACATGCAAAATCAGTACAGGATGTCATCGAAGCGTTAATGACTGCACTGACTCCGGATGGGACACTTGTCATGCCCTCGTTTCCGGGCGGCTCTGAATTTTTTATGATGCAGAGCGGCATTGTTTTTGATGTCAGAAACCATCCCACTGATTGCGGAGCCATCCCCAACGCTTTCTGGAAGATGCCGGGAGTAAAGCGTTCTCTCAACGCAGGCCACTCCATGGCGGCTTGCGGAAAAGATGCTGACGAGATCCTTGCCGGACACGAAAAGTGCCGGGTTTCAGCCGGATGGGGCAGTCCGTTTGAGAAGATCATCCGGAAAAACGGAAAAATCCTGCTTATCGGCACTGACCACTGTCATAATACAACTCTGCATTACGTTGAAAACACTCATGGTGCGCCGACGCTGTCAGCAGTGGAATATTACCCCAAAGTAATCACTCCGGAGGGAAAATGCATCACTGTTCCGACCTTTCCGCACATGCCGGGACTGCCGAGGGATTATGCGAAAGCTGAATCGATACTTCTTGACGCAGGATTCCAGAAAAACGGATACTTCGGCGACGCCGAAGCAAGATTGATCGACGCATTCAACATGAATGAACTTATTGGTGAAATGGTCGAAAAAGACCGCACCTTTTTTATTAAACGCTTCAGACTGGAGGATTATCCTCCGGCTCAAACTTTGTAAACTTCAAGGAGTATATCATGGCAGAAACCGCTGGCGGACGTCCCGATCCCAATTACGATGAAAACAAGGTTCCTGTTTTCACCCTGCCCTGCCCGCTGGACAGAGAAGACGGCTCAAAAGTGACAACTAAAGAAGAGTGGGAAAACTCCCGCCGGGCAGAAGTTTTGGCTCTTGTTGAAAAACACCTGTTCGGAAAACTCCCCGCTGCTCCGGAGCAGACTACTGTCACCGTTCTCGGCGAAAAAGAGGTCTTCGGCGGACTCGGCACCAGAAAAAGTATCCGTCTTACATTCAAAGACAAATACGCTGACAATGTAAACTTTGATATACTTGTGTATATTCCCAATGGAACCGGTCCCTTCCCCTGCGCCATCGGACTCAACTTCTGCGGCAATCACGGTGTGGAAGACGATCCTGATATCGCCCTGCCCGATTACGATTGGCCGGATGGCAAACTCAAGGAGCGCGGAGACAGCCATCGCCGCTGGGTTCCGGAATATCTGCTTGAACGCGGCTTTGCCCTCATCACCGGATGTTATCAGCAGCTGTTCCCCGATGTAGCGGAGGGCGCAAAGGATAGCGTATTTAAACTATCCGTTCCACAGGATGTCCTCAATGCCGCTGTTCCGGGTGAGTACACAGCTATCAGCGGATGGGCTTGGGGATTGTTGAGAATAATGGATTACATAGAAACAGTTCCGGAAATCGACAACAGTAAAGTTATTGTCACCGGACACTCCCGACTCGGCAAAACCGCTCTCTGGGCAGGCGCAAATGATGAACGCTTCAGTGTTGTGGTATCCAACAACTCCGGCTGCGGAGGTGCGGCACTTTCCAAACGTGAGTACGGTGAAACCATCGAGATCATGAATATTATTTTTCCGCACTGGCTCACTCCGCGGGCGAAACTTGATGGCGTGAAGATTCAGGATACAAAATACGATCAGAACTTTTTGCTCGCCCTTACAGCTCCCCGTGCACTTGCTGTTGCCAGTGCCTCTGAAGATCTCTGGGCAGACCCCAAAGGCGAATTTCTCGGCCTTGCCGGAACCAACAGCGTCTACGCCCTTTACGGCAGACCGGAGATCAAAACCGGGACTGTTCCTGGCGGAAACGACTCCATCGACAACGGCATACGCCACTACCACTGCCGTGTGGGAAAACACGATATACTGCAGTACGATTGGGAAAAATATCTCGATTTTGCCCTGCGGGTCTGGGCAAAACCTTGAAAACCTGCAGCACTGCCTGTATATTAAAAACAAAGTTTATATAATCATCAACAGGATCTTCAGGGCAAGGTGAGTGCCGGTGAGTGTAATTATCCGGCACGATTCCTGACCGGCGGTGAAGCTGTGACCAGCAAGTCCGCGAACTGTGCCGTCCATATTGCGGCACAGCCGACTCCGGTAAAAATCCGGGACCGACAGTAAAGTCTGGTATGCAGAGGATTCAGGATGGAAAACCATCTTTCCATCCGGAAAAGCGGTAAGTATTTCCGCCTGCCTTCTCTGCCCCCTCCCCCGGATGATCCGCAGCAACGGGAGCAAAAGAGCTATGAATCTCTTATTTATCGGCGATGTTGTCGGCAAGGCGGGACGGGCGGCTGTGAATGCCCTTGTACCTGAACTGCGCCGCAAATACAACGCTCAATTCGTCATCGTCAACGGAGAGAACTCCGCAGCCGGAAACGGACTTTCAGACAGCTGTGTAAGAGAGTTGCTAAAGTCAGCAGATGTCATCACATCAGGAGATCACACCTGGGACCAGAAGGGGTTTGAAAACGAAATACGTCATTTCGACCGGGTGATACGTCCGGCAAACTTCAGATCAGATCAGCCGGGCAGAGGTTACGGGGTATTCCCCAATCCTGCAACTGGAAGCGTCGCTGTTATTGCTCTCACCGGCAAAGTGTTTATGAAAGAGTCAGCATACTGTCCTTTTGAAACCGTTGAAAAGATCCTTGCGGAGCTTCCTTCCAACATCAAAACCATCGTTGTCGATTTCCACGCCGAAGCGACCAGCGAAAAAATTGCGATGGCGGAGTTCCTCGATGGAAAAGTCACTGCTGTTCTCGGAACACACACCCATGTACAGACGGCAGACGCCAGAGTCCTCGCCAACGGAACCGCCGCCGTCACCGATGTCGGCATGGTCGGTGCCGACCACAGTGTTCTCGGACGTGATGTCAATGCAGTAGTCAAAAAATTCACCAGCGGTATGCCGGTCAGACTTCCCGTAGTCGAAAACGGAAAAATCCGCCTCGACGGTGCAGTAGTATCCTACGATCCGGCAAGCGGAAGAGCTACCGGCTGCCAGACTTTCTCTGAATATATAACTCTTTAAAACCCGGGACTCACACTATGGAACAGGAATTCAAATTCAATACCTCAGCAGAACTCATCGAAGATATCCGTCAGGGAAAAATGGTGGTCATCGTCGATGATGAAAACCGGGAAAACGAAGGCGATCTGGTCATCGCTGCCGAAAAAGCAACTCCGGAAGCCATCGCGTTCATGGCAACTCACGCTTGCGGACTCATCTGTGTCCCCATCACCCAGGAAAGAGCAAGAGAGCTTGAACTCTCAACTCCGGCTTCGATGTCCGATCCCTACGGCACAGCTTTCACCCAGAGTGTCGATGCTAAAGAGGGAACCACCACCGGAATCAGCGCATTCGACCGGGCAAAAACCGTTCAGGAGCTGATAAACCCCAACGCAAAACCCCATAGTTTCACTACTCCCGGACACTCTTTTCCGCTTATCGCCCGCCCGGGCGGAGTCCTGCGGAGAGCCGGACACACCGAAACCGCAGTCGACCTTGCCCGCGCAGCCGGTCTTGCACCTGCCGGTGTAATCTGTGAGATTATGAATCCGGATGGAACTATGGCAAGACTTCCGCAACTTGTCGAGTTTGCCAAAAAGCATCAGCTCAAACTCGGTACTGTCGCCGATCTCATATCCTACCGCAGAGCCACCGAAAAACTCATCATCAGGGGAGATGACGCCGATATGCCCACCGTATTCGGCAAATTCCGCGTCACCGCCTACCGCACCAAAGTAGATGATCTCGAACACCTCGCTCTGGTTTACGGAGATGTAAAAGATAAAGAGAACGTCCTCGTCCGTGTCCACAGTGAGTGCATGACCGGAGACGTGTTCGGTTCCTGCCGCTGCGATTGCGGAGAGCAGCTCCACGGCGCACTCCGTCAAATCGTTGAAAACGGCTCCGGAATCCTCATCTATCTGCGTCAGGAGGGGCGCGGTATCGGCATCTTCAACAAGATCAGTGCCTACAAACTTCAGGATGCCGGATGCGACACAATCGAAGCCAACGAAAAGCTCGGATTTGCCGCCGATTTGAGAGAATACGGCATCGGTATCCAGATGCTGCTCGATCTGGGAGTCAAATCCATACGTCTGCTGACCAACAATCCGAAAAAGATCATAGGTCTTTCCGGATACGGTCTCGAAGTCACCGAGCGGGTTCCAATTGTCATACCTCCGGGAGAACACAACGAGTTCTATCTGCGTACCAAAAAAGAGAAAATGGGACACATGATCTGACATGAGTTTTCTGCCGGACAGCATAAAATGCGCAGCAGTGGTTTCTCCAGCCGGTCCACCGGATAAGGAGAAACTCACCGCAGGTATCGCTTTTCTCGAAAAGTGCGGATTGAAAGTCAAAAACTATACCGGAAACTCCGGAAGAGAGAGCAGTTTCGGTTATCTTTCCGGCTCCGACGAAGAGCGTGCCGCCTACTTCACTGCCGCATATCTTGATGAAGATGTCGATATCATCTTCTCTTCAAGGGGCGGCTACGGCTGCGCACGAATGATTCCGTTTATCGACTGGGGAAGACTCAAACAGCGCAATATTCCGGTTGCGGGATACAGTGATCTTACTTCGCTCTTTTTTGCGATGACTGCCTACAACTGCGGAACTCCCGTTGCCTCGATCATGGCTGCGGAACTCGCCTTCTGTTCCCGGCGCGAACTTGAGGGGATATACGCCGCTTGCGCCGGAGAGAAAAGAGTATTTGATTTGAACGTCATCAAACCCGGCAAAGCGTCAGGAACCATCCTCGCCGGAAATCTCACAGTTGCAGCAAGCTGTGCAGGCACATCCATCATGCCCTGCGCCAGAGGAAAAATACTGCTTCTTGAGGATGTCGGCGAAGCTCCGTACCGCATCGACCGTTCACTCAATCAGCTGGCTATGTGCGGCATGCTCTCTGAATGTGCCGGTCTGGTATGCGGATATTTTTCCGGAGCAGATGAATCTGAAGCACAGCGGATAATACACCATTACAGCAAGTTTGTCAATGGCCCGGTGCTCTCCGGTTATGCCTACGGACACGAACTGCCTTTTGACGCTGTAAGCTTTTCGCAACATGCCGGAATCGATGATAATATTCTGACAATACAGTAAAAAAACAACCGTTTATTTGCATTTCAGACAGTCAGGGTGTATATTAGACTTTGGAATTTTGTAATTAAAACTTTCACTATCAGTGGGGATATCTAAATGGACAAAATCTTTATGACCGGTATTACCGGCCTTGTTGGCAGTGCTTTCGTCGTTGCGCTGTGCCGTGAACGCAAAGACTGCGAATTCGTATGCCTTGCCCGTAAATTCGGCAACACTTCCGCTCTTGAGCGCACCCAGAAAATCATCCGCGACGAGTGTGCTTTCGACGGATGTCCCGAAATCGCCGACGAGGTTCTCAGCCGCGTTTCCGTCATCGATGGTGATGTCGTCACCATGGATCCGGAGGCTGTCGCCAAAGATCCCGCCATGCAGGGAGTCACCAAGATTTTCCACTGCGCCGCAGACGTCAACCTCGGCAAAGATCCCACCGGCAAGACCTTCAAGATCAACTACGTCGGTACCCAGAACATGGTCAAACTGGCGAAACTTATCGACGCTAAAGAGTTCCACTACGTCGGAACCGCTTATATCGCCGGTAAACTCGCCGGAACCGCCTATGAGAACAACCCCACCGACAACGGTTTCAACAACCCCTACGAAGAGAGCAAATTCAAGGCTGAGTGGCTGGTGAGAGAGTCCGGTATTCCGTTCTCTGTCTACCGTCCCGCCATCGTCACCGGACGCCGCTCCGACGGCCGTATCCGCAAACCGCTGGCTTTCTACCGTATTCTTGAATTCCTCGGAAAACTCAAGAGCCACCAGTGCTCCAAACTCGGTATCGATCCCAGAGAGTGGCTGAACGTTCAGCTCAACTTCAGCGCGAACCCCAGCGAACACGTCTACTTCGTGCCGATCGACTACGTTCAGGAGGCTATCACCGCCCTCTTCCAGGTTCCGGTCAACAACCAGGCTTACCACATCACCGGTGACAGCCCTGTTACCACCCATCAGATCGAAGAGGCTATCTGCCGTGTCATGCGTCTCGACGGAGTTTCCGTCGGCACCGACCTCAACGACGGCAAGGACAGCCAGCTGATGGCACGTTTCATCGGCGACCTCTTCCCCTACTTCTCAAGCGACATCACCTTCGATCAGAGCAACGTCCGCCGCGATCTCGGAGATGGTATCCTCGATTGGGAATACGGCATGAAGGGTCTGGAAACCCTCATCCGCTCCTTCTACGTCGACTACTTCCCCAACGTCGAGTGGGTTCAGCAGCTCGCCACCACCGAGCCGGAGCGCGCTCCCAAGCATTGATTTTGAAGTGTTTTCCAAGCCCGTCGCAAATGCGGCGGGCTTTTTTGTTCCTCCGGAATGCAGCAAAGCCGGCTTTTTGCAATTCTTTTCCTCTTTTTGATACGCTTCTGTCTTGAACTGATGACGCTTTGACAGTATATTAAATAATATGTATGTTCAGTTTTTAATTAACATAAGGATTATTCAGACAGAATGTTCGACAATTTGAGTGATAAACTGCACGGTGTATTCCGGAAACTGCGCGGTGAAAGCCGCCTGTCGGAATCCAACATCGCAGAAGCTATGCGTGAGATCCGCCTCGCTCTGCTCGAAGCGGATGTCAACCTCGAAGTAGTGACCAAGTTCATCGAAGCCGTCAAAACCGAATGTCTCGGTCAGGATGTGCTCAAGAGTGTCACCCCCGGCCAGCAGGTCGTCAAAATCGTCAACGATCAGTTGGTGAAACTGCTGGGCAGCGATACCGCTGAACTTAAACTTGATTCCAAACCCGCAGTCATCATGCTGGTCGGTCTTCACGGAAGCGGAAAGACCACCACCTGCGGTAAACTCGCCCTCAAACTCAAACGTGACGGCAGACGCGTGCTTCTCGTCGCCGGTGACGTCTACCGTCCCGCCGCTATCGATCAGCTTGAGATCATCGGAAAAGAGATCGGCGTCGCCGTTCACGCCGAGCGCACCAGCGTCAATGTCGCTGCGATTGCGGTGAATGCCGTTGAATCCGCCTCTAAATCCGGATACGACACGGTCATCATCGATACCGCCGGCCGGCTCCAGATTGATGATACAATGGTACAGGAACTTGTCCGTATCCGTCAGGCGGTTCATCCCGACGAACTTCTGCTGGTTGCCGATGCCGCACTCGGTCAGGAGGCTGTTTCCGTTGCAGAACATTTCAACAACGCGCTTTCTCTCACCGGTTTCATCCTCACCAAACTCGACGGTGATGCCCGTGCCGGAGCTGCCCTCTCAATCAGAGAGGTCACCAAGGTTCCGGTCAAATTCGCAGGTTCCGGTGAAAAACTGGACAATCTTGAAATTTTCCACCCCGAGCGTATGGCAAGCCGTATTCTCGGAATGGGTGACGTGGTCACTCTGGTCGAACAGGCTGCTGCGCAGATCGACGAAGAAGAGGCGAAGGCTCTCCAGAAAAAGCTCAAGAAAAATCAGTTTGACTACAACGACTTCCTCTCACAGCTGAAGCAGATTTCCAAGCTGGGCGGAATCGAAAGCATTTTGAAGTTCCTCCCCGGAGGACGTCAGCTCTCAAGCGCAATGGCGGGCGTTGACCCCAAACACTTTGCCAGAATGGAAGCGATCATTCTTTCAATGACCAAAAAAGAGCGTGAGAATCCCGATCTTATCGACTTCCCGCGCCGCAAACGTATCGCCAAGGGTGCCGGTGTTCCGGTGGAAATGGTCAGCAATCTGGTCAAGCAGTTCGATGGTATGCGCAAAATGATGCGCGGAAACACCCCATTCGGCAGACTTCTTGCCAACGGAGGAAATGTTCCGGAAACCGGCATGGGTTCCCTCTTCGGCGGCGGCCCTGCCCAGCTCAGCAAAAAAGCGCAGGAACACAAGAAAAAGCTGGCGAAACTTGCCAAAAAAGAGCGTCAGAAACAGCGCAAACGCAAAAAGTGAGATGTATTTATGTTGACTCTTATCATATCATTTGCCATCGGTTCATTCTGCGCATGGGCAGTCAGCCTTGATCATGGAACTGTTGCCGGAGTTGTTTCCGGACTTATCGCAATGGTGATTTTCCAGCTCATTGCAGGTCTGGTCATGCGCCGTATCATCACAAAAGAGCAGAACAATATCCAGAATATCCTGCTTGAGGCGCAGAACAAGATCAACCGCCAGATCAATATGTACCAGAAACGTCCGCCGTCGAGCACCAATGCCGCCCGTCAGTCTCTGGAAAAAATCCAGAACGACGCAGCACGCAAGGCACTCGCGGCTACGGAAAACTTCAAGAAATTCTATCTCTGGAACTTCATGCTCAAGCGTCAGATCAACACCATGAAAATGCAGCTTCTGTTCCAGCTCGGAGAATACAAAAAAGTAGACGAGATCCTGCCCAAGTGCTTCATCATCGACCAGCAGAGTCTTGCGATCAAACTTACCAGACTCTACCGCAACAACGATGCCAAACTTGATGACTTTTACCGCAAACGCTGCGCCAAAACCAAGGGTGAATCCCGTGCTTTCCTCGCTTGCGTCTATGGCTGGATGAAAGTCCGTCAGGAGCAGCCTGAAAAGGCTCTTGAAGCTCTCAACAATGCGAAGAAGGTCAGCGATCATCCCACTCTCATCGACAACATCGAACACCTTGCCAACGGCAGAAACCGCCACTTCACCAACAGCGGATTCGGCGATGCTTGGTATGCACTCGGACTGGAAGAGCCGAAAGTGAAGGCTCAGCGTCAGCCGCGCGGCAGAATGTTCTGATATCCTTCGGCTCTGGGTGACAGATGAAAGCACTGTTTTCCGGGAATTTCAAAAGGGACGTCTCCGAATGGATCAGCCGTCTTGCGTTTCCTCTTATTTTTCTGGGGGAAACCGGCTCGGCACGTCCGCAGTTTTTCCGCCGGAAACGGGAGATGCTTTACTACCTTGAGCTTTGCGGCGTAAAATCTCTGCCCGTCGTAATCATGATCTCGCTTCTGATGGGTGCTATCATCGCGCTTCAGGGCGCACTGCAGATGCGCAAAGTCGGAACCGAGATATTCGTTATCGATCTGGTCGGTCTTGCCGTACTCAAAGAGTTCGGTCCGCTTATGGTTGCAATGATCTCCACCGGACGCGCCGGAAGCGCATTCGCAGCAGAGATCGGCACCATGAAAGTCAATGAAGAAATCAGCGCACTCGAAACGATGGGGGTAAATCCATACGGATATCTTGTCCACCCCAAACTTGCAGCGATGCTTATCTCAATGCCGCTCCTGACTGTGTTCGGAGACTTTTTCGGTATCATGGGCGGCATGCTGGTCGGAGTAACCAGTCTTGATATTCCATTTGCCGCTTACTGGGGAAGAAGTATCGCTGTTCTCGACGGAGTGAATCTGCTGCTCGGAATTATCAAATCGACCGTTTTCGGTGTCCTCATCACCCTTGCCGGATGCTGTTGCGGCTTCGCCTCCTCCGGTGAC
>JAZQTR010000045.1:0-5524 GCA_045630865.1 Victivallaceae bacterium
GTTTTCCACCAATCCGGCAAGCTTTGCGCAGCAAAGCCCGCTTTTTCCCCTTGCAGGCTTTGCAAAGCAAAGCGAGCCACTCACCCCACCAAGCTTTGCGGAGCAAAGCGCGCTTTTTACCCTTGCAAGCTTTGCAAAGCAAAGCGAGCCACTCACCCCACCAAGCTTTGCGGAGCAAAGCGAGCCACTCACCCCACCAAGCTTTGCAAAGCAAAGCGAGCCCGCCTTTCTTCCAAACATCACCAAAGCGGACACCAACAGCCGCTGTATCCGCTCCGGGCTGTGCCGCAGTGCGGCAAGGGAGGCGGATAATGCGGTGAAGGTGATCAGTAAACGGCTCATCTCGGGAGTAAAACTTGAATTACTTGTTGATGAGGGTGTTGAATTGGGCTTCGAGCTGTTTGTAGATGTTGTGGGATTCCGGATCGGGGTTGTAGGTGATAACATCGAATGAGTCGGCGATGATATCGCGTCCATGCTGCTGATCTCTGACAACGCCGGAGGCGATGGCCTGGGCGATGATGTTTCCGGTGGAGGTGGCCTCGACGGGGCCTGCGATCACGGGAATACCGAGGGCGTTGCTGGTGAGCTGCATGAGCAGGGCGTCACGGGTTCCGCCGCCAACGATGTTGAACGCGCAGTATTTGACGTTGAGGATACCTTCGAGCAGGGCGAGCTTGGATTTGAAGTAGAGAGCAAGCGAGTCGTAAATGGCGCGTGCGACTTCGGCGTCGGAGAGTTCGCCGGACTGACCGGAGTCTTTGCAGAACTTTCTGATTCTGGCGGGCATGTCGCCGGGGGTGAGGAAATCAGAAGAGTTGGGGTTGATGAGGTATTTTCCCTGGGGTGATGCAGCGGCGAGAGCTTCGATATCGGAGAAGGAAAGATCTTTGCCGGATTCGTTCCAGATGCGTCTGGTTTCCTGAAAGAGCCAGCTGCCCATGATGTTGGTGAGATAGCGGATGTTGCCCTCGAGTCCGCCTTCGTTGGTGAAGGGCGCAGCTTCACCGGCGGGGGTGATGGAGGGATCTTTGACTTCGGCTCCGAGCAGAGCCCATGTGCCTGCGCTGAGGTACGCCCATGTGGTTCCGGCGGCGGCAGGAACAGCGGCGACTGCGCTGGCGGGATCGTGGCTGCCGACTTTGAAGATGGGGATGGGACGGCAGTTGAATTTTTTCTGAAGTTCGGGGGAAATGACGCCTCCGGGGCTGCAGGGGGAAACGATTTTCGGGAAAATGCTTCTGGGCAGAGCAAGCTTGTCGATCAGCTCCCAGCACCAGTCACGGGTGAAGGGATCGAGCAGTCCGGTGGTGCTGGCATGGGTGTATTCGGTGGTGAAGTCGCCGCCGAGATGGAACGCCAGAGCGTCGGGAATGCTGAGAAAAACGCTGTTTTCCAGTTCCTGCGGATAGTCGAGTTTGTGGGCGCAGAGCTGATAGATGGTGTTCAGCTCCATCTTCTGGATTCCGGTGTAAGCGTAAATTTCGCTGTCAGAAAGAATGGCGGCAACGGCGCGTTCGGCTTTGGCGGTGCGGCTGTCACGGTAGTTGTAGGGCTGGCGGACGATTTTCCTGTCGCTGTCAAAGAGAACATAGTCAACGCCCCAGGTGTCGATGGCGATGCCGTCGAGATCGCCTGCGGCTTCGAGGGCTTTGCCGAGTCCGGTGACAAGCTCGGAGCAGATGGCGTCGTAGTCCCAGTAGAGGGAGCCATCCTTTTCGACCGGGCCGTTTTTGAAGCGGTGGACTTCTTCGAGAGAGAGTTTTCCATCAGAAAGTGTACCGATAATAGCGCGTCCACTCGACGCACCGAGGTCAAAGGCAAGAAATTTATGCATGTCAGAACCTGTTTATTTGATAGTTGCGTTTTTGTTTGCTGTGAAAAATCCGGACGGTGAAATAAATCATCCGTATTCCGGACCTGCGTCGAGGTACATGTCAGCCGGAGCAAATTCCATATCAGGCAGGCCCATGCGCAGAAAATCTCTGACCGGAACAGCACCGTTGCCGGTGAGATACTGCCGGAACTCCTGCTGGTAATCGAGCGTGTCGAGCGTGAGCGGACTGCCGTTGGTCACGGCTTTTGCCTGATTGAACGCGTCAATGGCGCAGCAGGTGTCTTCCGCCCACAACGGACCGATATGCAGCGCAGTGCGGCCGTATCTTCCGGTGAACCAGGCGCAGATTTTGCCGTCACGCAGTCCGACATAAGAGAGGTCAGGGGCGTTGGAAATAAACTCTCCGACCAGCGGATCAGCCGGATCGACTCCGGGCAGAGTGTGGATATTGCTGTCGAATTTCACCCACTCGAGCTCCGGAGTTTTGTGCGGCGCACTCTGCCAGCTCAAACGCGACACCCGGTACATATCCCGGAAACCGAGCTTGCGGTAGATCGGTTCACCCATCGCCGAAGCATCAAGAGCGCGGAAACGGAATTGAGAAGTGCGCTCAAGCAGTTTCTTCATAAGTCTCGTGGCGATGGAGCAACCTCTCCACTCCGGACGGGTTATGACCATCCCTATCCAGGCAATTTCATCACTGCGCTTCACCCATGCGGCACAGCCGACGATCCTGTTGAGGTGGATGACGCTCCATATCTCGCCGTGTTTGAGGAAATTTTCACAATCGGCTGCCACCTGATCCCAGTTGACGTCGGCAACCAGTCCGCACAGTTCGGGGATGTCTTCAGGAGTACAGCGGCGCAGATAAAGACCGCCTGCTCCGCTGTAACGCGAATTTGCTTTCAGCAGAGCAATACGCTCCTCGAGTGCGGCAATACTGCCGGAAATTATCGTGGTCACCAGTTCTTCACCGAACTTGACATCGGCGTCTTCAGGGTGACCGGGAACGCCGTTGGGGTTGAGATAACCGACACCGAAAGTATTGAGATCAAACTGGACAAGTGATGTGAGATTTCCGGTCTTGAATTCATCTGTGAACGGAAATTCCTGCTGGCAGATGTAACGCATGACCGAGGTTTCACTGTCGCCGGCGTGCAGATCCATACGCTTCTGGCGGAGCAGGACTCTGCCGTACTCGTAAGGATGGATGAAGATTATTTTCAGCTTCCGGTTCTGACGGTTCCATTCGCGGCAGACGGGGCCGAGCGGAAAGTTTCCACCGTGACCGCTGACCACCACCATGATCCGGTAGTTCTGACGCTCCGCCTCTTCGGCGATGTCGCGGACGACAGCCATAAGAGTTTCCGGTTTGAGCGAAAATGCTCCGCGCCAGCCGCCGTGTTCAAGACTGCTGGCGATCGGCTGCACCGGAAGCAGTGCCGCATCGAAGTGTTCCGCCAGGGCTCTGGAAAAATATTCCGCCATTATGCAGTCTGTTCCGACCGGCAGATGGTTTCCGTGCTGTTCGAAGGCCCCGACAGGAAAAAATATCATGTCTGACCGCGAAAGTCCCCAGTCTTGGGCCGTGTTTTTCAAATCTACCATGAAAATCCGCCTTTCTGTACCGCAAAATCCGCTGCGGTGAGCCGGTTTACTTGATCTTTCGGTAGTCCGGATCGACGTGACGGCAGGTTTGTCCGACGTAGACCTGACGCGGACGCACAAGCTTGGTTGATGATCCGATCATTTCGCGCCAGTGAGCCACCCATCCGGGCAGACGGGCGATGGCGAACATAACGGTGAGCATATTTTCCGGAATACCCATCGCGCGGTAGAGGATTCCGGTGTAGAAGTCGACGTTGGGATAGAGGTTTCTGTCGACAAAGTAGCTGTCTGAAAGAGCGGCTTCCTCAACGCGGCGCGCCACATCGAGCAGAGGATCGTTGCACTTGATGAGCTTGAGGTAGTTTTCACACTCTCTTCTGGCGATGGCGGCGCGGGGATCGTAGGTCTTGTAGACACGGTGTCCGAAACCCATAAGACGGAAGGGGTTATCCTTGTCTTTCGCCATTTTGAGGAACTTGTTGACATCGCCGTCAGCGTGGATCATCTTGAGCATCTCGATGACCGACTGGTTGGCTCCGCCGTGGAGAGGTCCGGAGAGAGCGGAGATTCCGGCGGAGATGGTCGCATAAAGATTGACCTGCGCACTGCCGATGGTACGGACAGCCGAGGTGGAGCAGTTCTGCTCGTGGTCGGCATGGATGATAAAGAGAACGTTGAGCAGTCTGACCGCCTCCGGACGGATCTGGTAGGGCTTCACCGGAGAATCGAACATCATGTTGAGAAAGTTCGCACAGTAAGAGAGATCGTGTCTGGGATAAACGATAGGTTCTCCGATTGAACGCTTGTAGGCGAATGCCGCAAGAGTACGGACGATGGAGATGACTCTGGCGCAGGACTGGTTGATATCCTCATCCAGAGATTTGAGGTCAACGTCCGGATAGAACGCCGCCATCGCATTGATCATGGTCGAAAGAATGTGCATCGGGTGCGAACCGCGCGGGAAACTGTCGAAGAAGTGACGCATATCTTCGTGGATAAGACTGCACTCGTTGAGCAAACGTGAAAATTCACGGTGACGGGTGTGATCCGGCAGCTCTCCGTTGACCAGCAGATAGGCGATATCGATGAATACGCCGTGTTCGACCAGCTCCTCGATGGGATAACCGCGGTAGCGCAGGATACCCTGCTCGCCGTCGATATAGGTGATGTTGCTGTAACAGCTTGCGGTATTGACAAATCCGGGATCGAGTGCGACCAGACCGGTCGCTTTGCGCAGTCCGGATATATCGACGGCTTTTTCGCCTTCACTGCCTGCCACCAGGGGCAGAACGATTTTCTTGCCCTCAAATTCCAGTGTGGCACTGCGGTTTTCAGATTTATTCATAAATTATTCCTCCGGTGTCAAAAAACGCGGGTTTGTTGCTTATAAGTTTTTTTGCTGATAAAACAGACACAATCACATTAATATTACACAAAAAGAGCTTTTTTTCAAGTTTTGAAAAAATATAATGTTTTATTTGTCTGAAAAACGGGCGGAAAACTTGAATAATCGGCAAATTGAACCTATACTATATCCGTGCAGAAATATCCGGAAATTTTCTGTCCGAAGACAATGGTGTCCGTGATGGATCCGGTAGTAAAAAATCAAGGAGTGGCGCAAGCTATGAGTTTCAAATCAAATTGTGATGCGGTGGTTGCCGCGTTGAGTGAAATCAGAATCGTTCCCGTTCTGGTGCTGAATGATGTCGAGTCCGGACTGAAGATGTGCGAAGTTCTTGCCGAGTGCGGACTTCCCGCCGCGGAAATCACCTTCCGTACTGATGCCGCCGAAGCGGTCATTCAGGCTGCCGCCAAGCGTTTCCCCGAGCTTTACCTCGGAGCCGGAACCATCCTCAATGTGACTGACCTTCACCGCGCTTTCAATGCCGGTGCCAAATTCGCTGTCGCCCCCGGATTCAATCCGACCGTGGTCAAAGAGGCTATCGCCAACGAGTGGGCTTTCGCTCCCGGCGTCTGCACCCCCAGCGAAGCCGAGCAGGCTATGGAACTCGGCTGCCGTTTCCTCAAGTTCTTCCCGGCTGAAGCCGCAGGCGGCGTCAAGATGATCCAGAGCCTTAT
>JAZQTR010000046.1:0-5908 GCA_045630865.1 Victivallaceae bacterium
GTGTTTTTTGGTGAGTACGCAAGGGAGTGTACGACTGTACACGACCGCAGCGGCACAACCAAAAGGCACGAGATTGCCCGCAATGCACCGCCGTCGGTCTGGCGACTTCACAACAATTAGGACAATATCTATTTTTTACTCTGCAAGAGAATACCCAGCCGGTACTGAACAGGTACCGGCTTTTTTATTGCTTTTTTACAAGTGTGCGCATTCCTGACCTTCCACGCAAATTTCATACTTGAAAACATTTTTCACATATAATATATTATATAAGAAAATATGACCGGGGTACTTCAATCATGAAAAACAATACAAACACTGAAAACAGCTATACTGTTCCCGCCTTTGAACGTGGATTAAAACTTATTGAACTGCTTGGCAGCGCACCTGACGGATTAACCATTCCGGAGATGGATGGCCTGGGTATTCCGGCGGCCTCTCTCTTCAGACTGCTGTCGACGCTCCAGAAAAACGGGTACGCAGTCAGAGAAAAAGGAAACATTTACCGCCTTACCGGCAAAATGCTCAAGAGCGTTCAGAGCGGCTTTGAAAACAGCCGTTTGATTCCGTGTGCGATACCGTCAATGCGTGAACTGCGCGATATAACCGGGGAAACTGCAATGCTCGCTGTTCTGCACGGAAACGAAGGTGTTGTACTGCATCAGGAACCGTCAAAACTTCCGGTAAAGGTGATTCTTGATACCGGACACCACTTTCCGCTACACTCTGCGGCTCCGGCAAAGGCAATGATGGCGTTTCTGCCCCAAGCGGAGTTATCATCACTGCTTTCAGTTATGACATTCACAAAATTCACTTCCGCAACGCTTGCCTCGAAGGAAGAGTTGCTCCGCGAACTCGAGAAAGTAAGAAAAACAAATACCGCTTTTGACCGAGGAGAGGAACTCTGCGATCTGCGTTGTGTCAGCGCGGCGATCATCAACCGGGATAACTATCCGTGTGCGGCAGTATGGATAAGCGGTCCTGCATCTCGGCTTACCGACGAAAAAATGAAACTGTTTGCTCCTGCTGTCAAAGCGGCGGCGGAGTCTATATCCGGCAAATTAAAATAAGGATCAAAAGATGTCTCTTACTGCGAAAAAAATATTGGTGACCGGCGGTGGTTCCGGATACGGCAAGGGTATTGCAAGCGTACTGAAAAACTGCGGAGCCGAAGTCTGGATCACGGGCCGCAACGAAGAAAAGCTCCAGCGGACAGCGGCGGAACTCGGAGTGAATTTCCGGCGTGCCGATGCCGCCTCCCCTGCTGATTGGGATGGCGTACTTGAAGCAATGGGCGGCATTGATATTCTGATAAACAACGCCGGAGCCGGAGGCAAACTGCTTCCTGTCGCCGACCAGGCAGATGAAGATATCTTTGCAACCATAAACACCAATTTGACCGGAGTGATACTCGGCTGCGCAAGAGCAGCTAAAATCATGCGCGAACAGAAATCCGGTGATATCATAAATATTTCCAGCGTATGCGCTCTTTATGCGTGGCCAGCATGGAGCATTTATACCGCCGCCAAGGCAGGTGTTGCCAAATTCAGCCACGGCTTGTACACCGAATTGCGCCCTTACGGTGTCAGAGTAACCTGCCTTACGCCATCATGGGGACAAACTGACTTCAACCGGGCGGCGAACATCGCAGGAGCTTCTGAAAATCCTGATCTTGCCGGCAAATGCACCTCTCCGGAAGAACTTGGAATTCTGGTAAAAAACATTCTGGAAACTCCGGCGCACCTTGCGATTCCTGATGTAACTATTCAACCGATGATTCAGGACATCACTCCTTTCTGATCGGGGATAACAGAAGATGAAGCTCTTTATCGACGCAGAAACTTTTGAAGATCCGGGCGGCTGGACCATCGACACCCAAAGTTACGAAACCGGTTCTTTCGCCTATCTGCTTGCCCACGGTATCGGCAAAAAGGTTGCCGATGCCCGGCACACAATAGAAATCGGAGAAACCGCCAGATACAGAGCTTTTGTCCGGACACGCAATTGGAGTGCCGTCTGGAAGAGAGGCAGTGCAGCCGGAAAATTCCGCCTTAAAATCGATGATATCCCATTTTCAGAAACTCTCGGTACGGGCGGGGAAAAGTGGCAGTGGCAAACCGCCGGAGAAATGGTGCTTTCCGCAGGCAGACACACTGTCTTGCTGGAAGATTTGACCGGATTTGACGGCAGATGCGACGCCGTGCTGCTTACTGATGAATTGGATTTTGTTCCGCCGGATGACAATGAAAAGTTGATCTCTTTCCGCAGAGAGTGCTGCAATACGGTAATTGTTGACGATCCGGAAACTTTTGATCTATTGATCACCGGCGGAGGATTCGCCGGTTTGTGTATGGCAATTTCCGCAAAAAAACTCGGATTGAAAGTCAAAGTCATCCATGACCGTCCGGTGGGCGGAGGGTGCGGCAGCTCTGAAGTCCGGGTATGGGTCGGCGGAGACACTCACACAGGAATTTATCCCAATATCGGAAATGTTGCAGCTGCGATCAGTCCTGCAGCCGGAAAACCGGGGATGAAGAAAGAGAAAAAGTATTTTGAAGATGCAAGAAAAACTCTCCTGCTCGATGATGGCAATGAACTTCTGCTCAATGAAATCACCGTAGCTGTTGAAATGCATCCGGATTTTCCGCAAAAGATCCGCTCTGTTGTCACCCGCTCGGTAAGAACCGGCAGGGAAACCCGCAGGTTTGCCAAAATATTTGCCGATTGTTCCGGCGATGCGTTGATAGCCAGAAAAGCGAACTGCCGGACGATGTACGGATGTGAAAGCCGTTCACAATTCAGTGAATCCCTCGGATTATCAGAAGAGTCCAATATGGTAATGGGGCACTCCGTTCTCTGGGAAACCGCAGTAAAGGATGAACGAGTTGAATTTCCGGATATTGACTGGGGCACTGAATTTACCGATGAAAACGCTCTTCCCCGCCTGAATTGCTGTTGGGACTGGGAGTGCGGACAATTCCGCAATCAGGTAAGCGATATCGAATACATCCGCGATTACGGTCTGATGACCTGTTTTGCCAACTGGTCTTTTCTCAAAAATCACTCAAAACACAGCGAAAAGTTCGAAAACGTCGATTTGGAATGGGTGTCGGCCATCGGCGGTAAACGTGAAAGCTACCGGGTCGTCGGAGATCATATCCTCACCCAGAATGATATACTCAATGACGTCCGTTACCCCGACGGAACAGCAAGTGCAACCTGGAGCATAGATCTGCACCTGCCGGATCCGGATAATCTTGAAAAATTCGGCGAACCCTTCCAATCATGCGCTTATCACGTCGGACTCCGCAAGCCCTATCCCATTCCTTACCGCTGCACGTATGCGGCTGATTGCTCAAATCTGCTTCTGGGCGGACGCTGTTTGAGTGCTACTCACGTCGCTTTCTCTTCGATAAGAGTAATGCGTACACTGGGCTGTCTTGCTGAAGTATCTGCCATGGCGGCAAAAATCTGCACAGATCACAACTGCACTCCGCGCGACGTGTATCAGAATCACCTGAAAGAGCTGTGCAGCATGATGGAAACCGGTATTCCGGATATGGGTCTGCCGTGTGCATGGGGAACAGGATACCACGAGGCGTATCACTTTATGCGCCCGGTTCAAAGCGCAGGCAACGGGGATGATGAAAACTGCTGGATCTATTACGCTCCAGACGGAAATCCGGAAAAGCCTATCCACCCATCCTTGCAGAGTGCAATAAATAAACTTGATGTTCCCCGGATCAACTCTTACAAAAAAGAGTAGTCCCGGGCGGCTGCAGACTGTATATTAGAGAATATTTCTTTTATGCCGGTTGCAAATCAAATTGAGAGCGTGTATCTTATTTCTGCACCAGTTTCCACAACTGAAAAAACAGGACGTTCTCATGAAAAAAAGTATAGTATCCGGAATTCTATTTGCAGCCATCTCGCTCTGCGCCAAAACCTATTATATCTCTCCTGACGCCCAAAACGGCGGCGACGGCTCAAAAGATAAACCATTTGCAAAAATCCAGCAGGGTCTTGATAACGCACAGCCGGGAGATACCGTAGAGCTGGCTCCCGGAGTCTATTACGAAAGAGTGCATTTCCCCCGCTCCGGCAAGTATGGAAAACCCATCCGGCTCAACGGTCCGCGCAGTGCGGTCATCGACGGTTCAGACCGCCTGCAGCTCAAATGGGAAAAATATCCGGAATACGGCAGCAAGGCGTGGAGAACTCATGTTCCGGAACACTTTACCAAAGTCAAAAATCCCAGCGGTCTGGTTATCTCTCCCGAAGGCCTTATCATCCAGCTCTTTGAAAAGCGCGTAACTTCAACTCCTGACAAGCCGGTAAAACGTGAACGCGATACCGTTTGGGATAAAAAACTGCTCTTTGAGCAGGGAATCGGCAAAACCAAATGGAAGCTCATCAAAGCCCTTGCAATGTACCGCAAGAGCGAAAATGATCTGGTCGTTGCCTTCGGTGACGGCAGGGATGTATCCAGAGAAGGACTCATTCTGTCGCCTCCAGTTCCTGCGATATCTATCAGAGACGTTGACCGCTGTGTGGTTTCAGGAATAACCATCCGCCACGCCTGGCGCGGAGTACTGATCGCCAATTCTCTCGGCAGCGTGGTCGAAAACTGCCGCATTTACAAAAGCGACGGCGGTGTGGAAATGGTTTCAGGAGCCGAGAGGTGTACCGTCCGCTTCTGCGACATATCCATGGATGCCATCTTCACTTGCGATCCGTATGCCGAAGGAAGTTGGGACGCATGGAGAGGACACAAGTTCGGCGGCTTCTGGGACCGTATCGGAATAAATATGCTCTACACCATTGGCGGACATCATATTCACGACAATTATATCCACAACCACTGGGGCGGAATTCAGGATATCGGCAATCCCGGCAACAATCTCGCTCTCAATGTCCATAACAACCGTATAGATCTGATCGAAGATGACGGACTTGAACCCGATGGCGGTGAAGAATACAGCACCTGGCACCACAATTTTGTCACCCGTTCCCGCTGCGGTTTCCGGATCAAATGTATCCGCAAGGGTCCGCTCTTTGCATATAACAACGTCTTTTACGGCAACAAAGAGGATTTCCGCAACTTCGGAACCACAAATCTGGCAAAGGCTGACGTCTTCATCTATCACAACACCAGCATCACCCGTGCGGCAATAACCAATAACAGCGTTCCGAAAGAGATCGGCACTCCGAATTATCACTATTACAACAATCTGTTTATATGCAATATGATATTCAGCGGCACATTCGCCATGCCGAACTGGCACGATGCCGGAAATGTCTACCTGTGCAGAACTCCAAACGCCGAATGGCAAAGCGTCATTGACAGCGTATTCAAGGCGGGATTCAAATCTGCCAGCCGTTTTCTTGCAAGCGGAGATGCGGCACTTGCCGATCCTGCCAATGGAAATTTTGAAATCTCGCCCGCCTCGGTCGCCGTGAAAGCCGGAACCGATATATCAAAATTCAACCTGCCGGGAACAGATCACTCCGGCAAAGCAGCTCCGGCTGCCGGTGCTGTACAACCCGGAAGCAAAATGTTCAAAGTCTTCCGCTCTCCGGATGAAGTCAAAGTGATCCCGGCCGGATATCATCCTCTTCCGGAAACAAAAATCACCCTGCCCACGCAGTTTGCCAAAGGATTTCTCAAGTACTGAATCACCGCTGAAATCATATAAAGAAAAAAATTTTTCAAAAAAGTAGTAATTATTATCAATTTTAATTTGCAATATTGTTTTAGCGGTGATATAATATAGCAGAAGCAAGGGAAAAACCCTGAAAATAAAACGAAATACCAAATCAAGGAGAATAAAAATGAAGTACGTTTGCAGTGTTTGCGGATATGTCCACGAAGGAGATGAAGCCCCCGAGAAGTGCCCCCAGTGCAAGG
>JAZQTR010000047.1:0-17046 GCA_045630865.1 Victivallaceae bacterium
CGGGTACGGGCATTGGTTTTGGTGCGCTGTCCGCGAACCGGCAGATTGCGGCGATGGCGGATTCCGCGATAGCAGTTGACCTGCTGGAGACGGCGGATGTCAGCGGCGATGGCACGACGAAGATCACCTTCGACGAGCATGTCGTCCTGAAGGATCTTGGTGATGCGGGAGATCTGATCAGGAGTCAGATCGTTCGCCTTGAGGTTGCGGTCGATCTCGGCCTTCTCGATGATCTCGAGAGCTTTAGCCGGTCCGACACCGTAGATGTAGCGCAAAGCGTACTCAACACGCTTGTTGCCCGGGATATCAACGCCAATGATTCGTGGCATCTTCTTCTACCCTTTTCTGTTTGTTATGATTAAATTGTTGTTAAACCCAAAAACACTCAGCCCTGACGCTGCTTGTGACGTGCGTCACGGGAGCAGATGACACGGATAGTTCCATTGCGTTTGATAATCTGGCAGAATTCACATCTGCGCTTGACTGACGCTCTGACCTTCATTTCATACCTCTTTTTATCTGAGCTTTCAAGTAAAAAAAACACAAAACCGGACACCGCACCCCCTCTCCCGGAAAAACTCATTTCCGGACCGGACGCGGCATCTTTCACCCAAACTAAGCTTGATTTTCTGCGGCTGCACCACTCCGGAAGCGGTGGAAATGCGTTACCGGAAAGTGACAAATCCACAAAAACGTTTACATAAAATAACCCCGCCGGCACTATTTTTCAAGTCCTGTCGCGGATATTTTTCAAGATTTTCACACCTGCCGCCTGTCACTGCATCACCAATTGCCTGAAAGTCCGGCAAATATGCCGTTTCAGCCCCCTTGCAATTTAACAGACTGCAATTTATATTACATAATATAATATTTTGCTGTCTTTTTTCAATACAAGAGGAAAGAAATGATCTCCGACCGGATAAAAAAAATGCGCGAAATGTGCAGAAGCGGCTACTACCACCGTTTCCGCAAGACCGGATTCGATTTTTCCAGTATCGCAGCTGCCATTGAAACCATGGATGCAGCGGCGGCGGAAGCATACGTGCTTAAAAACATTTCCGACATGGAAACCCCTGTCATCATCAAAGGCGAGAGATTGCAGTTCACCCGCACCGTTGGTCAGGTAATACCGGAGTTTTTCCCCAAAAAAATAATGCGCGACGCAGGCCGCGATAAGGTATGGGCGATGGGAAACTCGAACCCCGATTACCGCGTCATACTGCAGGAGGGAATTGAACAGCGCATTTCCAGAATCCGCCAACAGCTTGCCAAATATGATACCGAAAGCAAAGAACACGCGTTCCTTTCTGGAATAATCTGCAGTTTGAACACCATTCTTGAGTTTGCCGACCGCTACTCCGCAACAGCGGAAGAAGCCGGAGAGCCGGAGCTTGCCAAACTGCTCAAAACTGTCCCGCGCCATCCGGCAAAGACATTGCAGGAAGCCCTGCAGAGCGTTTATTTCACCAGTGTCTCTTTCCGTCTTGCCGGCTACTGCCACATCGGATTCGGACGCGCCGACCAGTATCTGATCGACTTCTACCGCAACGACATTGCTTCGGGCAGAGAAACAGAAGAGTCGGCCAGAGAACTGATTGCAGAGTTTTTCCTCGCGCTCTGCCGCGACTACGACCTTTTCCGCGGCATCCAGACCGGCGACAACGGACAGTCGATGATCCTCGGAGGCTGTAAACGCGACGGCAGCTGTGCCGAAAACGAGCTTACAGCACTCCTGATGGATATATCCGCCGACCTTAAAATGATCGATCCCAAAATCAATTTGCGGCTCGACCGCAACACAAGCACCAAGTGTCTGCTTTCGGCGGCAAGGCTGTCAGGATGCGGACTCGGTTTTCCGCAGTACAACAATGATGAAGTCATCATTCCGGGACTGGTCAACTTCGGCTACAAACTCGAAGACGCCCGCGACTACACCGTTGCCGCCTGCTGGGAGTTCGTGGTCAAAAACGGCAACGAACTGCCCAATATCGACGCCATCAACCTGGCATACGTTGCCGATATCGCCATCAGAAGAATGCTGAAAGAGGAGCTTCCGTTTGAAAGTATCAACGCCGAACTGAAAAATGCGATGCGCGAAGTGCTTGCAGAGCGTATGGAAAACTGGAAGAGGATCTACATCGCCCCCGGTCCGCTTTTTTCAGCCTTTGAAGATGTTGCCATCGAATGCGGCAAAGATATTTCCACGCAGGCCGGATACCACCATCACATCGGAGTCCACGGCTGCGGTTCATCAACTGCCGCCGACTCCATCGCCACAGTCAAAAAGTTTGTCTACGATGAAAAGAGCGTCACTGCACAGGAATTGCTCTCTGCGCTCGAAAGCAACTTCGAGGGCTGCGAGGAGCTTCAGAAAAAACTCAAGGAGTGCGACGCAAAAGTCGGATGCTCCAACTCTGACGCTGACGATGCACTGAAACTGGTATTCGACACCTTTGCCGAAGTCCTCGGCGAAGTCAAGGACAACGGATACGGCGGAAAGCTCCGTCCCGGCTCCGGCTCTGCGATGTACTACGTCTGGTTCACCCAGCGGCGCGACCGCGGACAGTATCTCGAAGCGACAGCTGACGGAAGAAAAGAGGGCGGATACATCAGTTCAAGCCTCGCCCCTGCCCCCGGGGTGAAACCTGACGGCATGTTGAGCGTTCTCAAGAGTTACAGCAAAATAGATTACAACAAAATCTGCAACGGCGGTCCGATCACAATGGAGTTCGATCCGAACTGCTTTGCCTCCGAGCAGGCAATTTCCAAGATGACTTCACTCATCAGAGGATTTGTCAACTCCGGATGCCAGCAGCTGCAGTGGAACGTCCTTGATCCGGAAATCCTGCGCCACGCCCAGAAGTACCCTGAACAGCACCGTGACCTCGTCGTGCGCGTCTGGGGATGGAGTGGATTTTTTGTCGAGCTGGATAAAGTCTTTCAGGATCAGATAATTGCCAGGCACTCTTTCAATGGCTGACGCAACAGGAACAGTTTTTGACATTGCCGAGTGTTCACTCCATGATGGTCCCGGAGTCCGGATGACCGTCTTTCTCAAGGGGTGTCCGCTGCGCTGCCGCTGGTGTCACTCGCCGGAGGGGCAGAAGAGAGAGCAGGAAACTCTGCACTTTCCCGACCTTCCCGAAAGAGTCTGCGGAAAAATCTGGCACGCCTCAAGTCTGGCAGAACATATCAACACGCTGATTTCCTTCATTCCCGACGGCGGAGTCACTTTTTCCGGCGGAGAGCCGACTATGCAGCCGGAGTTTCTCTCCGGTGTTTTAGAGCGTCTTGATCCCGGAGTGCACACCATTATCGACACCTGCGGCTTTGCGCCGCAGGAAACTTTCCTGCAACTGGCCCGGAAAGTTGACTGCATATTCTTCGGGTTGAAACTGCTCGATGATGATAACTCTCTCAAGTGGACAGGCAAACCCTCACAGCAGGTTATTTCCAATCTGCTTGCGCTCGACTCGATGACGGGTGTTCCATACCGTCTGCGTATCCCGCTGCTTCACACCATCACGGATACTCCGGACTATTTCGAAAAGCTCTCTCATCTCTGCACAAAACTCAAAAGAGCTGACGGAATAGATTTTCTGCCCTCAAACCGGAGCGCCGGAGCGAAATACCACTCCTGCGGCAGAACGTTTTCTCCCGGCTTCGATACAGCCGTTGATGCAGAGCTGCCGGAGGAGCTTGATTTGCATATTCCGTTCCGCCTGCTGCGGCGCAACGAAGTGTAATATCTGAAAAAACTCTTTTTCAAGCTCAAGATGGCGGTTGAAAGAGCAAGTTTTTGTGCTACATTATAGAGTGTGATAGCTATATATTGTATTGAATATTTACAGAGGTATATATTATGGGCGGTTTTTTCGGTGCAGTTTCCAACACAGATTGCGTCTGCGATCTCTACTATGGTACAGACTATCACTCCCATCTGGGAACCAAACGCGGAGGTCTTGCTCTGCAGAGTGCGGATGGCAACTTCACCAGAAAGATCCACGATATTTCCAACGCCCAGTTCCGCTCAAAATTCGATAATGATATCCCGCTGTTTACCGGTGTTGCCGGAATCGGCTCCATCAGTGACGGTGAGGATCAGCCGCTGTTGATCTCCAGCAAATTCGGAACCTTCGCGCTGGTCACTGTCGGCAGAATCAACAATATCCCAAAAATCGTCGAGAAAGCCTTTGAAGCCGGACACACCCATCTATCTGAAACCGCTGACGGCGAACTTAATTCGACCGAAATCGTGGCAATGCTCATCTGCTCAAAAAACACTCTGGTCGAAGGAATCGAATACGCCCAGAAAGTTATTGAGGGCTCATGCTCGCTTCTGGTTCTGCTCGACAAAAAAATCTACGCCGCCCGCGACCGTTACGGCAGAACTCCTGTAATCATCGGTAAAAAAGAGGGCAGCCGCGCTGTAACGATGGAAAGCACTGCGTTCCCCAATCTGGACTTTGTCCTCGACCGGGAACTCGGTCCGGGTGAAGTCGTAGAAATGACTTACGATGAGGCAAAAACCGTCGTCGCCCCGGGCAAAACGATGAAAGTTTGCAGTTTCTTCTGGGTGTACTACGGTTATCCCTCGAGCATTTACGAAGGAATCACCACAGAAGTGGCCCGTTACCGCAACGGAACACTGCTGGCTGAAGATGACCGTGATATGCTCAACTCGATTGACTCCATCTGCGGAATACCCGACTCCGGAATTCCCCACGCCATCGGATACTCAATCGCTGCCGGCAAACCGTATCAGCGCGCCTTTGTCAAATACACTCCGACCTGGCCGCGCAGCTTTATGCCGCAGAATCAGAAGTTCCGGGATCTGGTTGCAAGAATGAAACTTATTCCCATCTGCGACCTCATCCGCGGCAAGCGTCTGCTCTTCTGCGATGACTCCATCGTACGGGGAACCCAGCTCAAAGATACGGTCAAACGCCTCTACAATGACGGAGTCAAAGAGGTGCATATGCGTTCAGCCTGTCCTCCGTTGATGTACGGATGTCCCTTCATCAACTTCTCGCGCTCACGCAGTGAGTTCGATCTCGCCACCAGACGCGCCATCGCCAAGCTGGAAGGAACCAAAGAGCTCTCCTGCGAAACCATCAAAAAATATCTGGTCTACAACTCAAAAGAGTATCTGGCAATGGTCGATGAGATCCGCAAGAGCCTGCACCTTACAACGCTCAAGTTCCAGCAGCTCGACAAGCTTATTGCCGCTATCGGACTGCCCGCCGACAAGGTCTGCACCTACTGCTGGAACGGCAAAGATATCGAACAGGAAACTCCGGATCTCTTCAACTGATTGAGGTAAGCTTATGTCTGACAGCACCTGGATCTCCGAAGTCGGTGGCGGCTACGGCAACACCATCGAAGTCACCGAGCACCTTTTCAGCCATAAAAGCAAATTTCAGCAGATAGATATTTACGAGACCCGCAAACTGGGCAAACTTCTGATGCTCGATGGAATCATCCAGCTCACAAGTTACGATGAGTTCGTCTACCACGAAATGCTTGCCAATCTTCCGTTTTACGCTTTTAAAAACGGAATTCCGCGCCGCGCGCTGGTTATCGGCGGTGGTGACGGCGGAGTGTTGCGTGAGCTTTCACGTCACCCCGAACTTGAAAGTATAGACATCTGCGAAATTGACGCCGATGTTATCGAAGCCGCAAAGAAGTATCTCCCGGAAACCTCCTGCGGCTACCTTGACCCGAGAGTGACCGTCTACGTTGAGGATGGAAGCAAATTTATCGCCGGGCGGAAAAATCATTACGATATCATCATCGTTGACTCCACCGATCCGGGCGGCCCGGGAGAACCTCTCTTCAATGAAGCGTTCTACACCGACCTCAAGGCTGCTCTGCGCGAGGGCGGAATCGTCACCAGCCAGGGTGAATCGGCTTTTCTGCTGCCCGATATCGTAGCAAGACTCAACAAAATCACCCGCAAGGTATTCAAATATTCCGGCTACGCCACACTCCACGTTCCGACCTACCCGACCGGAGTCATCGGTGCGTGTGTTGCCAGCGACTTCGCCGAAGTTACTGCTCCGGCACGGGAGATTGAACCGGAACTGCTCAAAAAACTGCGCTACTACAACAGCGAGATTCATAAATCCTGTTTTATCCAGCCGAACTTTGTTAAAGCTCTCTTTTGAAAAGAGAAACATCTATGAATAAAATATCTTTCGCCGTTTTTACGGCTTTTTTATTTTTTGCCGCCCTGACGGCAGGAGGTTTTCCGGATAATTATTCCGACTGGGATTTTGCCGGAGATTTCATCGTTTTTCATGACAACAAGTTAACTGTCTCTGATGCGGCAAAGTTGAAATACACTCCGACGTTCCGCAACAAAACAGGCAAGATAGTACCGTCACTTGACACCGCACAGGATTTCAACCGTCTGTTCGGCTACTCCCGACCTGAAAGCAAACGGATCGCCATTGCTGTAAATCAAATCGATGTCCAAAAGTCCGGACGAATCCAGTTGGGAGTCGGAGCTGACTGGCAGATCTTTGTCTTTGTAGACGGCAAAAAAGTCTTCGACACCTATGAGCTGGGCGGAAACGGTTCAGCTCCGGCGAAAAAGAACAACCACATCATCGATGTCGAACTTGCCGCAGGACGCCACACCGTCTCTTTCTGGATTTCCAGCGGCTCGACCACCTGGACTGTTGCCGCCGGAAAGAACCCATACCTCAAAGTACGTTATCCGGTTCCCGGATTGCAGTACGGCCCCTGTCTGGTCAATACCGGAAGCAGAAGTGCTTCTGTCGTCTTTACCACCAATGAGCCGGTTCCAGCCGGAGTCAGAATAAAAAAGAGCGGCACAAAAGAGTTCCGTGACATCTGGAATGAGACAGGTTACCAGATCAATCTCGATGAAAAAATGCACAGAATAGACATTTCCGACCTCGAACCTGAGTGCAGCTACGAGTATCAGCTTATAATGCTTGAGCGTCCGGAAAACAAGCTTGTGATACTTCCTGAAAAATACTCTCTCACCACCTCTGCGGAGAAATTCAAGCCCTTCAAAGTATTTCTCACTTCAGATCTTCAGTACACCGACGAAAAACAGCGTGATATCCTCAACAAGTATCTCTCAACGCCTCACGCAGCAGCATCACAGATTTTTGTTTCTGTCGGAGACTCTTCCAGAGCGTACAACAACTTTGCAGACGCCATGTTCGGAACCGCGCTCAAAGCAGTCACAAAACTCTACAGCAGCAGAAAAAATCTGCTTCTCGTACGGGGCAACCACGAATACCGCGGAGTTGATACAAGGCCGTATTCCAAACTGTTCCATCTCGACAACAGAAAAACTTACGGCTTGTACTGCTGGAACAATGTTGCATTTCTCGTACTCGACAGCGGCAACGGCGGCGGATCATCAGAAGCCAATACCCGGCACTATTCAGCATACGACCTTATGCCGGAACTGCTTGCCGACCAGAGAAAAGTCATATCCCAAGCGGTCACCTGCAAGGCGTGGAAAGAGGCAAAATACCGCATTGTGCTTTCCCACGGGGCAGTCTACGGTTCTGACGGAAAAATCGAGAACTTCACCCGCCGGATCATTGAAAACATCATTGAGCCGTCTGAAATTCATCTGTGGATATCCGGACATACCCACCGCTACCGCCGTACCATTCCTGGCAAAGAGGGTTTTTACGGATTTTCTCCGGCAAAACCAAAAGAATTTGCGTATATCAACGGCAAATATCCCTTTACCACCTTGATAACAGATGGTCCCGGCAACACAAAACCGCACTCCGGACACACCATTGAATTTTTTGAAAACAAGCTCGAAGTCAAATCGTTCTTTGAAGATGGCAGAATTTTCGACTGCTTCCAAATCTCCCCGGATGGCAAAACAGTTGATTCCGCTCCGGGCAAAGAACTAACATTTTTCCCCAGGTGATATGAACAGGAACACTCTTACCGGCTCAGTTGAGCTGCTGCTTGCCGCCCTTATCTGGGGACTGGCATTCGCCGCCCAGCGCACAGGAATGAAATATCTCTCTCCGGAAATATTCACATCTCTGCGCAGTTTCACCGGGGCGGTTGTTCTCATCCCTTTGATTCTGATACTCGACCATCTGAAACACTCTCCGCTTCTGCCGGAAAACGCCGCAGAGCGCAAAACACTCATTTCAGGAGGTATCTGGTGCGGAACCGTTCTTGCCTTTGCCAGCACGACCCAGCAGTACGGACTCATATACGCCTCTGCCAGTAAAGGGGGATTCATCACTTCTCTCTACATCATCTTCGTTCCGCTCGCCGGAATGTTTTTCGGGCACAAAGTCAACCGTCTTCACTGGGCGGCAGTGATCCTTGCACTCGGCGGCTCATACCTGCTGTGCGCTCCAGGGGAGTCAGGTGCGATCGGTTCCGGTGACCTCTGGCTGCTCGCCTGCGCGATTTTGTTCGCCTGCCACATTATGGTAATCGGTCACTACGCAACCGGAGTAGACTGTATAAAGATGTCATGCATCCAATTCATCACAGCCGGAGTCATCACTGGCTGCGCAGCCGCTATAAAACAGGATGAGATATCTCTGACACTTTTGAAAAACTCGGCGATCCCCCTGCTCTACTGCGGAATCTGCTCAAGCGGAATAGCTTTCACGCTGCAAACCGTGAGCCAGAAACATATATCCGGAGCAACCGCCTCAATTTTAATGAGTATGGAATCTGTCTTTTCGATACTGGGCGGATACATCTTTCTCAAAGAGAAACTTTCAATGCTTGAACTTACCGGATGCGCAGTAATATTCGCGGCAGTGATAATCGCCCAGCTGCCGCAGAAAGAGATCACTTCTGCTGATTCAGCAGATAATTCCGGAGAAACCTGCCAACCATAGGTGCGCAGACTCCGCCGCCGGAAGAACCCTCTTCAACGATTGCGGCGGCAGCGTAATTTCTGCCGTTGTGTTTGGTGTAGGCGATAAACCAGGCAAAAATACGCAAATTGCCCTTGCGTCCGAATTCAGCAGAACCGGTTTTGCCGTAGATTTCCAAACCGTCGACTCTGGCACGGCGTCCGGAACCGTTTGAAGAGTTGACCACTTCAAACATACCTTTCCGGACAATTTCCCGCGCCTGAAGAGTACCGGATAAAGTACCCTTGATTTCACTTTTGCGCTGATAGACCACATTGCCGGTGTTATCCACGACTTCTCTCACCAGATGGGGCTTGTAAACAGTTCCGCCGTTGGCGAGCGCAGCACAGATGACCGCCGCCTGCAACGGAGAAATTGAGATAATTCCCTGACCGATGGAAAGCAGTGCCGTATCGTATTTTGTCCAGCCGAAGCGGAAACGGCGTCTTTTTTCAGCATCTGACGGAAGAACTCCACGTGAATCCGGCAGTTCAACACCGCTTCTTCTGCCGATCCCGGCACTTGCCATCTGCTCAAAAAGTATTTCCGCCGGATGGGAGACTGCATTTTCAATCATATAATCATTGCAGGAAACATTGAGAGCCTCAACTGCATCAACCGGACCATGTCCGCCGCGTCTGTGCGCGGCACAGCGGATACGGGCATTGCCTATTTTGCTTGCGCCGTCACAATCGACCTGAACAGCAGGATCAACTCCGGCAGAGAGCAGAGCAAGCATAACCACCGGCTTCATGATCGATCCCGGAGTGTAACTGCCGGAAAATGCCCGGTTGAAGAGCGGATTAGCCGGATCGTTGCGGAGCAGACGGTAGTAATCCGCAGGAACTGCCGGTGTAAAGCGAGACAGATCGTATCCGGGGGCAGACGCTGCTGCCAGAACATCTCCGTTGTCTGCATCGAGCAGAACTATCGCGCCCCGATAACCGGAAAGCTGTTTTTCCGCCTCTTTCTGCGCCCTTGCCGAAAGCGTCAGCACCACGTTGGAACCTGCGACAGGAGGTATTCCGTGGATAATCTTATCTCTGGCATATCCGAGCTTATCCACCTGGATGAGAGAATATCCGGGATACCCCCGCAATCCGGTTCCTCTGTTGCCCGGAAGGACATCGAATGCCTTTTCGATACCCTCTCTGCCGACAGCGTCAGGGATATAGTAGAAGAAATCCTCTTTATCAGCCGCCCGGCTGCGCTCTTCAAGTCCGGTATATCCGATGATATGGCAGGCAAGACTCTTCTGCGGATAGACGCGAACAAGACGCTGTGAAACATCACATCCGGAAGTTATGCGTGCAAATTCCAATGCCCGCGCCGCCTCTGCGGTATCCAGATGTTTTATTACCGTAAGCGGAATACCGGGACGGCGGATGAGATGTATGCGTATGTCTTCAGGAGTGATTTTATTTTCTCTTCCGACCATCCGTGACGCCCTTGCCGCACACTCTGCCATGTAGCGTACGGTACGGTTGCGGGTACGCTGCTGCATTTCCTCCGGATAAAACACCAGATCAAACTCAACATTGTTATCGGCAAGCACAACATTGTCGGCAGTGATGATTCTGCCGCGCTGATTGGGTATCCTTATGCGGCGCAGCGACTGGTTGCTCACCTGCTCGATGTGGCTTTTGCCTGACATTACCTGAACGAAGTAGAGCCTTCCCCACAGAACAGCAAAACCGATAAGGAAAATTCCGCCGATCACTGCTATACGGAAACGGACATCATCAAAGAGTCCGTTGAGTACGATCTTCCTGTTTCTGCGGAACGTCATTTTCATCTCCTTGCCGCACGCAGGGCAACTGCTATAGTTCGCTTGAATATGCGTTCAACTTCAAGATCTTTCGCCAAACGGTCGGTAACACAGATGTAAAGCGGCAGCAAAACAACTCCCGGCAGCAGTGAGGCTGCCATTTCCGCACTGTTTCCGGCAAGGTAGAACCACTCTTCTCCGAAAAAAAGCGGAGTTATCAGCTGCACCAACCCGAGAACACCGCCGGCTGCCGCCCCGGGCAGAATGTAGTCGGCAAAAGTGAAACGGATCGGCTCCACCGGAAGCAGTATCCCGGCGACAGCAACCGCAAGCGGCATGGCAAGCGTGCAGGAGGCAAACTCCCTGCCGCTGGCAAAATCTATGATGAATCCGGCAAAAAGAGCAACTGTCACAGCACAAACTGCTCCGCGGCGCATCGAAAGGGCCAGAAGGGCGTAAACGGCAAAAGGTATCTGAAGAGCCAGAACATCTCCGCACACCAGCTGCAGGATAACGGCAAAAAGCACGGTCACGATGTCAAAAAAGAGATTCATCACTCCTGCTCCATATTCTCTTTTTCAGGAGTTATCACAGTAACAAAACGCAGAGCATTGGGATCGAATGTCACCCGGACAAAACCGCTGCGGAATGGACCGTCGTAAACCACCGGACGATGCTCTGACACCGAGGCGAGTTCTCCGATCTTGATTCCCCCCGGGATACGGTGTTCAAATCCCGTAGTAACGACCGCTTCTCCCGGCTGACATCCGGAGTTGCCGGGCAGGTAATCTATTGAAACCAGACGTCCGGTTCCCCTGCGGTCTGAAGAGTTTATAAAGCCGACAGATTTGTTGCCGACTCTGCCGGAAAGCTTCAGCAGCGGATTATAGACCGTATTTACCACACTGCTGTTTTTTCCGACCGAACTGATGACACCGGCCAGTACCGGAACTGAAGATGAATCCGCAACAACCACGGCACAGCCGTTTCTGATACCATCTTTCTCTCCGCGGTCAATGGTTATATGCTCCTGCCAGCGCAGCGGGTCGCGCAGCAGAACCCGGGCGTTGACATAACGCCAGCGCGGACGTGCTTTCAATCCGGCAAGACGGCGCAGACGGTCATTTTCGCGCATAAGTTCCGCCGCAGATACCGCCTGGGTTGCAAGCTGGTTGTTGATCCGCATAAGGTGTTCAACTCTGGCGGCGAGTTCCGGCTTGGAAAAAAAGAGCAGACTTTTATCTGAAAGTACCGACACCGGGATCTTCGCAGCTTTGATATAAGGATAGAAAAAGTCCGATGCGGCACGGCGTACCGCCGGAGCGACAGCCTGATAGACCACAGCCGCAACCGGTATCATCACCAGCGCAAGCAGTACCGGAATCAGTCGTTTGGAAAATTTTTTATCTTCTGTATTTTGAGCCATCGTTCTTCTCTGTTTCATTTACCCCGAATAATGGAGTGTACATTTTTATAAAGTAGCTCCGGAAACGGATTAAATCAATAGTTTTTTTGTCACAACAAACTGTTTTCCAACCGTTCAAGCCAACCGGAGATCCGGTCGTCGCCATTTTCAAGAAAACTTGAACGTCTGCGGATTGATTCACGCACGGTGCGCTCCTTTGCCGCCATTGAATCGAGTTTGAACCGCAACTCTTTGCGTTCCTCAAGCAGCTGACGGATATTTC
This sequence comes from Victivallaceae bacterium, assembly GCA_045630865.1. Lineage (GTDB taxonomy): Bacteria > Verrucomicrobiota > Lentisphaeria > Victivallales > Victivallaceae > UBA1784. The sequence continues at coordinate 12,348 of JAZQTR010000047.1, forward strand.
CGGCAATGCGCCGTATCTTTTCAGGCTCCGATTTGGAGCGTCCGGGAGCAATGGTGTCAGAGCCTGCCCCGGTACTGCGTTTTTCTCCGCCGGGGACAGTGCTGGAAATAACTTTTTCTTTGTAAAACTTTCTGGTCAGTTCACGGAACTCTTTTTTTCCATGATCTTTCATAAGTTCATCGAAAGAAGCTGTACCGCCACTCTTTTTTGGCTGTTTTTTCCGGTTTTTCGACCTGGGATCAGAAGAAGAGTTTTGCGTTTTTCCTGCTGCAGATGCGGCAAAAATCATTGATTCCTGTTCAAACATCACTCGCAAACCGGCAAGCTCCCGGCGTATCTCACGCGACTCGCCGACAGAAACGGCAAAAATCTCATTTGCGGCATAACGGCAGAGCAGATGGTAGTCAGGACGCTCACTCAAAGACGGGAGTTCATCCAGTGCGATACTTGCAGTCTTTCCGGTGGGAAGACCATCTTTGTCAAGCTCCGGAACCGGCACTTTATACGCCTCTTCAAAACATTTGAGAGTGAAATCCTCCGGTGGCGGATTGAGGTCGCTCCAAAGCTCCCTGCGGAACTCAGGAGCTATATATCTGGAATCATAATTTTTCAGGCACTCTGCTGCAACACGGTCAAAATCACGCCGGTCAAGAGTATTGCTCTCGGCGAAAATCGCTGTAAAATGAGAAAATCTTCCGGCATCCTCAAGCACATACGCCATGAGTTTGGCATACTCGAGAAAAAACGGCTCCTCCTCCGGCGTCAATTTGGATAGCTCGAGCGGCAGGATCTGCAGCGGATTGCGGAAAGCTCCTGCCGCCGCGAGCAAACCAAGCAGTTCAAAACTGTGGCTGTTGCGCACCAGACGTGCGGAAGCGGTACGCTCCTGCGCCGCCTGTGCGATTCCGAAAACGAACCAATCCGGCAAATCTCCGGCATCAGCGGCGGGGGAACCCGTTTTGAGTTTCAGCAGCAGAAATATCAGTTTCCGGCAGAATCCGCGATCCTGCCGCCAGTCGTCGGCAGGATTTATGGTTATCCGGGCACGTTTATCCGGCATATACTCAAGAAACGGCTCTCCCGGAATCGCCCGCGGGTCACTCAATATATCTACGTCAAGGCTCTTTTTCGCCACCCGGAAGTTACCGGAAATATAGCCGGTAAGCCGCCGGAGTGCAAAACGTCCCTCCTGATCCGGATGATTGACAAAATCGACCGCACCGAGTAAATGGCAGAAAAACATTGCCGGGAGCAGAAAAATTGCAAATAAGCTCTTCATTTGTCTTGTTTTTTTCCCTTTCCGGATGTAGTTTAAGTCATGTACATAAATATAGCTTGCTTTCACACGGAAAACAACCGATGACAGAGAAAAAAAATAAAACTGTTGAACTTTATCCGACCGCCCTCACCATCTCCGGCAGCGACTCCGGCGGCGGCTCCGGTATTCAGGCCGATCTGCGGACTTTCAACGCCTACGGCATTTACGGCTGTTCTGCCATAACCGCAATCACTTCTCAAAATCCGCTGGAAATAACAGGAATAGTCTCTGTCCCGGCCTCTGAAGTGATCCGCCAGACAGATACCATCATGCAGGAAATACCGGTCAGGTTTGCCAAAACCGGCATGCTTTGCGATACCGAAACGATTTCCGCTGTCGCCGCGCTCACCGCAAAATACAAGCTGGAACTCATCTGCGATCCGGATTTCGCCACAAACCGGAGCGAAAATCTCATTTCCGCTCTAAAAAAAGAACTGCTCCCCAAAGCAAGATGGTTCACCCCGAATATTCCTGAAGCAGAACTTATACTTGGCAAAAAAATCAACAACTTCAACGCCCAGAAAGATGCGGCAAAAGAGTTGTATGAAAAATACGGCTGCAGTATCCTGCTCAAAGGCGGACACCTCGATTGCCGCAAGACCGCCGTCGACGCAGTTTGTGTAAAAGGTGAAATATTCACCCTGAAATCTCCTGCGGTTGAACTTGATGCCGCCTCGGAGTCACACGGCTGCGGAGGAACGCTTTCTGCCGCAATCACCGCCGGATTGGCCATGGGCATGAGCTGGCAGAACGCCCTGCTTGATGCCAAAGCATTCGTCCTCGGATCGATGCGCGAAACCGCCCAGATCGGTCCGGATATATTTGCCATGTATCCTCCGACTGTCGACTGCACAGGCGACGTCGCTTTGCTCAAAGACACACAGCGGAAGAGTTGCAAGTGAAAAAGTTTTTACTGATTTTTTTCCTGTTTACAGGGTTACTTCTCTCTCTGCAGGCAGATATCCGCCGGAGCAGACTCAAGGATGGTACTGCCGCCATACTCTTCGGAGATGTTGCCAGACAATATGCAATGGGCAAATATGATTACGGCAGTAAAGTGGAGTACAAAAACTCCCGCCACAAAATAACATTCGTTCCGCCCAAAAGAGAACTTTTCTATAACAACATCAAAATCGTTCCGGGATATGCCCCTGAAAAACAGCCGGTGCGCTCATCGGTGTTCACCAGATGGATGAAAAAAAACAACAGGAACGATATTGCATTCAGCATTTCTGACTGGAATTCAACCATACGTCCTCTGATAAATCCCGCAAGCGTCAGAAAACACAGAGTGTATACCATCACTCTCGATGCGGGCCACGGAGGTAACGACACCGGAGCATTGGGCAGGTACTCCAGAGAGAAAAACATCACATTGAAAATCGCCCGCCGTACCGCAGCCCTGTTGAGGGCCTGCAATTATCAGGTCGTATTCACCAGATACAAAGATCAGACGCTGTCGCTCGACGCCAGACGAACCATCCAGAAAAGACAGAAAAGTGACCTTTTTGTCTCCATCCACGTCAACGCAGTAAAACAGCGCAGTATAAATGGAATCGAAACCTTTGCCCTGACTCCGGCAGATGCACCTTCGACCGGAGGGAAAAAAGAGCTTGTCCGCAATCCGGCAAACGTCAGGGATGCCAATAACTTTCTGCTGGCATACAATCTGCAGAAAGCACTGCTTTCACGTACCGGAGCAGTAGATCGGGGTGTAAAAAGAGCAAGATTCGCCGTTTTGCGGGATATAAATGCCCCCGGCGCACTGGTTGAAGTTGGCTTCATAACCAACGACAGAGAGGAAAAACTGCTCAATTCAACAGCCTATATAGAAAAAATCAGCCGGGCAATAGCCGAAGGAATCATCAGCTATCACCGGGCCATACAGCACTCCAGATAAGGGAATATCCGGTTGATGTCCCCTGCCCCGAGGACGGCAATAAGAAGATGTCTGCCGTCATCCGGCATTTCTTTCGCAAGTTCTGCAGTTTTCTGCCAGTCGGAGCCGACACAAATGCCGTTTGCCGCCCGTGCGAGGTCTGATGCGTCGACTTTACCCGTTTCACTCCACGCTGCAAATACCGGAGTCACCAGAAGCGAATCAGCCTTGGCAAGTTCCAGAGCAAAACCGTCAAAAAACTTTTCGAGTCGGGCATAGCGGTGGGGTTGAAAAACTATACGCAGATGACACTCCGAATACTTGCGGCGCAAAAGAGCGATACTGTTGCGTATCTCGGTTGGATGGTGGGCGTAATCCTCGATGACAGTGATATTTTCACTCTTGAAACGCACGGTCATCCGGCGGGCGATACCTGAAAATGTTTCTGCAGCAGCTGCCGCTTTTTCCCGCTCGCATCCAAGCACCTCACAACATCTTACAGCGATAAAGGCATTGACCGCCTCGTAACCGTAGAATCCGGCAAAGGAGAAATCTTCAGAGGGCAGTTCAAGATACTCAACATTCTGATGACCGCGACAGAACTCCCTGACTTTACTGCCAGAATAACAGATAACTTTACTGCAGTTTCCGGCAAAACGGGTAAAATTATCTTCAAGAGCCTCTTCGCCGCCGACGCTCCACGCGTGGTCTGGATCATAGTTGGGAATCACTCCGATAAATGGTTTAAGCAGAGTATGCGTTCCATCTGACTCATCGGCTTCGGTGACAAATATATCACCGACGCCTGATGAAAAGCTTTTTCTGCCGGGAACGTCAGCACCTATCATATACCCGGGAGCAAAACCGCACTCCTCAAGGATGTGGCTTATCAATGCAGTTATCGAACTTTTGCCATGCGCTCCGGAAACAGCGACCACCCGGCGGTAATTTCCGGTAAATTGAGCAAGTGCCGCTCCGCGGCAGAGTTGGGGAATACCGAGCTTTTGCGCTTTGGTCCGCTCCGGATTATCAACTCCGACAGCAGAGGAATAAACCAGCAGTCCGGCATCATCCGGAAGATTATCCGCGCTGTGTCCGACAGATATATTCGCACCGAGTTCTCGGAGCATTCCGACTTTGGAGTTTTCTTCATTGTCACTGCCGGAGACAGAAATCCCTGACTGGCAGAAGAGTGCGGCAAGCGGAGCCATTCCGGCACCTCCGGCACCGACGAAGTGTACCTTCTTCATTTCCAAGACTCATTCCTGGAACTGGGTGGCGTGCAGACGGCTGTAAATGCCGCCCATATTGAGAAGCTCCTGATGATTGCCGTGCTCGGCAATCTTTCCATCCTTCATAACCAGAATGAGATCAGCATTTTTGATGGTGCTCAAGCGGTGGGCAATAGCAAAAACTGTGCGGTTGCTCATAACACGGTCGAGGGCATCCTGAACAAGTCGCTCGGTTACTGTATCAAGGGCACTGGTAGCCTCGTCAAGAAT
>JAZQTR010000048.1:0-27530 GCA_045630865.1 Victivallaceae bacterium
TTTGTCATCGGCGGTATCCGCAAGTCCGAAGCTGTCCGCAACAATGCCGGACTGCCCTTCTTCAAAGATCTTCCCATCATCGGACGTGCTTTCTCCACCGAGGGTGAGTCCATCAAACAGTCTCAGCTGGTTGTTATCGCCCGCGTCGAGTACTCCAACCCCGACAGCTTCGCCGGTGCTGAAGTCCGCGAGGAACTCGGCAAGATCGTCAAGAGTGTCAACAAGGGTATGACCAGCCGCGTCGGAAACATGTTCTTCCAGCAGTATGGTCTGGACGATGACCGCGAGGCCCGCGTCGAGCGTCTCGACGAGGTCGGCAAGTTCATCCACGATGATTTCAAGACTGCCAAGTAATGAATTCAAGAAAAAACAGCAAACAGATTCCTCTCGAGCAGATGCCGCTTTCAGGTAAGCCTGAACATCTGCTCTCGAGAGTCGAAGTCTTCAAGAAAATGTGCCGTATGCTCGAAATGACCAGACGCCGTTTTCTTGAAGAGGATTGGCGTCACTATTCGAAGCTGATCCCCCAGCAGCAGTTCATCCATCTGATGATGGTGCGGCACTCACTGCCCTGCAATCTGGCAAAGATCATGCGGGTTACCGGAATGACTTCCGCAGGAGCCTCGATCTTCGTCGATAAAATGGTGAAAATGGGAATTTTTGAGCGACACGAAAATAAAAATGACCGGCGCAATATTGTTATCAGTTTCACTGAACGCGCAGAGAAGACGACAGCCCACATTGATGACCGTTTGAACAAATATATCCTCAGTTTTTTCTCCGGATGCACAGAAGAGGAGCTTGCCTCACTTGAGGCGTCAAGCCGCCTGATCTGCCGGGTCCTCGATGCGATGGAGGAAGAGGAAAGATAAAAGTTTCCTTCTGGAACGTCATTAAGAATAAGCGTACTGTGTAAAAGCAGTGCGCTTTTTTTGTGTATACACCAGGAACTGGTATTCCGGTTGCGCGGTTGAATTTTATTATTATAAGTTGTATATTATAAGGATAAAGTAATGATTGGTAATTCATAAGGTGATAAAATGAGTAAAAATGACGGTTTCACCAGTAAAATAGGATTTGTCCTGGCTGCGGCAGGTTCTGCAGTCGGTCTGGGCAATATCTGGCGTTTCCCATATCTGACAGCCAAGTACGGCGGCGGAATATTCCTGCTGACCTATCTTATCCTTGTCCTCACTTTCGGCTACGCTCTGCTGATCGCAGAGAACTGCATCGGCAGAATGACCGGCAAGGGACCGATCGGTGCTTTCCGCGAACTCTGTGCCGGAAAGAAGAGTTTTCTCGGCAAAGTCCGGTATGGCGGATGGATAAACTCCATCGTTCCCATGATAATCGTTCCCTACTACTGCGTCATCGGCGGCTGGGTGACGAAATATGCTTTTGCCCTGCTGTGCAATCCGGTGGCAAAATTCGACAAGAGTGCGGTCGTTGATGGAGTTTCTGCCTCAACTGCCTATTTCCAGAACTTCGTTACTTCGACCTGGGAGCCGATAGGATTTTTCATGCTCTTTATGGCGATTATCGTCGCGGTTGCCGGATTCGGTGTCGAAAAAGGAGTTGAACGCTTCAATAAAATCCTTATGCCCATTCTGATACTGCTGGTTATCGGAATCTGCATCTACTGCATGTTCCTGCCTAATGCCGGAGCCGGTTTCCGCTATTATCTTATGCCTGATCTCAAACGATTCAGCTATATGACCGTCGTTGCCGCCATGGGACAGCTGTTCTTCTCACTCTCCATTGCCATGGGCATTATGATAACCTACGGCGCATACATGAGAAAAGAGGATAATCTGGTTTCAAGCGTAAATCAGGTGGAGATCTTCGATACCAGTGTTGCGTTCCTTGCCGGATTGATGATCATTCCGAGCGTCGTCGCTTTCGGCGGCGAGAAGGCTGCGGAATCCGCGGGTGTCGGTCTCGTCTTTATCACCATGCCGCAGGTTTTTGCCAGTTTCCCCGGCGGACAGATAGTCGGCGCAGCATTCTTCATACTTGTACTTTTTGCCGCCGCAACCAGCGCGATATCCCTGTTGGAAACCAATGTCCATACCCTCATTCAGGAGCTGAAAGTCAGCAGAAAAAAGGCGATCGTCATCAATGTTGCCGAAATAATTGCTGTCGGAACGATAACGGTTCTCGGATACAGCGTCTTATCCAAGGTCAAACCGCTCTTTTTCATCTCCAAATACAGCAATATGGATATTCTTGACACCCTCGACTTCATCAGCAACAGCGTGATGATGCCCATCGGTGCAATATTCACCACGGTTCTGGTCATCGGTGTGGTCGGACTGGAAAAGATCTCCGCCGAGATCAGAGGTTCCGGCAAGTGGTACAGAGAGTTCACTTTCCAGTTCTGCATGAGCGTTGTGGTGATTCCCTGTCTGCTGGTTGTCCTGCTCAATGCAATCGGAGTTCTGGCGTAAATAGTGCCGCTCCGTAAAATTTTGGTTTTCTTGACTGTTAAGACGGAATTTGTGCTTGACTTTTGAAAACAATACGGTTATATTGTGGTGGTGAATTACAATATAACTGAAAGAGATGACTTTTATGGCCGAATACGATACCGCACTGTTGTGGAAAAGACTTATTTCCGCAGCCAACTCTCTGCGCGAAGAGCAGGGACAGAATGAGGAACGTCAGCTTTTCAAACTTACCCTCAACCAGCTGAGGATGGTCAAAAACGTTCACGGGCTGGTCGGTAAGACCGGTTCCGGAGTCAAACTCAAGGCGTTGGCGGAGTCTCTGGATATAACTCCTGCCGCCGCATCTGAAATGGTTGAAACTCTGGTCGGCAAGGGTGTGCTTACCCGTGTGTCGAGCGCACTTGACCGCCGCTCGGTTTCCATCCAGCTGGGTGACAAACTCAAAAAGCGTTTCCGCAACCGTGAGGAGTCCTTCGACCGGCTGGCTGAAGCGTATATTTCCGAACTTCCGGCGGATGACCGCGAAAAGTTCCTTGAGATCCTCGACGGCTTTGTTGCCCGTATGGAAGGCGAGATCGCCAAGCGTTCCGGAGAAAAATAATGATCAAATTCAGCGCAGCACGGCTCGACCGTGAGCCGATAGAGTTATCCGGAACCGAAGCTCCGGAGTTTATCGGATTGCCGGAAGAAGATGAGTTCACTGTAGAATCTCCGATGAGTTACGATCTTATCGTGCGCAAGGTTTCCGGCGGAGCTTTGGTTTCCGGTACTTGCGAAGTTCAGCTTTCCGGCACTTGCGGAAGATGTCTTGAAAATACCGTTTTCACTGTTTCCGCAGATGATATAGAGCTTTTCTATGACCTCGATGAACACGGCGAAGAGTTGGATATATCAGAAGATATCCGTGAAGAGCTGCTGCTCAACTTGCCGATGAACATCCTCTGCGATGAGGATTGTGCCGGGTTGTGTCACGACTGCGGATGCAATCTGAACAAAAAAAGCTGCAAATGTTCTTCCGGTGCCTCAGGATCTCTTGCCTGGAGCGCACTTGATGATTTGAAACTCTGACTTTTTATTCAGGAGAAATAACAGATATGTACGAAATAGAGATCCGCCGCACCTTCTCTGCGGCACACCAGCTTAAAGGCTACGATGGCGATTGCAAAAATCTCCACGGACACAATTACAGCGTTGTCGTGACCATGCAGAGTCCCGACCTCGACAATATCGGTATCGCCATGGATTTCAAAATCCTCAAAAGCGAAGTCGATGCTCTGCTCAAGGGTTTTGACCACAAGAATCTCTCGGAGCTTCCGGAGTTTGCCGAAGTCAACCCCACCAGCGAAGTGCTGGCAAGAACGATCTACCGCAAGTTGAGCGAAAAACTCAACAACGGCGCACTCAAAGTTTACAAAGTGAGGATCGGAGAGTCTGAAAACTCCGCCATCACCTATTACGAGGGCTGAACCTTGCCGCGCGTTATAGAGTGTTTTGCAAGTCTGCAGGGCGAGTCAACGCTCGCCGGCAGACGTTGTTTTTTTATCCGGCTCGAGGGCTGCAATCTGGACTGCAATTACTGCGATACCCGTTATGCCCGTACCGGAGGCGTCGAAAAGAGTATTGATGAACTGCTGACGCTTGCGCTTGAGTCAGGAGTTCCGCTCGTAGAGATAACAGGTGGTGAGCCTCTGCTTTCAAAAGACACTCCCGAACTCTGCCGCCGCCTGCTGGCAGCCGGATTGGAAGTCATGATCGAAACCAACGGCAGCTGTAATGTATCCGTTCTGCCGGAGGGGGTGAGGAGAATCATCGACTGCAAGCTGCCGGATTCCGGAATGGCGGATAAAAATCTCTATTCCAACTTCTCAAACCTCACTGAACTTGACGAAGTGAAATTTGTTGTTTCCTCAAGGCGTGACTTCGATTTTGCGCTCAAAGTCATATCCGACTGCCGCCTTGAAGAGTCGCCTGCCGTTCTTCTTGCCTCTCCCGTCTGGGGAAGGGTCTCTTTCGAGGAGCTTGCCCGGTGGGTGATTGAAGCCAAAAGCCGTCTGCGTATGCAGCTTCAAATGCACAAAATCATCTGGGGCGACAAGCCGGGAGTCTGATATGAAAAAAGCAGTTGTTCTTTTAAGCGGCGGACTTGACTCCGCAACCTGCCTTGCCGTGGCGAAACAGCAGGGCTTTGAGCTTTATGCCATGAGTTTTGATTACGGTCAGCGTCACAGATGCGAATTGCTTGCCGCTCAACGCCTCGCCAAATCTTTCGGAGTCCGGGAGCATCGTATTTTTGACCTCAATCTGCGCCAGTGGGGCGGTTCAGCGTTGACCTGTGATGATATTGAGGTTCCGCAGGAGGAGGCGGTGGGAATCCCTGTCACCTATGTTCCTGCGCGCAATCTGGTGTTTCTTTCGCTTGCTTCAGCATGGGCGGAAACGCTCGGCTGCTGTGATATCTTTATCGGAGTCAACAGCGTGGATTACTCTAATTATCCCGACTGCCGCAGCAGTTTTATTTCCGCATTCACGCAGGCGGTAAACCTCGGAACCAAGGCAGCTGATGAAGAGTGGAAGTGGACTGTTCACACTCCGCTTCAGAATTTGAGCAAAGCTGAAATAATCAAGCTCGGCGTGTCGCTCGGAGTTGACTACTCGCTTTCGGTCTCCTGCTATCAGGCAGATGATGACGGTGCTGCCTGCGGCAAATGTGCCAGCTGTCTGCTCCGCCGCGATGGTTTTTCCGCCGCCGGGATTCCCGATCCCACGAGGTACGCCGGAAAATGAAGATTGTCGCTGATGATAAGATACCGTTTCTGCGCGGAGTTTTTGAGTCCGCCGGATGCGAAGCTGTATATCTGAACGGAAAAGATATTTCTCCGGATGATGTGCGCGATGCAGATGCTCTTATTGTCAGAACGAGAACAAAATGCGATAAGGCTCTGCTTGAAAACAGCAGTGTGAAAATTGTCGCTACAGCCACTATCGGTTATGATCATATAAATCCGGCTGAACTTGCAGAGCTGGGAATAAAGTGGTGCAATGCTCCCGGATGCAACTCGTCAAGCGTGGCGCAGTATATAACGTCTCTGCTGGTTACTCTCGGAGAGTATTCCGGAAAAACTCTCGGCGTTATCGGAGCAGGCAACGTCGGCAAAAAGGTTATAAAGTGTGCCCAATCTCTCGGTATGAAAGTTCTGGTCAACGATCCGCCCCGAATGGAAAAAGAGGGAAAATGCGGCTTTGCTGAACTCGATGAACTTATTTCGAAGTCTGACTTCATAACGCTTCATGTTCCATTGACTTATGACGGAGCTTATCCCACCTGGCATATGTGTGCAAGAGATTTCTTTTCTAAAGTGAAACCGGGTGTTGTCTTCATCAATACTTCAAGAGGTGAGGCCGTTGATACCGCTGCTCTCATCGAAGCGAAAAAGTGCGGACGTGTTTCAAAAATCGCCGTTGATGTCTGGGAAAATGAGCCGGATATAGATCTTGAGCTGCTCGGAAAACACTCTGTTATTTCCACCAGTCATATCGCCGGGTACTCCACTGACGGCAAGGCCAACGGAACTACCGCCGCCGTCAGAAGTGTTGCCGCAGAACTCGGCATAAAAGAGCTTGCCGACTGGAGCTGTCATCATCTGCTGCCCGCTCCGGAGGAGGGGGAGCGTATTACCGTTCCTGCCGGGTTGTCAGCGGATGACGCGGTCAGGATGGCTGTACTGCACTCTTATAATGTGTCGCTCGACAGTGAGAACCTGAAGGCCGCTCCTGCACTTTTTGAAAAGTTGCGCGGAGCCTACCGGGTGAGGCGTGAATTTCCGGCATTCAGAGTTTCAGGAGCAGGCTCTGAGGCGGATAAAATATTGAAAAACCTTGGATTTGTTATTGAATAAAAGTTTTAGTTGAGGAGAGAATCAAATGGCATTGGGATTGACCATCAGACGCTGGTGGAAAAAAATATATACTAAAATGGTTTTGGAAAAAGCCTCTCCGGAATACATCGCCCGCGGTTGGGCTATCGGCATGTTTTACGGATGTCTGATTCCGTTCGGAGCACAGCTCATCCTTTCCATTCCCACCTCTTTCATGCTTAAAGGCAGCAAGGTCGGTGCAACTCTCGGTACTCTGATCACCAACCATTTCACCATCTTTATAATCTATCCCGTACAGTGCTACGTCGGCAACAAAATAATCGGCGGCGACCTCGGTTATTCAGAGGTGGTCAAAGCCATGAGCGACGTGATGAAGAATCAGGATTTTTCCACCCTGATCAAGATGAGTTGGGAGCTTATAATCTCGTTCTTTGTCGGCGGAGCGTTGCTGACAGCAATAATGACTCCGTTGACCTACATCTTTGTGAAGAAGCTGGTTGTTGCCCGGCAGGCACGCAAAAAATCTAAAAAGGCTGCAAAATAACTATACTCTGAACTCGGGGGGAGGGCAAAATGTCTAAAATCCACGCCGTTTCTGTTTTTATTTGCGCCGTTTTTTTGCTGACTGCAGCTCACGGAGCTGAACCGGTAAAGCCTGATGCCAAGCCAGTGGAAAAACCATCAAAGCCCGCACCTTTTCGCCGCTCTTTGCTCTCTCTCCGTCAACCAACCATCTGGCTTGGCAGACCAATGAACGCAACGAGTTTTCCTTCGTCCTGGAATAATCTCTCTTTTTTCACTTTTTGGTGATATTTCTTTCGCTTATACCAGTTTTACACTTGAAGTAGCCGCTTTAAGAGTATATAGTATATAAACGCACAATGCGTATTTCGGATCCGTAGCTCAGTCGGTTAGAGCAGGTGACTCATAATCTCCGGGTCCTCGGTTCAAGTCCGGGCGGATCCACCACAAATCACAGCCGTCAGTCTTCTGGCGGCTTTTTTTATTTGATATTATCCTGATTGTTATGTGAAAATAATTGTGGTTGTCGGAGTATAATGGGCTCCTCGCCCCTTATAGATCCTCCGGCAGGCCCGCACGATCAGTCTTTGCCAAGGCTACATGACAAGCAGACAGCGAAGGCCCGTACGATCAGTCTTCGCCAAGGCTACGCCCTGACAAGTAGGCGGCGAAGTACTGCGCAACTCTCGTCTTGTCGCGGCGTAGTATAACGAAGCCGGATGGAGTTGCGCTTTTTTACTGCAAAGATACGTATATTGCACGCATTTTTTCAGAAAAAAAGAGGGGCTTGTGACACTGTGACACGTGACACTCCGTCGCTCTTCGAGCTATGGAGTGCAAACACCCCGCGAACAGATGTCAGTAATAATAAAAAACGGCAGCAGTTTCGGCGTTTGGTGCCGCGACTGCTGCCGGATAATCAACTGATCTGATTACTTGCCGTTGATGGTATTGGGTTTCTGGAAAAACTCAAACTGGGTGTCGAATGGGAAAGCGGTGAGGTTATCGGCGTTTACCAGATTGCAGACGTTTTTCACATCTTCCCACATGAATCTGACAAACTCGGGTGAAGCGACCTTTTCTGATGAAACTTCAACACACTCGCCCTTGATCACAGCTTCGGCTGCGTAGTATTTTTTATCCTTGCCAGCCAGCTCGAAACCAACGGGAGCCTTGCCGTCGGTCGTTTTCAATCCTTTGCTGAAACGGAAAGAAACAACAGCTTTGCCGTCTTTGAATTCTGCTTTGTCAAACACCGGACTGCTGCCGATGGCGTCTCTGCCGAAAAGGTGTTTGAGCACCAGCGCGGCGGTATCCTTTCCGGCCTGAATTTTCTCGTGGAACGGATGGATCATACCGATTTCAGCGATCGGGGTCAGCAGGTTGTTGACGAGGTAGGTATTGGCAAGTCCGTTGATGCCGTTGAACTGCTCGAGGCGTCCGACACTGTAGCGTCCGGCGTACTGACGACGCTGTCCCTGAAGAATGACTATGATCGGCAAGTCGGGATCGTTCCAGAGTTTGCGGTTGGACTCAAAGAGAATACGCATCTTCTGTGCATAGTCGCCGACAGGATCGCCGTAGTTGGTTTCTCCCTGCCACCAGATCATGAAGCGCGCCGGATAGGGACGGACACTTTTGGTGATGTTTTCGTAGCAGGCAGTCGGCTGGACAGATCCTGAGTGGAAAAGCGCAAGTTTGAGGGCTCCGGGTTTAAGTTTGCCGTCTTTTATATAGTTTCTCTTCCAATTGGCCCAGCGCGGCTGGTTGTAGAGATCGACCATATAGGCGTCGATTTCTTCCGGAGTGATGGTCTTTGCCCTGTTGGCTTTGTTGAAGGCAAGGAATTTGGGAATGTTGCTCTTCTCTCTTTTCAGAGTGGGGTGGTCGTAGTATTCAGCCGGAATCCAGCTCTCGATGGAAGATGATCCGCGTGACATGCTGATAAGCGCGACGGGAACGTTAAGTTCTTTGCGGAGAATTTTTCCGAGGTTGTGTCCGATAACTGAAAAACTTTTGAGTTCCTTGGGATTGCATTTCCACCATGAAGCAGATCCGTCGCTCCAGACAGTGCAGCTGCGGAACTCAAGGTCAGTTTCAGTATTGTCGATGGTGCTGTTGATCTCATCGATCAGGGCCTTGAAAACTTCCGGCGGCAGTTTTTTCTGATCGTAGGATTTAAGTTCACTGCGCTTGTAACCGTAAGAGGTGGCGATGTGGGACTGTCCGGAAAGCAGGATGACTTCACCGACCAGAACGTTGTTGATGATAAACTTCTCTTTGCCGGAGGTGATGGTCATACGGGCATTTTTGTTGTCCGCTTTCATCGGCGGAATCTCGATTTTCCATCTGCCGTCTTTGCCGGCGGTAGTTGTGTATTCTTTGTTTTTAAAAGTCATCTTTACTTCCGCGCCGGGGAGGGCTTTGCCGGAAAGCGGAATTACTTTATCCCGCTGCAAAACCATATAGCTGCGGTAGAGGGGATCGGGTTTGAGATCGGCACCACAGCAGACTGCTGCGAACATCAATGAACAGAGAAATAATATCAGACGGTTCATTTGGATTTTCCTTTTTTTATCTGTTTTAATAAGTTTTTTCTTTGAATTTTACGGCGTTATTGAACATGAAATCCCTTTTTGCGGTTCCCCAGTTGTAGGTGTTTCCGACAAAATCGAAGAATCCGTTGAAGAAGTTGACGCTCTCATAGATGTTTTCAAGCGGCACTGATCCGCCGTAAGAGGTGTCGGTGCTGAACATCATTTTCTGATGGTAAGGAACGCCGGATTCACTGCGGCGGTCGAGGTTTTCCATCAGCCATTTCCAGTCGATGAGTCCGGAAACGCTGCCGTAGATGTTATCATAGTACCAGAGGGACTCAAAGAGTTCGTTGCACCACGGAACGCCCATGTGTCCCTGAATCAGCTTGAGTTTGGGAAACTCCGCTGCTATGGTGTCGAGGTGGCAGGGACGCATTTTATCCGGGCCGATGCAGTAGTCGTGGTTTCTCATGGTCTCCCTGCGGCGTCTGGCGATGATTCCCACGTGGAAGAGGATCGGCATACCGAGTTTGTCAGCCTCTTCGTATATCGGAAAGTAACTGTAATCATTGTAAGGCAGGATCGGTCTGAACGCTTTCAAACCGTAGCACCCCATATCTTTCAGACGGCGTACCTGATCCGGACCCTGTTCCCAGTCGATATATCCGAAGGGGATGACCAGATCGGGAAACTGTTTCGCCGCCTGCAGTACTTCAGATGTCGTCGCATAGCTGAAGTTGGGCGGAACGACAAAATCAAGAGCCTGCATCCAGATCTCTTTGATGATGCCGTCTTCCTGAATCTTCTCGAAGAAGTGAGGATCATAATTCTGATCCATGTGTGCATGAGTATCTATCACACATTGCTTGTTCATAAATCACCTTGCGTTAGTTTTTTACTGACGTATATAATATACATATTACAGTCGATTTTTTCAATGCAGAATCAGGAGCCATGTACATTTTTAACTTTCTTTTACACCTTGAAAAAACGCTATGTGTATATTATATTTAGGTAATGAATACAGGTAAAGGAAATACTCTTATGAAGAAATATTTGTTCGCGCTTCCGCTGGCTGCGCTGCTGTTGAGTGGATGCGCAGGCTCAAAGCAGGAGATCATTGCCGATCTGCAGGCTCCAAGAGCTTTTGAAAAAGCTGATGTGGATGCCGGAAAAGTGCTGGCTGAAAAGTATATCAATACTCTGGTTAAGGCGATACAGAGCAGTGATTTCAATACCCTGTCGCCGTATCTCGGAACCAATCTGGTTTCAGTCCGTCAGAAAAGGGCGATATTTGCTGACATGTGCAAGAGCTTGAGCCGCAACGGCATTCTCAAATCCGCTGAATTTGTCGCCTGTTTTGACCAGACTCTGTGCCGGGATTACCTCTGGAAACTCAAGTTTGAAAAAGTGACCGGCAAAGAAAAACTTCCGCTTCTTCATACGGAAATACTCTACAATGTCCGGATAGCCATATCGGATAATACTCCGGAAATCGTCAGAACAAGACTGATTTACCTTTGAGATACGGCGGAACGCTTTATTCTGATTGAATAAGTTTTATTTTCCGCCACGCTCCCGATTTGAAACGGAGCGTTATCAGAGTCGCTTCTACTGCACAGGTGATGATTTCTATCCACCAGATCGCCATGACTGATACTCCGCATTTTGAGAGATAAAGCGCGACGGCTGCTTTCAGTATGGCGCACACACTGCAAATTGACATCATCGCCAGAGTGTCACCGGCTCCGCGCAGGGCTCCGCAGAACACCTGGATTGTGCTGTCTGATATGCCGAAAAGCGACATCAGCATCAGCAGGTGAACGGCAAGACTCTGGACGTCGCTGAAGTTTATACCGGATTCCCGCGCCGGGGCGAAAAGCCGGGCAAGAGTTTCCGGAATAGCGAGATAAAGGGCAACACAGCAGAACATATACAGCATAGCCATCCGGAGAACGCGGTAGGCGGCACGGTTGGCAGGATTGGTGCGTCCGGCTCCGATGAAATTGCCGACTATTATGGCGGTGGATTCAGAAAATCCCATCAGCGGCATAAAGACTATGCTGTTGATGGCAAGTGCGATGTTGCTGGCGGCGAGGGCTGTTTCACCGATTCTGCCGATGGCGATGAGCATGACGTTGAAACTTCCGAAAGTGCAGAACACCTGAATACCGGCAAGCGTGCCGAATCTCAAAAGTTTCGACGGAATATCCCGGGAGAACTGGCGGAAATTTCTTGTCCGGTACGCCTTCTGATTTACCGAGAGAAAAACGGTGAGGATCATCAGAAAGTTTAAGCCCATTGAGATGCTCGTGGCGATACCGGCTCCGAGGATACCCATTTCCGGTATGCCCAATGCTCCGAAGATGAGAACGTAGTTGAGCAGCAGATTTATGAAACAGCCCGCGACGTTGATCGCGGCGACAACTTTGGTTTTTCCCCTGCCGGAGAAAAATGCGTAGAATGGCGCACTTATGCATTGAAACAGTCCGCAGGGGGCAAGGGAGATAAAATATATTTTTTCCAGCTTTGAGAGTTCGGCTGAATGGTTGAAAAAGTGGTCGATGAGAGCACAGCCTGTCAGCGGGACAAGCACTGACATCACCAATCCGGAAGCAAATGCGAAGTAGAAGGCACTCCATGCTGCTTTTACACAATCCTGTTTGCGTCCGGCTCCGTGTAGCTGGGAAATGATCGCCCCCGTGAAGTTCGATGTTACCGTGAGAAAACTGAACAGCCAGAAGTAGAGTGCTCCGCCCACCGGAGCGGCTGACATTTCAAGTGTTGAGTGGCGCGAGAGAAAAATGCGGTCGGCCACCTGCATTATGGTGAGCGTGGCGTTCATCAGGATGAGCGGATAGGCGATTTTCCAGATGGCGGCATAGCCACCGGAGCAGGTGAACTCATCCTTTGAGAACCAGCGGAATATATTTGTTATGAACTTCGGCATGTTTCCAAAAGGTAAAAGTTGTATACAAAAAAGAGCGTGGTTCCCATAAAGAAAACTACGCTCATATAAGATAGCCTGCAAGGAGTGTATTTGCAAGCGTATATCAGAAATTACCGGTAGACGGAGTGCGCAACCCAGGGGTTCAGCCACTGGACATAGCGGTGGCCATCCTGCGAGAACATCGGTCCCTGAACAGAAGAGGCATGTCCGTCGCAGAAGAGTGTGTTGGCTCTCATATTGTGGCGGATAATATCAACATAGCACGGGTATTTACCTATTGTTACCCAATAATCGTAGTTGTTGGCTTCACAACCGGTACCCCGGCTCACGAGAGCAACAGACTTTTTGTTTTTTTCGCCTTTTCCCGGAGGAACCACTGCGGGATCCTCGGTAAATCCTGATGAATCCGCCATGAGCGGAGTGGCAGCTCCTTTTTTCTTACTGTACGCAATTTCAGTGAAGGTGTGGTAACCGAAACGTTGTTCCCTGTCTTTTCTGTTCACATCTGTATCCGGGTCTCCGTTTTTTTTGGTAAACCATTTTCCGTGCTGACCGAGCGTTACAGCGGCATTGGTTGCGTAGCTGAAAAGCATCGGATCTGATTGATAAACATTGTATGCCGGATAGGGATCTGAGGGACAAACCAGAAAATTACCCCGCAACTTGCTTATCATGCTTTTGCCTTTCGATGTCGTTTTAACACCGAGATAACCTGTTTTCATCAGATGCTCAGGCCAGTAAGTGCTGCCGTACATTTCACTCCATCCGGGAACAGGCATATCATTGTTGTTCTCGGCGTAGCTGATGTAAACGAGACCGATCTGTTTGAGGTTGTTGATGCAGGCTGCGGATTTTCCTCGTTCACGCGCCTGACTCAAAGCAGGCATCAGGATTGCAGCGAGAATGGCGATGATGGCGATAACCACCAGAAGTTCGATCAAAGTGAAGTTTTTTTGTTGTTTCATACAAATTCCCCCCTTTTTTACAGGTTCAAAAAACGGTCTCTGATGTATAATAACACCGGATTTGCTGTTTGTAAATGGTATTTTTGTGATATTTATGGTAAAAATGTATCATTGTGAGGTAGGTGGTGAATAAATACTGCTCTTGAAGCAGAGGGAAATGCATGTTATATTAAAACAGAAATATGAAATCAGTATGTCCTGATTGTTATGAAGAAATATTACCGTCGGTGGCGCATTGTGGTCAATCTCGTGCCTTGCGGCTGCGTTGCTTCAGTCGTGTACAGTCGTACACTCCTTTGCGTACTCGCCGCAAAACACGACCTTGACTCACACTGCATCCACCGGATGCAAATAAAGCGTTTTGCGTATTTGACAAAACATCAGCTGTATGATATATTCTGATGTTCTGTATCAAATGTGATAACTACGTTTTGTATGTCTGTTTCACAAAATTCAGGACATTAACAATCTGCAAAGAGGTATTGCCGGTATGGAAAAGTTTTTTGATCTGCCTGAAGGCATCCAATTCATATACAACAGTGATGATTCATCGCTCCGTCTGGTCTCCCTCTTCGGCATGACTTGCGGACACAACGGTACAGATTATGATTACTCCTCGGCGGGAGTTGCTGTACTGTGCGTTGACAATATGCGTCTTGAAGGAGCAAAACTCGCTTACAGCCAGCCGGAGTGGGATGGGAAAACGTTTTCGTTTTCCGCCGGAGATCACGGCAAAACTGTAAGACTTGATTCCGTCTGGGAGTATGATCAATCTTCCGGAGTTTACAGCTGCCGTTACACTCTGCATAACATTTCAGACAGTCAGAAAACTCTCCGCCGCGCGCTGGCAAGATTTGTGTTTTCTCCGGGCAGCTATGAAGTCGTTTCTCAAACATCAGCCTGGTGTGCCGAAAATCAGGTGCATTTTCAGACTCTTTCAGGAAGCGGTATCCATCTGCGCGGACGTGATGCCCGTTCCAGTGCCGGAAACACTCCGTTCTGCATCCTGCAGGATCAGGAAAGCCGCCACAGTGCTGCCTTTCATGTGCTGCCGTGCGGAAACTGGGTGATAAACATCGATCAGGATATCATCCAGAACGAGTCTCCGCGTCCGGTATTGGAAATGGGGCTTGCCGACCGCGATCTCTTTATGAGTATTTCCCCCGGGGAAAAAATCGAATTGCCGGAGATATTGCTGCACCGCGTGCCGCATGATGTTCCCGGATTTGCCGGAGTCCCTGTTCAGAAGTATATCACACGCCGTCTGCCGGAGTATCTGCATACTCCGCAGGTGGTTTACAACAGCTGGCTCTACCGTTTTACCGATTTTGATGAAGAGCAGCTGCTCCGGCAGCTCGACGCAGCGGCAGAGATCGGATGTGAGGTCTTTATTGTCGATGCCGGATGGTTCGGCGGTCCGGACTGGTGGAACCACGTCGGCAACTGGCAGGAGCGCGAAGGCAGACCGTTTTACGGAAATATGGCATCCTTTTCCGACAAAGTCCGCGCCAGAGGGTTGAAATTCGGCTTCTGGATGGAGCCTGAACGCTGGGTGGAAAATGTTCCGGCAAGAAACGCTCATCCGGAGTGGTTCCCTGAACACAGCACCAGAATCGACCTGTGCAACAGTGAGGCGGCAGAGTTTTTTTACAATACCATCGCTGAAAACGTGAGAAAGTTCCGCGCGGAGTATATCAAACTTGATTTCAACGCAAGTGTCGGATATGACGCTTCCGGAAGTGAACACTATACTTATTACAGCAAACTCCGGGAGCTCTTCGGCCGTCTGCACAGAGAGTTTCCCGCCCTTGCCATCGAAAACTGCGGCTCCGGTGCCCTGCGCTGCGATCTTGGTACTACTCTCATTTACGATCACGCCTTCGTCAGCGACAACGCCCATCCGTGGGGCGGATTGAAGATCCGGCAGGGTTCGTATATGCGCCAGCTGCCCGGACGCACGCTCAACTGGGTGGTTACGCGTCCGGCTCCGGAGCGGTATACTCCGATGTCCAAAAATCTGCAGGTTCTCGCCTGTACCGCCGCAAGCTGGGATGAGTGCGCCGTTTTCGAGGTCGACTTCGTCTTGAACTCCGCCATGACCGGAATTCCCGGATTTACCGGCGATCTTGCCGCACTTGATCCGGAAATCCTCAAAAAATACGCAGAGCGCGTGAAGTTTTACAAGGAAAACCGCAAGTTTTTCACGGATTCACATCTTTACAGCCTTACTCCCGTCGGCGGAAAACTCACCGATGATGACTGCTACATCGTTTTTCAGATGCAAAGCAGCCGAAACTCCGACTCTCTTGTTTTTGTTTTTGCAAACTCATCCAGCCGCCGCGCTCTGCGCCGTTTCAAACTGCAGGGTGTCGACAGGCAAAAGAGTTATCAAGTGGAAAAACTCTTCGGCGATGATCCGGAATCCATCACCCTTTCAGGTGCCGAACTCGCCGATTACGGACTGTGTACCAAACTTGCCGAAAGTATGCACATCCGTTATGCTTCAGCCGTTTACCGCGTGAGAGAAGCGTAAATACAATCAATTTTGAAAAGAGGTTTTATTATGGAACTGTACAATGCCGATCCCGGCCGTTACAACGTCACCCCCGTCCGCCGCTGCGGAAGAAGCGGCTTGATCCTGCCGCAGGTTTCTCTCGGACTCTGGCATAACTTCGGCAGCGTTGACTCTTTCGATAACGCAAGAGAGATGCTCCGCTGCGCCTTCGACTGCGGAATATTCCACTTCGACCTTGCCAATAACTATGGTCCTGAACCGGGATCGGCGGAAGAAAATTTCGGCAGGATATTTACCGCCGATTTCCGGAAACACCGTGACGAGCTGATCGTTTCCACCAAAGCCGGTTATCGCATGTGGGAGGGACCCTTCGGCGAGTGGGGATCCCGCAAGACGCTGGTATCCAGCTGTGACCAGAGTCTCAAGCGGATGAAGCTGGATTATGTTGACATCTTTTATCATCACCGTCCGGATCCCAACACTCCGGTTGAAGAGAGTATGCAGGCACTCGATTACATTGTCCGCAGCGGACGGGCTCTCTATGTCGGTTTATCCAACTATTCGACAGAAGACGCCGCAAAAGCCTTTGACATTCTCCGTGAGTTGAAGACCCCCGGCGTGATATATCAGGGACGCTTCAACATTTTTGACCGCCGCCATGAAGATGCCGGAATGTTTGATATGCTCCATGATACCGGCGTCGGTGCCATCTGCTTCTCACCTCTGGCGCAGGGAACGCTCAGTACAAAATATCTCAATGGTATCCCTTCCGGATCGCGGGCGACCAGAAACCATTTTCTCAAGAGCGAGTCTATCACAGAGGAGCTGCAGAATAAAATTTTCCGGCTCAACGAAATTGCCCAAGCCCGCTCACAGACGCTTGCCCAGATGGCTCTTGCATGGATATTGAGCCGCAAAGGAGTCACGTCCGTACTCTGCGGAGCAAGCTCTGTCGCCCAGATCAGAGAGTGTGTCAAAGCTCCGGAAAACATCGGTTTCACTCAGGAGGAGTATGATCTGATCGACTCAATTTCCCGCTGAAGCGTTATATCTTGTTAATGTCCCGAATTTTGTGAAACCGACATACAGAAGTCTATTTAAGCACTTGTTGCTGCACGTACCATTCAGGCAGTGTTTTGTCAACCGCGCAGACCGGCTTGTTTGCATCGGTGGATGCAGTGTGGAGCAAGGTCGTGTTTTTTGGTGAGTACGCAAGGGAGTGTACGACTGTACACGACCACAGCGGCGCAACCAAAAGGCACGAGATTGCCCGCAATGCACCGCCGTCGGTCTGGTTGCTTCACAACAATTGGGACAATATCTATATCTTCAACGCTTCTGAAGCACAAAAAAGCCGCAGCTGTATCACTTGCAGACTGCGGTTTTTCTGTTATGAAGTGCTGAATACGGAAACAGCTTACCTGTTGTTGTCGTATTCGAGAATGGATTCTGCTATACTTCTTCCCAGAGCTCTTGCTGAATCGACAGAGAGCGGAATATCACCTGTTATGGCGTAGGGGATTTCTATTGATGAAGCATAGACCGGCTTGCAGGCATGTCTTATCCATCCCGCGCAGCTGAAACCGGGACCGGAGAAGTTTTTCTTTGTGTTCCATTTGGTTCCGAACGGAATGTTGTTCTTTGTGAAGTGCGGAGCCGCAGCCGGAGCATTTTTCTGAAGAATTCCGGAAAAGACCGTCTGCTGTTCTGCGTAGTATTCCTCTTCGGCTCCGGGAAAGTAAATGGTTTCATTGGTTTCTGCTCCGTAAAGCCACGGACAGTGCATATCGAGGGCGAAGAAAACCTCTTTCCCCAGAAGCAGCTTCTGGATTGCCCGGACTTCCGGATAAATCGGAGCATCACTGTAGTCGCGGTTGTGATCGTGCGGACTGCGGTTCTTGCCCTGATCTCCTTCAATAACACCGTCGGTGTCTGCAAAGGGAACGCAGTCGATGATGTAGCGGCTGCGGAAAGTTCTGCCGAGTTCGTCATCTCCCAGCGCGGTTTCGAGGATTCCCTCAAGGGCGTAGGTCGCCATCATCTCGCAGCAGTGGTGGCGGGATGAGAAAAACAGCTGCTTTTTTGCGGTTTTGATCGAGCTGTCCTCGATGTGAAGCAGAGTCACGTCGCGGTTTTTACGGGACTTGGTCAGGAGGCTCTGCGTGAGGTGAGGGCAGTCCTTGTGGCGGGCAATGAAGGTGTCAAGGTGGTACTGCTGATACTGCATACCGACGCAGAAGATGACGCTCCGGTTTCTTGAGCCGTCGTAATTGCAGGTGAAGACGTTGCGTTCACCGCTTACGCAATCAAAGCCAAGCCACTCCCAGGTTTTTCCGTCGTCGTAACTTGCTGCCGGACCGCAGGAGGTGCAGGAGTTGGGCTGCGTAAAGCTGAAACGGTAGACTCCCGGTGCGTCAAATATCGCCTTGAATGACCAGTAAAACCAATCACCTTTGGTGTTTCTCATATCTCTTGTGAGCAGGACTTCCTTTCCGTTGATATCCTCAATGAATACGTTTCCGCCGGGAAAGGATGTTTCTATGGTCAAACTCATTTTGTTTACAGCTCCGTACCGTTGGCCAGAAGAATCTGCTGAACCTGCCTGATATCCGCATCGCGGAGCAGGGTGTTGTTTTTGATCGCCACTGCCGCCGCAGTACCAACGCCGACTCCGATGTTGAGGCAGATGCCCATTACCCGGTAGTTGGAGTGAGCCTTGTGGGTTCCCGAAATGTTGCGGCCCGAAAGGAGCAGACCGTCGATTTTTTCCGGAACACAGGCCCGGTAGGGAATCGTGTATTCTCCCTTGGCTTTGAAATGTTTCTGAACTCCGTTCTTATCCAGTCCGGAACCGCTGACGTTGTGGATGTCAAAATTGAAGTAGTTTCTGGTCGCGATCCAGTCCTCAAACACGGTTGCCTGCACGATGTCTTCGGCGGTGAGAGTGGTAACTCCCTTGAAGTGGCGCGTCTCGCGGACTCCGACCATATCGGCAGAGGAGGTCGCATAGCACTTTTCGTAGCCTGGAACATACTCACGGAGAAACAGCACGATTTTTTCCATCTGCTCACGGCAGACGCTTTCAGCTCTGGTGAGATCGCGGACATCGCAGCCGTTGATCCGGGTAACGTTGGTCATATTGACGACAACTTCTCCCGGAAGTCGGTTTTTGTAGAGCAGAACGTGTCCGGCGGGCGGAGGCAGGTGGGTTTTGCCAAGACTCTGGATTTCCCCTTTGGGAAGCTCCATCAGTGATTCAAACGAACCCGGGAAAAACGCTCTGGTGTAATCAACTCCGCCGATACGGAACATCAGCGTTACCGGCTGACAGGCGTTATCTTCCTCACGTCCGAGCAGGTATTCGGCTCCGGCAAAGGCGGCGATGTCTCCGTCACCGGTGGCGTCGATGACCGCTTTGGCCATGATGGCTTCACGTCCGGATTTGCTCTCGGTGATGACGCCTTTGACGGTGTTATCCTCTTTGATGACCCCGGCAGCCATTGTGTGCAGCTGCAGCGTGACTCCGGACTCTTTGAGCATTTCAAAAAGTACCTGCTTCAGGGCCTCGTGAGGAATTCCCCACTTCATATTGTGTTCGTTGAGGTCAGGATTCGTTTCCAACGGCAGAATGGAGCACTTCATCGTGCGCTCTGCAATCTCGTTCATCAAAGGACACTGGGTCGCGCCTGACCAGTGGGACATCATTCCGGCAGTCGCAATTCCTCCCGGTGAGCCGCACTTTTCAATCAGCATGACTTTGGCTCCACAACGGGCAGCGGCAATAGCAGCTCCGATTCCGGCAGGACCGGCTCCGGCAACCAGCACGTCAACTTCAGCAATAACGGGAATCTCCCGCGCGTTTTCGTGATAATACTTCATTTTTTGTCAGTGTCCTGAATTTTTTTGAAACAGATACAGCAACTCATATTGTCGCTCGTATATAACACATTTAAATATACCATAAAGGTAATGTTTTGTCAAATATATAAACAGGCTGTCACTGGCCCCCCTCTCAAAAAAATTCAATAGGCCGAATAGGCCGCATAGGCCGGATAATTTTCCTGTTCGGCTTATACGGCTTATACGGCCTATCAAAAAAACGAGACAGCTGCGACACTTCGCTGCCTACTTGTCAGGGCGAAGCTTCAGCGAAGACTGATCGTACGGGCTGACACTGTGACACTCCGTCGCTCTTCGAGCTATGGAGTGCAGGCACTCCGCGAACAGATGTTTGCAGTAAAAAGTGCCTGACCAACGGGAAGGCACGTTACCCCGCTGTCGGTCGTACCAACCAGTGGTGAAGATTTTCAGCGACCAGCCGTCAAAATAAACGCTGTCTTTCTCGGGACATCGGAAACTGGGCGGTAACCAAAAACTCCCAAAGGTGGAACAGCATTTGAAAAATCAAATGCTGTTCAGGTGCAGGGTACTCTACCCTGCCGGGGGATCTATAAGGGGCGAGGAGCCCCTTATATTCCGACCACCTCAATTACTGCACCTCAATCGTACTGTTTCAGAGCAGAGTTCCGAAGAGAGAAACGCTTCCTGCTCTGGTGATTTTTACCTGACGCAGAGTGCCTGTCTGGAGCTTGTCATCGGGTTCGAAGTGAACGACGATATTGTTATCGGTTCTGCCTGTCCAACGCTCGCTGTTGCGTGCGCTCACGCTTTCGGCGAGGATGGTGACGGTGTTTCCGACCATGGATTTCAGACGTTTTTCAACGCGTTCTGCGAGATCGTTGAGCAGGATCTGGTTGCGTTCTTCCTTAACTTCTTCCGGAACGGAATCCGGCATTTCAGCTGACTTTGCTCCGGGACGCGGCGAGTACTTGAAGATGAACGACTGTTCAAAACCGACATCGTTCATGAGTTCTCTGGTCAACTTGAAGTCTTCGTCAGTTTCTCCCGGAAACCCTACGATCACATCGGTTGAGAGCGTAAGTTCGCTGATTGCGCTTTTGAGTTCCGCCACTTTTTCGCGGTAGAGCTCGTTGGTGTACTGACGGTTCATCGCCTTGAGTATGCGGTCGGAACCGGACTGCAGGGGCAGATGGATGCTGTGACAAATCTTCTGTGACTTGGCGATGGTATCGATCAGTCTGCGGTTGAAGTAGCTGGGATAGGGGGATGTGAAGCGGATGCGGAGCAGCTCCGGAATCTCTTCGAGCTCCTCAAGAAGCTCTGCGAAAGGCGAGTGGTCGGGAGCGGGAGGACGGATGTCTCCGTTGAGTCCGTAAGCAGCCACATTCTGACCGAGGAGCAGTATTTCGCGGACACCGTCTGCGACCATGGTTCTGGCTTCGTTGATGATATCCTCTTTGCTGCGGCTCAACTCTCTGCCGCGGACGTATGGAACTATGCAGTAGCTGCAGAATCGGTTGCATCCCCGGGTGATGGCAATCTGACCGCTCCAGGAGTTTTTGTAGTGCCCGCTCAAGCCGGTGAGGACATCGGGTGACGGTTCGGTACTTGAGAGGCGTTTTCTGCGGCTTCTGACTTCGTCGAGGACGGAAATCAGATTGTGGAGCTGTCCTGTTCCGAGGACAAAATCAAGGTGCGGCAGCTCTTCCAGAAGTTTGTCGCCCATTCTCTGTGCCATGCAGCCCATGATTCCGATAATAAGGTCGGGATTTTTCATCTTGAGCTTCTTCATGAAGCCGACTTTTCCCTTTGCCTTGCGCTCGGCGGCATCACGGACACTGCAGGTGTTGAAGAGCAGCACGTCTGCGTCATTCTCGTTGTCAGTGATTGAGTATCCCGCCTTGACGAGATCAAAAGCCAGAGCGTCGCTGTCGCGCTCGTTCATCTGGCAGCCGTATGTTTTGATGTAAACTCTGCTCATATCAGGGTCAGGTGGTCGCGGTGGATGAGTTCTGATTCGGCACTGGTTCCGAGGAGGGCGGATGCGTCTGCGCTCTGGAGACCTGCGATTCTGACGGCGTCATCTGAAGAGTAGTTGATGAGTCCGCGGGCGAACGGTTTGCCATCCGGCCCTGCGATCTCGACGGTATCGCCGCGTTTGAACTCACCGGAGACTCCGGTCACGCCTGAAGGAAGCAGGCTCTTGCCGTTGGAAAGAATGGCGGTCACGGCTCCGGCGTCAACGGTGACTCTTCCGGAGACCTTGCTGAAAAATGTCAGCCAGCGTTTGTGTCCGGACATCCGGTTTGCCGATGGCAGGAAGATGGTTCCGATATCTTTGGCGTCGAGGATGTTCTGCAGGACGTTCTTTTCGCGTCCGTCGGCGATCCAGAGGTACTCACCTGCTGAAGTGACGATGTTGGCAGCACGGAGTTTGGACTCCATTCCGCCGATGGAGAAGTTGGCGTCGTCAGTTCCTCCGGCAAGTTTGAATACTGCGTCGGAGAGTTTTTTCACTACGGGTATTCTGTCGCCCAGAGTTCCGTCAGGCTTGCGGTCACGCAGTCCGTCGACTGTGGTGAGCAGGATGGTGAGACCGGCTCCGGTGAGAGATCCGAGGAGTCCGGCAAGCGTGTCATTGTCTCCGAATTTGAGCTCATCGACCGACACAGGGTCGTTCTCGTTGACGATAGGAAGCACGTTTTCAGCCCAGAGCGCATTGACGCAGTTCATCACATTGAGATAGCGGGATCTTTTGCGCAGATCTGCAGCGGTGAGCAGCAGCTGGGCGGCGGCAAAACCGTGGCGGCGGCACTCTTCGGAGTAGATTGCCATAAGCGCACTCTGTCCGACCGCGGCGAGAGCCTGTTTGCGCGAAAGCTGTTTCGGACGGCGGTCAAGGCCGAGAACTTCCATACCCATACCGACGGCACCGCTTGAAACCAGCAGTACCTGCCGTCCGGACTTGCGCAGAGCGGCTACTCCAGCAACCAGATTGGCGATGGACTCGCGGTCTATCAGGAGCCGGGTTCCGGCTTTGACTATGATTTGCCGTGAAGACTCCACTGCCGCACGGCGGAAATTATCAGACATTATAAAACTCCGTGATTAAAATTACTCTTTTTATTATCAACCTGATAATATACCATGACAGCAGGCAGTTTTCAATAGTTCAGCAGGCTAAATCTTCACTTGGCGGCAATAAAATCCAGTTTGTAACATGAGCTTGTGGTTTTGAGGCGTATTCCCGTGAGCTTTCCGCCCCAGATGCTGTACGGTTTTCCCGAAGCGGAAGTGATCATTTCGGGCAGTTCTGCAGTTCCGGCAAACGCTATGTCTGTCAGCACAAGTTTTACATTGCCGATCATAAGTGAGCCGTAGCCTGTCTGTTCAACGGACTGCGGAGTGATGAGCAGCAATTCCAGTTCTGAACTCTGCTTGAGCTTGAGCGTATCCCCGACGGAGACCGTCGTGGGGGAAAACTCAACTGTGCGCTCAAAATACTCTATTCCCGCTTCCCGCGGATAGGCTTTCGAGAGGTCGCAGCGCAGGAGGTTGTCTTCTGAAGTGAACGTTGCCGTGTACTCTGCGCCTTCGAGCTGTTCGACGCCGTTTATCACGGGAGCGTTGTGTCCTTTGCCCCGGGTGTTCCAGAGGGTGTAGCGCATGTCGGAAAAGTTTATTCTTCCGTAGTCACCGGTTCCTGCGTCGATGATTATGGGATCAGTGCCGTTGTAGATCGTGAAGTTTCCGAGGTCGTTGTGGTTGTGCTTTTCCAGATTGTTGCCCGCCTTGAGCGATACGGAAAGCTGCTCCGAACGCAGGATGGCAAGACGGTCGGGAAATATGGTCACGGCATCTTCGCGTGGCGGCTCCTGCGGAAGGGTTTCCGGACGGTCGAACAGTACGGCGAGAAACTCCTTGAGGTAATCTCCGCAATGCCCCGGAAGCGGATTGGTGAGTGCGGTAAGTCCCGTAAGCCTTCCGGATTTGAAAAGCTCCGCCGCCGGAACGAGGACGGACATGTCAGGATTGAAAACCGGCTGCGAATCTCCGAAAGACAGCTGGTATTTGCCGCCTATGCGCAGATGGGTGATGAACTCGGCAAGCGCACGCATTTTCGGCTCGGATATGAGTCGGTCTGTACACCCGGGATAAATTTTGTTGAGCAGTAAAAGTATCCGCAGCACCATGTGGTTGGCTTTGTTGCAGTAGCTCGGGCCCTCGGAACAGTAGCCGTCATCGCTGTTGGAATTGATGAAACGTGAGGCGACTCCGAGCAGACTCCGGGCGTATCTTACGAGCTTTGCGGGGTCTTTTTCAAGCAGAAAAGCGATCTCAAGGCAGCTGTAACTGCACCAGACTGACCAGTTTGCCGGTTTCAGGGTCATCAGCCACCAGTGACGCTTCAGGCGTGAAAATACGGTGCGGAGTGTCCGGTCGAGCACCTGCTGACGGAGCCTTTCGGAAAACGGCGGACACATTTTGGCCTCATCTTTTCTTTCCGCAAGCCAGTATTGCGCAGGCTGCGGAACTCCGGAGTTGTTGCATCCTTTGTCAAGCTCCTCTCCCAGAATCGAGTAGAGCTGCGCAAGAACAGCACCGGTTTCGGAACAGAACAGGTCGCAGAATTTCCAGTCTCCGGGAGAGTTACCTTTCCAGATGACGTGGGCTGGCAGGCACCAGTTCCACTCTTCGAGAATCGCCGAGGCGTAGTCGAGCAGGCGCGGCATATACTTTTTGGTGTCGCCGGTGATACAGCAGGCAACCGCAAGGCAGGCAAGGTTTTTTCTGCGCTCAAAGTACGGCTGCTCGTAGGATGTCCTGTCGCCCTCTGTGTTGTAGCGGCAATAGTTTGAGTAGAGCAGGGCGGGAACAACGCCTTCAGCCACCGCATCGGCAAGCCGGATCATCTGCGGAGCAAACGGAGAAGAAGCAGCTTTTTCCCAAGCCTTGCGGTCGGAAAAAGCAGGGTAGTCCGGACGCACAAAGTTTCCGGCAGATAGCCTGGCAAAAAAGTCGGAGGGCAGGTGTTCAGAGATATATCGGTCAGTTTTTCTTAACATGATTGGTTTTATCCCGGGGGAAATCAATTTGAAGATAATATAATCCCTATCGCAGGCATTGTCAATAAATTACGCTCAAATAAGAAAAAAAGAGAGATTTGTTGGGGTTTGTGCCGTCTGCGCTGTTGAAAAATACCGCTTTAAGGTGTATATTAATAAGACGTAGACAAGAGTATAGCTGCTGTTCAACGGTTGAACACAGCAATGTTTTCCGGGATTTTTGACAAACGTTGGAGATAATGTAATGGTAAATGTCGACACATCCAAACGCGGAGCACGCCGTGTAGTGTTTTCCTGCTGTGCCGATGCGGAATCAACCATATTTGTTGCCGGCAGCTTCAATGACTGGGATCCGCGTTTTACCGAGATGAAATATGATAAATCATCCGGCCGCTTTTCCTGCGAAGTAAGACTTTCACCTGGCGTGTACGAATACAAATTCGTCGTAAACGGCACCTGGGGACTCGATAGCGACAACGATAACGTCTCCGCTAACGATTTCGGAACCCTCAACAGCGTAGTCGAAGTAATCTGAAGCCTTAATCGTACCGGCCCGCTGTTGCAAGCCCAAATTCAATAGGCCGCATAGGTCGCATAGGCAAGATAATTTTCCTATTCGGCCTATATGGCCTATTCGGCGTATCAAATGTTACATGTCACGGTGTCACAAGCCCCTCTTTTTTTCTGAAAAAACATATCTTTGCAGATATACGTTTTTGCCAAGCTTTTTTCAAATAGGATTATGATGCAGATTTTGTTCCGCGGATCAGGACGAAGGCGTAATCATCATTGACGGTGATGCTTCCCTGAGAGTTGACTTCGGCTTGGCCGGAAATGACTTCGACGCTGCAGGCGAATGGCAAATTGAATTTATATGTATTTTCAGCTGCTCCGTGACGGTATGCTGCCAGATAGAATTCGTTTTCATCTGTGGAGATGGAAAGAATACCGCTCCAGGAACCGCGCTGCGGAAAATCTCCAACCGGAATATTTATATTCCTGAAGAATTTTTTGCGGAGCGGAGCCATGTTACTGAAAAACTCTTTCATTTGCGTTTTGCGTTCAGTGGAAAGCTTTGAAACGCATCCCCAGTAAAGCGGCGCACCGAAAATGGTAGTTCCGAGGATGTACTCAAGGGGGTAATCCATTGCCTGCGGCATCATTTCGATTTCCATCTGGCGAGCCGGGGAAAAGTTCAGGCTGTACCAGAAGTTGCCGAGGGCCATATACGGATGGTAGTAGCGGTGATCTTTGCATCTTCTGCCGCGGTTTTCGAGAAAGAGCCGTCCGTAATCAAGGGCGAAGTCGAAGTTTGGACGGTTTCTGCGGGTGACATCCATGGAGATGATCATTTCCGGAATAGCCTGCTGCAGATCAGACAACAGCTGGCGGTACTTTTCGTAATGGATATTGGCATCGCCCAGACGTGTATTGTACGCATCCAGCTGATACAAATCAAACTTGAAGTGCCTGATGTTGAACTCTTTTGCAATGCTGACGATCTGATTGAGACGGAAAGCGTAACACTCCGGATCAAGCAGCTCGATTCCGGCATAGCTGCGCTCTGCGGAGCAGTCGCCGTGCAGTTCACAATACTGGAAGTCATGGGTGCGGGCAACCCAGTTCCAGGGATTTTTTTCAAGCATGGCATCGTGGCACTCCGCACCATCCCACAGCACCATTTTGGGATGGCTGACATCAAGACCGAGAGGATTCATCCAGAGACCGAGTTCAATTCCCGATTCTTCGGCCTGTTTCTGTAAACTGGTGAATCTGTTGGGGAATTTCTTCTCGTCGATGTCGCCCATAAAGATCGAGAACCAGCCGTCATCGATGAAGACGACATTCACTCCGGCTTCAGCGGCTGCCGACAGCTCTCTTGCGATAGCCTCTTCGGAAAGACCGAGTTCCAGATCCGGCCATGAGTTTGCGAGAACCTCCTGCGCTCCGGATTCCGGATAAGCCGCATATCGTGCCAGCCGGTAACGCTGCATTCCGTAACAGCTGCTCAATCCGATGACGACTCCGTTTGCGCGGCGGGTCTCGCCGGTGCGGAGATTGTCAAAACCGAGGCCGACAGCAGTCAGAATATTCTGCTCCTGATTCCAGATAAAGTCATATTCACCCTTTATCGGCTGGCAGTCGGGCATGGGACCCTCTTTGTAGATCCAGCACTGGTCTGAAACGAAGTATCCGCCTTTGTTTTTGCCGGAAACGGCCTCCTTGTCGATGAATCTGCGGTTGCTCTGATCGGTACAGCTGAAGAAGTCCCAGCAGCGGAACTTTCCGGTAGTACCCAAATTGATTTTCACCAGATCGGAGTAATAGAGTCCGGCAATGTCCTGTGTGGACTCAAATTGATCGTACCAGCGGATTGCCGCCGCTCCGGGATAGCACTCAAGATAACGCGTGATACGGATCGCTCCCGTGCGGTAAACAATTTCCCAGCTGCAGCTGCCGGTCTGTCTGCTTTGCTCAAAAACAGGAACCGGAAAACTCTCACGGTCTCCGTAAAGCAATCCTGAGTCCGCAGTCAGAATATTCTGCTGTTTTTTCTTGTCAAAAAAACTGATGATCCGGAAAGCGGGATCTATCTCTATTTGTACGGAAAACCAATCGTTTTCAAACGAAATCATTGTATTTACACCTTTATCGTTATGCCGTTTTATCAGTAATTGAAATCAATTCATCACATCAAAATATACCATAAAGGTAATGTTTTGTCAAATATATATACGGGCTGTCACAAGCCCCCCTCTCAAAAAATTCAATAGGCCGAATAGGCCGCATAG
>JAZQTR010000049.1:0-6374 GCA_045630865.1 Victivallaceae bacterium
GGCGACAGCCGTCTGGTGGACGTCCTGAACACCATCATCGACGCCGGCGGCGGACGCGGTATGCAGTCTATGGATAACTCCATCCAGATCCAGTATGATGCCGGAGCAATCACCGCCGAAGAGGCGTACATGAAGGCGAGCGACAAGACCCGCTTCGTCAAACAGATGGAGGCGGAAGAGGAAGAACGCCGCCTGCGCGCCCAGGGAATCGATCCCGCCACAGTTAAAAAGAAGAAACTGTGGTGATGAACTGCTGGAAGAAGATCGTTGCCGCCCACAGAAGCGGCGATGATACTTGCGCCGCCGAGGTACGGGAATTCTTTTTCCCGCGTCCCGGCAAAGCCTTCTTCTACCGTCTTGCCGCAGTCGCGGTTGTCTCATTTGTCGTATTCAAATTCATCCTGATCCCCTGCGTGATAGACGGCGAAAGCATGATGCCGACCTATCCGCGCAAGGGGTTTACTTTCTGCTGGAGAGGTAAATATCTCTTCAGTAAACCCAAGTACGGCGACGTGGTCATCATCCGCTATGACGGAGATGTTTACTACCTCAAAAGAATAGTCGGACTTCCCGGTGATGTGATATTTTTCCGTGACGGCACTCTCTACCGCAACGGCAAGCCGGTCAAAGAGGATTACCTGCACTTTGTGAGTTTCTGGTACACCCGTCCGACTAAAGTAAAATCCGGCTACGTCTATGCTGTCGGAGACAACCGCAGCCAGCATGTGCGGCTCCACAAATTCGGTCAGGTGCGTATTTCCCGCATCGTGGGCTCTCCGCTGCCGTAACACGCTGTCCGACCTTGAATTTTTCTTTCCGGATGGTATTTTATATGGATTCAGGAAACAATTTCAGGGTTTGAAAAATGAGTTTTACAGCTTTTGTGCTGATTCTGTCATCCGTAGTACTGCATGCGGCATGGCACTTTATGGTCAAACAGAGCAAATCCAGCATGACGATGATGCTTCCGGTATCATTCGCCAATCTGCTGATGACGCTCTGCTTTGCGCTGACGTCGGGAGTCTCTTTCACAGAGATACCGGGTAAAATTTTTCTGCTCGCCGCCTGCGGCGGAGCGAGCGGAGTCATCTGCAATCTCGGACTTGTACGGGCATATCAGCTCTCGGATGTATCGCTCGCCTATCCTCTGGCGCGCGCGCTGCCCGTTCTCTTTACCATGGCAATAACTGCCGTTCTCGGTATCGGGAAACCACTGTCGCCCATCGGAGCTGCGGCAATGTTCATCATCTTTGCCGGATGTGTGATAATGCCGATGCCGGGTTTTTCCGGATTCCGGCTGAAGGAGTACCTCAACAAATCTTTTCCCTATATCATCATCGCCGCTCTGGGAACCACCGGATACACCATCTTTGACAGCATCGGTGTCAAACTCTTTCTCAAGAGTTTTCCGGAGCTTCCCGTCTGGCACGGCTCTCTCGTCTACGCCAATTTGCGCGAAACATCGCTTTTTATAACGATGTTTGTTTCGCTTGCGGTGTTTTACAGATTCCGGATGCCGGGACTTAATGCGTTCAGGAGTTTCCGCTTCTACTGCACAGGTATCTTTGCCGGACTTGCTTACGCCCTCATTCTTGCCGCCATGCCGTTCGTGACCAATGTGAGCTTCGTACAGGCGTTCCGCCAGTTGAGTCTTCCGGTGGGAATGCTCCTCGGAGTCATCTTCCTGAAAGAAAAATGCACCGCTCCGCGCATTGTCGGAGTGGTGCTTACTCTTGCAGGATTACTGCTCTCGGTCTTGAGATAAATCACGCCTCAAAAGTCGTAGTTCAGCTCCTTTACGCCGTCATCTATCAGATAGGGCATCTGGGAGTGGACATCAGAGTTGGCGGTAATGATATCCGCCGGCAGTTTTATATACTTGAGTTCTGCTTCAGCCAGCAGTGTTCCCTCGGGATCGAAGAGTCTGGCATCGACGATAAAAAATCTTGAAGTTTCCGACAGCAGTCTGCCGACGGTCACAAGCTCGGTATCGTACGGAGCAGGTTTGCGGTATTTGGTGGTAAGACTGGTAGTGACACCGAATTTGGTTTCATCCAGAGTCTTCGCCCAGAGCGCGCGGACACCAAGCTCATCGAGGACAGTTGTGACCAATCCCCCGTGAACTCTTCCCGGATAACTCTGGTGGTTGCTGTGAAACTTGAACGGACTGAACACCCTGCCGTCTTCCATTGAGTAAAACGGAGCGCGGACTCCGAACGGATTGTCCAGACCGCAGACCATACACATTTTGCTGTTGTGCTGACGGGTTATGACTTTCATATTACTTTGGTCTTTCCGGAATAAACGTTGCGGTAATCTTCGAGATTGCGGCGGAGCAGAGCCGGAGTATCCAGCTGATACGGACATTTTGAACGGCAGCTGCCGCAGTTTATGCAGTCAGAGATCTTTTCCATCTTGCTGTGCCACATCCCGGTCAGAAATCCCTGCGCCGGAGCGCGGCGGAGCAGCAGACTCATTCTGGCACACTGCGGAATATCTATTTCCGCCGGACAGGGCAGGCAGTAGCCGCAGGATCGGCAGAACTCACCGGCAAGCATCTGACGGTCATCGGAAATGACTTTTTCCAGTTCAGAATCCAGCACTGGCGGCGCAGAAATACAGGATATGAACTCATCGAGTTCGCTCTCGCGCTGTATGCCCCAGATCGGCAGAACGTTGGGGAACTTTTCCAGATAAGCTGCCGAAGCCTTCGAGTTGCGGATAAGTCCGCCTGCCATCGCTTTCATTGCGATAAAGCCGACGTTGTGTTTTTCGCACAGAGATACCAGATGCAGCTCATACTCTCCGCAGAGATATGAAAAGGGGTACTGCAGAGTGTCGTAAAGTCCGGATGTGACCGCCTCTTCCGCCACTTTATAGCGGTGGCTGGTAATGGAAATATGCCGGATCTTACCCTCATCTTTCGCCTTGAGCATCTCCTCATAGAGTCCGGTTCCGTCACCGGGACGCGGACAGAAGGGCGGATTGTGGAACTGGTAGATGTCGATATAATCTGTTCCCAGTTCACGCAGGGAGGTTTCGAGGTCGCTTCTGAATCCTGCAGCATCGAGAGCCATGGTCTTGCTGGCGATGACGACCTTATCTCTCATTCCGGCAAAGGCGATTCCGAGCTTCTTTTCGCTGTCGGTATAGTAGCGGGCAGTGTCGAAGAAGCGGAAACCCGCCCCGTATGCCTTGCGGAGAAGATAGACCGCATCAGCTTCAGAGATCCGCTGGATGGGCAGAGCACCGAATCCGTTCTTTTCCAGAACGAATCCGGTTTTTCCGAGGGTTACGCAGCTCATTTTGCCTTGATTTTGAAGACGGCTTTGATGACGGCGTTGTCGGGATCACCGATACCGGGAGCGTGTCCCTCGCCGGGGAAGAAGACGGCGAAGTTGCCGACTTCAAGCGGAATGGCAAGGCCGGCGTCGGGCTTGGAGAAGAAAGCGACATCCTTTTCCGGATTGTACTCGGAAATACACTCGGTATCTTCGACATCGCGGTAGATGATGCTCTCTTTTCCGGCAAGCAGAAGCTGGATATCGATGTAGTTGCAGTGAGTTTCCAGCTTCACGCCATCGTCAGGATGGGTGTTGTAGCTGGCGATACCGACATAAACCTCGGTGCCGTTGAGTTCGTGGCGTCCCAGCTCGGGGGTCTTCTCTCCGCAGGACTCGAGGAACTCCTCGACCAGTTTCCATGCTTCGGGATTGATGGCGGCGTAATCATTGAAATTTTCAAGACGGTCATAAATCATAATATCACCTCATTATTTATTGCTGTTGTTTTTATATTGTTTGTAGCAGCTCATTGCCTGGACGTTGCTCCAGAGCGGACTGTCGAGTTCGATCTTTTTGCGCTCACGGGTGGCGAGAGCAATGGGAACGTGGGTGAATTGTCCTGCCCAGTGACCGATCATCACGTCGGTACGTCCCGCCATGGCGGCGTGGACAGCTCCGGCGGCAAGCATGGCGCAGAAAACGGCGTCGCTTCCGGCGGCTTTGACGCTGCGGATGGCGTAACCGGGGTCGAAATACTTGACGTTGACTTCGATGTTGCGCTCTTTGCAGTAGCGGTTGATCTCGGATTTGAGCAGAGTGCCGATGTCATTGTGGATCTTGTTTCCGGAGGCGTCACGTTTCACTTCGCCATCCTTGAAGAGATCCTGTCCGGCACCTTCGGCGACCAGAATGACCGCGTGGTGCTTGGCTTTCAGACGCTCGACCAGATGGGGGAGAAGGGAGTTGGTTCCGTCACCCTCAAGGGAGAAGGGAACTTCAGGAACCAGACAGTAGTTGACAAACGGATTTGAGAGCGCAGTATATGCGGCAATAAATCCGGAATCGCGTCCCATAACTTTGACCAGACCGACGCCGTTGTAGGCTCCTTTGGCTTCGCTGTGGGCGCAGGTGATGTAGGGACCGGCGTGGAGAACAGCTGTGGCAAATCCGAAAGTCTGATCGATAAAGTTGAGGTCGTTATCCACGGTCTTGGGAACGCAGATGACGCTGATGGCAAGTTTGCGGCGTTTGATTTCGGTGGCGATATCGTGGGCGCAGCGTGCAGTTCCGTCGCCGCCGATGCAGAAGAGCATATTGATGTTCATTCTCATCAAAGTATCGACGATGATGCCGGTGTCTTCCTGACCTCTCGATGATCCGAGGATTGAGCCTCCCTCCTCGTGGATGGCGTCAACCATCTCGGTAGTGAGCTGGATGGGGGTGAGTTTGCATGCCGGATTGAGTCCGCGGTATCCGTAACGGATTCCGTAGACCACCGGAACGTGGTAGTCATTTATCAGAGTCTGGGTGAGAAACTTGATGACTTCGTTGAGTCCGGGACAGAGTCCGCCCGCGGTGAGGATGGCGGCGCGGCTCCAAGCCGGATCGTGGAAGATCTTCTCCCTGGCACCTGCGCGCTCAAAGGCGGGGATATCCTCGCCTTTCAGCACGATTTCAGCGATTTTTCTGGCGTCAGTTTCGTAACAGACGGTATCTTTATCTGCGACGAACGCCTGACCGGTCACGGGGGAAGGCAAAGTAGCCTCACCGAGTTTGCTGACGATAAAGTCGGTTTTTTTCATGATAACAGTTACTCCGGTAAAAAGTGCAAAAACATCCTATACAATTTAACACGCCGGGAGTCAAATTACAAGCAGAAACCGCTCAATTCAGCAAGGAAAACCCAAATCAACCGTTTATCTTGAACATCAAACTGTAACCAATATCAGCAACCAACAGGAGCAATGTATATCGCTTTTCTTGAAAGTATATCGCTTTTCTTGAAAAGGAAAGAGGGGGTTCGGGGGAGAGAGGGAAAACATCTTTTCACGCGAAAAGAAGTTTTCCCTCTCTCCCCCGACGCCGACCACATCTCAAGCTCACACCTCTTTGCGGCGTTTTTTAAAGAAGTTCTGGATGAGGGTGAGGGATTCTCCGGAGAGGATATTTCCGGTGACTTCGGGGTGCCAGAGATTTTCGGGGTGAGAAGGGATATTGAGGCTTCCGCCGCATCCGCCGGTGCGTGAGTCTTCGAGTCCGTAAACGATGCGGTCGAAGCGGGCGTTGACGAGCATACCGGAGCACATGAAGCACGGCTCTTTGGTAACGTAGAGGGTAACGCCCTGCATGCGCCAGTCTCCGCGGATTTTTTCCAGTTGTTCGAGCACCTGGAACTCGGCGTGACAGCTCACGCTTGAGAGTTCTTCGACGCGGTTGTGTCCCCGGGCGATGATGACGCCGTTTTCAACGGCGACGGCACCGATGGGAACTTCGCCTGCGTCAAAGGCTTTTTCCGCTTCGAGGAGAGCCTCCTGCATGAAGCGGATATCATCTTCAGGGGTCATTGGATGTCTTTTTCGGTTTTGATCTCTGTCCGCAGGACATAGTTCCGCATTGTCGTGAATATCAGGCGGACAAAGCGGTTCTGGTACTGATAGTTGAAGACGATGGTGCGCGATTCAGCGTTGGGAAAGTCGATCGCGGCGTCACCGTAGTAGAGCAGATCGTTGATGGTTTTGGTTTCGCGGGTAAAGCTGAAGTCGACCACTTTCATCAGGTCGCAGATGGCATCGTACTTCTCTTTGCTGTTGGTGGAAAGACGCGGATTTTTGAGTATGGCAATGATGTCCTGATACCTGGACGGAACCTCGATATCCTCTGACGGCATACGGTTATCCACACTGGAGCATCCGCAGACAAAGAGTGCGGCGAAAAGAACGGCAAAAAAAGATGATCTGAACATAACTGTCTCCAAAACGCAGGTGCAGAATAAACAAAATGGAGCGGGTGACCGGAGTCGAACCGGCGTCGCCAGCTTGGGAAGCTGGAGCATAACCGTTTTGCTACACCCGCTGGTATACAACACTCTTT
>JAZQTR010000050.1:0-30726 GCA_045630865.1 Victivallaceae bacterium
CTTCCTAAGACCGCTTGGCCTCCGACTTATATCATCTGCCGCCTGACACGGGATATGGATTTTTCACTCGATGATGAGAGCGATGTTCCGGATTTGATGGAAAGTATACGCATCAAACTCCGCCAGCGCAAACGGCGCGAAGCCATCCGGCTGGAGTTTGCCGCAAGAAGTGAGAGTCCGCTTGCAGTGTGGCTGCGTGAGAGTATCGGACTTGAGAGTGAACTCTGTTATGAGATCAATGGTTTCCTCTACCTCAAGCAGTTTACTGAACTTGTGGAGTTGATAGATATTCCGGAGCTGGTCGAGGAGGAGTGGCACAGTGTCCACGTTCCCGGGCAGCGTGCTGATGAAAGTATCTTTGATACGGTGAAGCGTTGCGGAGATATTCCGGTATTTCTGCCCTATCACGACTTTGGAGTATTGGTCGATCTGCTGAATGAGGCGGCTGAAGATCCTGATGTTCTGGCAATAAAACAGACGCTTTACCGGGTCGGAACGCCAAGCCCTGTGGTGGATGCTCTTCGCCGGGCGGCGGAAAACGGCAAGCAGGTTACTGCTGTGGTCGAACTGCGCGCCCGCTTCGATGAGGGAAACAACATCGACCGTGCCCGCGCCCTTGAAAAATCAGGCGCGCACGTCGTTTACGGAGTTTCCGGATTGAAAGTCCACTCCAAGGCACTGCTTATCATCAGAAGAGAGAACGGACGTCTGTGCCGGTATGTCCATCTTGCCACCGGCAACTACAACGCCAAAACTGCCAGGCAGTACACCGATATCGGAATCATCACTGCCGATCCCGGTATCTGCGCCGATATATCCGCTTTCTTCAACCTGCTCACCGGCAAGGCGGCGGCTCCGGTGCTGAAATGTGTGAGTTGCGCTCCATTTTCTTTGAGAGACCGCTTTGAAGAGCTTGTCAAACGCGAGATACGCTTTGCCCGTTCAGGACTTCCGGCAAGGATAAGCGCAAAGATGAACAGCCTTTCTGATGAAAAGATGATACGCCTGCTCCACGAGGCGGCGGATGCCGGAGTGGAACTGCGGCTGTTCGTGCGGGGTATATGCTGTTACCGTCCTCTGGGCAGGGAGAAAAATGTCCGGATCATCAGCATCGTCGACCGCTATCTGGAACACAGCAGGATATTCTTCTTCAATAATGGCGGCAACGGCGAATATTATCTCAGCAGTGCCGATTGGATGAGCCGCAATCTCGACCGCCGCATTGAGCTGCTTTTTCCGGTCAAAAGTCCGGATATATGCGCTATGCTCGGTGATGTGCTGAACTTCGCGTGGCAGGATTCCGACAAGGCGCGGATACTGAAGCCGTCTGGAGTTTACACCACTCCGGAAGTTGAAGAATATACCGGAAACCGCAGCCAGCGGCGTTGCTTTGATTATTTCCGCAGACTCTCTGTTGAAAGTGCTGCGGACGGGGCAGATAGACAGCAGGATTCTTGAAAAACATGCGTATCTGTGCTATCTTATATACGTAACATATTAAAATATCTAGCAGTTAAAGGTTCTTTCAGATGAAAGCATTTTTTGTTTTTTCCGGACAGGGAGCGCAGACTCCCGGCATGGGACGCGATCTCTATGAATCCAGCGCAGCTGCGAAAGCTGTTTTTGACGCTGCCGATGCCGCTCTCGGTTACAAATTGACCGATATTATTTTCAATGGACCTGCTGAAACTCTGACATCCAGTATCCATTGCCAGTGTGCCATCTATGCGATGAGCTGCGCCTGCCTTGCGGCTTTCAAAGAGAAGTTCGGTGATGCAGTGCCGGTTCCGGTGGCTTGCGCCGGTTTGAGCCTCGGAGAGTACGCCGCGCTTTACGCCGCCGGAGCGATCTCTTTTGAGGATGGTATCAAACTGCTTTCCAAACGCGGCAAGTTTATGGATGAGGCCTGCAGTGCCGCCCCCGGCGGAATGGCGAGCGTTCTCGGCGGTGATCTTCAGGTCATCGAAGAGGTTGCAAAACTCTGCGATATCGACGTTGCCAACTACAACAGTCCCGGACAGATTGTGATTTCCGGAGCGAAAGAGAAGGTCGAAGCGGCAGTTGCAGAATTGAAGAACCGCGGACTCCGCAAGGTGATCGTCCTCAACGTCGCCGGAGCTTTCCACTCACGTCTTATGGCTTCTGCCGGTGAGAAGCTGGCGAAAGAGCTTGAAAATACCGCACTTGCAATGCCGGCTGTTCCGGTCTATCACAACCGTACAGCGGATGCAGCGGCAAGCGTCGAAGAGATGCGCTCCCTGCTCGCCGGACAGGTTGCCGGAAGCGTCCGCTGGGAAGAGTGCCTGCACCGTGCCGTTGCTTCCGGAGCTGATACCGTGATCGAATTCGGTCCGGGAAATGTTCTGACCGGTCTTGCCCGCAGAACTGTTTCCGAACTCAAACTTATCAACATCAACAGCACCGAAACTCTCGGTGCCGTGGAACTTTGAAACAATCATCCAGTAAAAAGGAGTTCATAAAATGAGCAAAGAAAAACGCCTTGAAGGCAAAGTCGCCATCGTTACCGGCGGCGCACGCGGAATCGGTAAAGCCATCTGCGAGCGTCTTGCCGATGAGGGAGCCAGGATCGCCATCGTCGACCTGCTTATCGAAGCTGCCCGGCAGACTGCCGACGAGTTCAACGCCAAAGGATTTGAGGCCCGCGCCTACGCCGCCAACGTCGCCAAAATGGAAGATGCCGAAGCGACTGTCGCCGCCGTGGTCAAAGATTTCGGCAGCGTGGATATTCTGGTCAATAACGCCGGTATCACCAAAGACAATCTGATGCTCCGCATGAGCGAGGCAGAGTGGGATGCCGTTATCGCGGTCAACCTGAAGGGAACCTACAACTTCACCAAGTCTGTCATCCGTCCGATGATGAAGCAGCGCGCCGGCAAGATCGTCAACATCGCCAGCGTCGTCGGCAGAATGGGCAACGTCGGTCAGGCCAACTACTCCGCCAGCAAGGCCGGAGTCATCGCTCTTGCCAAGACCACCGCCAAGGAGTTCGCCAGCCGCAACATTCAGGCTAATGCCATTGCCCCCGGATACATCGTCACTGATATGACCGCCCAGATTCCCGAGGCGGCGCGTGACGCTTTTATGACCATCATCCCGGCCAAGCGCGGAGGCACTCCGCAGGATGTTGCCAACGTGGTCTACTTCCTCGTCAGTCCTGATGCCGACTACGTTACCGGTCAGGTCATCAACGTCGACGGCGGAATGCTGATGTAATTTTGCCGGAAAAAACAAGTTGACACTTGACTTTTGGCTGAAAAGATGTAATATTATGTTGTGTGCATATAATGCGCGCGCAGAAATTAGAATAAAAAATTGGTAGATGGATCAACAAGTGGTCTGTTTATAAACCTGAAAACAAAGAGGTTGAAAATGTCTGAAATCGCTGAAAAAGTAGCTAAGATCGTCGTTGAGCAGCTCGGAGTTTCCGAGGATCAGGTCACCCCTGAGGCCAAATTCATCGAGGACCTCGGTGCTGATTCTCTGGATCAGGTCGAGCTGGTGATGGCTCTGGAAGAAGAGTTCGGTTCCGATATTCCGGACGAAGTCGCTGAGACTCTGACCACCGTCGGCGATGCTATCAAATATATCGAGAGCAAGAGCCAGGAGTAAGTTTTCCGCTGTATCCGCTGCGGCAGGGCTTCATGTTCAGCTGACAGCGGATGATCTGTAAGGCACAGACCTCGTGGTCCACTTGCCGTGCGGATCCTGGAAAAACTGCTGCTCCGGAAAATCCGGAGTGCTTTTAACGGACCATTGTACCAGCCGGTATGGTGGTCCGTTTTCGGTTATATCTAATGGAGTAAAAATTTTATGAACGAACGTCGAGTAGTGGTAACCGGATACGGTGTCATTTCATGCGTCGGCAAAACTGTTCCGGAATTCTGGGATTCTCTGGTCGAGGGTCGTTGCGGCCTCGGTCCGATAACCCGTTTCGATGCTTCCAAATGCCGTACGCAGATAGCTGGTGAGATCAACGATTTCGATCCCA
This sequence comes from Victivallaceae bacterium, assembly GCA_045630865.1. Taxonomy (GTDB): domain Bacteria; phylum Verrucomicrobiota; class Lentisphaeria; order Victivallales; family Victivallaceae; genus UBA1784. The sequence goes on from JAZQTR010000050.1 coordinate 4,010, forward strand.
CTCTGTACAATATGACGGTGAAAGATGCCAAGCGTCACGACCGTTTCTGCCAGTTGGCGATCGCTGCGAGTGTCGAGGCTCTGAAGAGTGCCGGACTTCCGGTTGATTTGAGAGAGAACACCAGTGTCGATCCGACACGCGTCGGTGTCAACGTCTCCAGCGGAGTTGGTGGTTTGAGTTCCCTTTGCGATCAGCATGAGATCATGCTTTCCCGTGGTCCGGATCGCGTTTCCCCTCTGCTTATTCCGACTATGATCTGTGATATTGCCAGCGGTAATATTTCAATTCTGACCGGAGCTACCGGTCCCAATACCTGTATCACCACCGCCTGTGCTTCCGGCTGCCATGCCATCGGCGAGGCGATGTGGGCAATCAAGAGAGATGATGCTGATATGATGATCTGCGGCGGAGCCGAGGCTCCTGTTCTGCCGATCTCTGTCGGCGGATTCAGTGCGATGAAAGCGATGAGTCAGCGTAATGATGATCCGCTTCACGCCAGCCGTCCCTTCGATCTCAACCGTGACGGATTTGTTATGTCCGAGGGTTCCGGTGTGCTTATCCTCGAAGAGCTTGAGCATGCCAAACGCCGCGGTGCAACCATCCTTGCCGAGATCTGCGGCTACGGTGCTACCGGTGATGCCTACCACATCACCAGTCCCGCTCCCGACGGCAACGGCGGAGCCCGCGCCATGCGCATGGCTCTGCGCCACGCCGGACTGAAACCCGAGGAGCTTGATTACCTCAACGCTCACGGAACCAGTACCCATCTCAACGATAAGTTTGAGACTCTGGCGATCAAGGATTGCTTCGGCGAGTACGCCTACAAGCTGGCGATCAGCAGTACCAAAGGTGTCACCGGACACGCTCTCGGTGCAGCCGGCGGTCTCGAGTGTATCGCCTGTATCAAGGCTATCGAAACCGGAATCGTGCCTCCGACCATCAACTACGAGACACCCGATCCGGAGTGCGATCTCAACTACACTCCCAACAAGGCTGTGAAGCGCGAGATCAAGACTGCGCTCAATATGAACCTCGGCTTCGGCGGACACAACTCCGCCGTGGTGTTCAAGAAATACGAGGCTTGAAGATTGAAACCGGATTCCGGAGCAGAACAATAACTTCTGTTCCGGAAGCTATGCAAAACAGTATCGGCATAGTGTTATGCCGTGACAAAAATGCCGCCGCGCAAACCGCGGCAGAATATCAAGGAGAAAAAATGTACAGAACCCGTTTCCTGATCGGTGCCGCGGCACTTTCCTGCGCGGCAGTCTTTACCGGTTGTGTCGATACCGCGCCCAATCAGCTCAGCGAGATGGAGCAGAATTGGGCCCGTGTTATCGGTGAGAGCTATCCCGGCCACCGTATTCCCAAGACCATGCCCCCTGCCGTCCGCGGCAGTCTGATTGTCGAAGAGGGTGTTCAGCGTGCTGACACTGCTGCTCCTTCCGCTCCTGCGGCTGACGCCGATCCGGCATCCATGGTCGACAAGGCTGCTGCCAGCACCCCTGCCGAGGATGTTGCTCCGGAGCCCAAAGAGCAGCCGGCTCCTGTCGTGAAAGAGGAAAAGGCGGCAGTTCCTGCCAAAGCAGAAGATAAAAAAGCTGACAAGCCCGCCGCTGCCCCTGCAGTTGAAGAGAAGAAAGCTGACAAGCCTGCGGCAGCTCCTGCAGTTGAAGGCAAGAAGGCTGACAAGCCTGCAAATCAGAGCGCAGAGGCAGTTGTCAAAGCTGGAGATACTCTTACCGGACTCGCCAAAGAGTTTTACGGCGACGCCAAATATTACGACGTGATTCTCAAGGCGAATCCCCAGATCAAGAATCCCAAAAGTCTGAAGATCGGAACCAAACTGGTGATTCCCGCTCTGTGACAAGGGTATCAGACAATATTTTATAAAAATCTGCCGTTCTCCGTACAAATTGCGGAGATCGGCTGTTTGCATTTTTAGTTAATGTCCTGAATTTTGTGAAACAGACATATAAAACGAGGTTGTCATACTTGGACTGTACACGACCGAAGCAATGCAGCCGCAAGGCACGAGATTGAACGCAATGCGCCACCGACAGTCATATTTCTTCATAACAATCGGGATAATATCCATTTTTAACGGTACAGCAGAAAATGTCCGAAAATACGGTAAAACGTCACTATTTTGATCCGGGCGCAGGTATCCATGCGATCGCTCCCGGACAGGAGAGCCGTCTGCCGCAGCTCTTGAAAACCACCTGGAATATCCGGGCCGTCGCCAGAGATAACTGGGTGGAGCTTGAGGGCTCTGTCTCTGCCGTCAGGCAGGCTGAGATGTTCCTTGAGTCGCTCGGCAAATTCTACAAACTGCGGGGCAAAGCTCTCGACGTACGCGATGTGGAGCTTCTGGCTAAAAACTCGACATCCGGAGAGGATTTTACACTTGACACCCTCTGGAAAGAGCGTCTGCAGGTAAGTCCGCGTAAAAAAGACGTCATGGCACGTTCACGGCGTCAGATGCAGTATATCGAGGCGATCAGAAAGCACGATGTGACTTTCGGCATCGGTCCCGCCGGTACAGGGAAGACTTATCTGGCAATGGCTTCTGCAGTATCTGCCTTTCTGCGTCAGGAGGTTTCACGGATAATCCTCACCCGTCCGGCAAGAGAATCCGGAGAACGTCTGGGTTTTCTGCCCGGAACGCTCGAGGATAAAGTTTCTCCCTATCTGCGTCCGCTCTACGATGCTCTGCACGAGATGCTCGCTCCGGAAGAGGCCGCCGATCTGGTGGAGCGCGGTGTCATTGAAATAGCTCCGCTTGCCTTTATGCGCGGACGCACTTTGAATGACGCTTTCATCATTCTTGACGAGGCGCAGAATACCACCGTTGAACAGATGCTGATGTTTCTTACCCGTATGGGGTTCGGTTCCAAATGCGTGATAACCGGAGACCCATCCCAGTCTGACCTCGGCCCCAACGAGAGTTCCGGACTGCGTCATGCCATCGACCGTCTGCGTGATCTGCCCGAGTTGGGCTTTACATTTTTCACCACCAAAGATGTTGTGCGCCATCCCCTGCTTGAAAAGATAATTCTGGCGTACAACTCACAAACTCCGGAGAAAACAAAGTGATCAGGAGCATCAAACGCATACGCAATTACATTGTTGCCCGCCGCCGCGGACAGATCGCCGGACACATCTGGTTCGATCCTGAACGTGCCGGAGAGATACTGCGCAACTCTCCTGTTCCGGGAGTTGTCATTCTTACACTTGTGTGGATGGTTTGCACTGTAATTCTGACACTTTCATTCCAGAAACAGCACGATGTTTCAGACTGGATCATCGGTCAGCGCGTGCCCTACAGTGTTATCGCCAAGTGCAACTTCAGCTTTCCCGACATAGTTGCGACCGGGGAAAAGCGGCGTCAGGCAAAGGAAAATGCTCCGGAATTTTTCAGGATCGACACCCGGCGTTCAGAAGACATCTACCACCGTTTCAATGCTTTCTGGGAGGAGGCAAAAGCCCGTTCTGTTTCCGGAAAAGCTCATGATAACAGTCACAAGTGTGATCCTTTCGCAGGGCCGCTGGTGAAAAAATGTTCTGCTGAACTTATCGAGATGCTCGGCAGAGAGTATCTTTCCGGACAGAAGTATCTCAATACCCGTGAGCGTCTTATCCGCCTTGCTGCAAGCGGTATAATCCGCCGGAGTGACAAACAGAGCCGGATGTCCGGCAAGCATATAAAGACGATAGACTCCCTCGGACGCATGAGTTCCGGTGAGCGGCTTATCGGAGATATGCCCGATGCAACTCTCACCGGCATCTGGATGGCGGATGCCATGTTTGATGATACAGCCACTCAAAAATTTCTGCGCGATGAGTTCGCTTCTGTCATGGCGGAAATCATCGGTGAAGACGGCAACCTTGACTATGATGCCGCTCTCTCGATGGATGCTGCCGAAAAGGCCGCAGCAGCAGTAAAAGAGGTTGACAGCTCCCGTGCCAAAGGCGATCTGCTTATACGCAAAGGCGATATCTATACTGTTGCCGCACAGCAGATGCTCACCGCTGCCCGCGAGGCTATGCCGAGAACGGATGGTGTCGGAACTGTGATCCAGCATATTGTCTGGAGTCTTATACTCCTTATTGTGGTTGCGTTCTTTCTCACCAGACTGTTTCCGAAAATAATCCGCGATACGCGCCGGATTTTCCTTGCCGGAACCGTGATAATAATTTCTCTGTTGGCAAACTACTGGGCACTGCGTTTCTTTGATTATCTGGTGCGTGAAGGACGTATTCAGAGTCAGGAGTTCATTATTGACGCTGTTCCTGTCGTGTTGACAGCTGTTGTGCTGACCGTTCTCGCCGGATACCGTGTTGCACTGGCAAGCAGTTTTCTGGTCGTTTCCATAACTTCTATGATGATCATGCCCGACCGCTCGTTTGAGCTTGCGATGCGCTGGATGGCAACCAGTGCTGTCGCCGGACTTGCGGTGTGCAAGGTGAAGAACTACCGGGCATATTTCATCCGTATTTTTCTGGCGACAGTTCCGCTCACAATTGCGCTGTCCGCCGGAAGTCAGCACTTGCACGGTGAACTCGGAATCCTTGAGAAAGAGAGTTTGACTGCGATGCTGGTAATCGCCGGACTCAACGCATTCGGCAGTGCAGTGCTTGCTCTGGTTCAGGTGTTCATTCTTGAGCTGGTGTTCAACATCGACACCGATATGGCATTGATGGTGCTGGGCGATTACAGCCATCCTCTGCTCGAGCGTCTGAAACGCGAAGCTCCGGGAACGATGTTCCACAGTATGACTGTCGCCACCCTTGCCGAGGATGCGGCGAAGAGCATCGGAGCCAATCCGCTCCGGGCGAAGGTCGGCGGACTTTTCCACGATATCGGCAAGTTGAGTATGCCGCAATACTTTGTGGAAAACAACCGTGACAGTTCAAGCGAACACCTCAAACTCAATCCCCAGTTGTCAAGTATTATCATCCGCGACCATGTCAAGGAGGGATTGATACTGGCACGTCAGTATCACCTCTACCGCTGGATTTCCGGAGCGATCAGCACCCATCACGGAGATGATCTGGTGCGCTATTTCTACAATGCTGCCCAGAAGCAGCGGCAGGAGTCATCGGATGCCTCTCCTGTTATCGAGAGCCAGTTCCGCTATACCGGACGTCCTCCCAGAGCCAAAGAGCTGGTCATCATCAGTCTTGCCGACGCCTGTGAGGCGGCAACGCGCAGTCTTGCCAAGCCGACATCAGCCAAGATCGAAGCGATGGTCGAAGATATTTTTCTGATGCGCTATCAGGGCGGACAGCTCCGCAACGCCGAGCTGACGCTTTCAGAACTGGACAAAGTCAAACGCAGTTTCATCAAGACACTGCTGAGTATTTATCACGGGCGCATAGCCTACACACCGGAAGAGTTTAATGCAGAAGATATATTACAAGTGGAGAAATCCCAATCATCCCCGTCCGAGTAGAGCCGGTTTGAGCCGGTTTGCCCGCCTTGCGGCGCATTATGCCGGACTGCCGGAGGATTTCGGCTGGTTTCTCGAAGTTGATTTTGTTGATGATCCAGCGATGACCAGAGCAAACGAAGGACTGCTCGGCCACGAGGGAACAACAGACGTTATTACTTTCTGTTACTTTGACGGAGAGTTTCCGGAGCTGCTTGAGGGAGAGACCGCCATCGAGCTGATCGTCAATCCGGATGCAGCGGCAAGGGAGGGAAAAAAACGCAAAAATTCCAGTTACTCCCGTGAAACTGCGCTCTATGTCGTACACGGTTTGCTCCATTCGGCGGGAGAAGATGATCTTGATCCCGTATCGCGCCGCCGTATGCGCCGCAGGGAGCGTGAAGTAATGAAAGCGTTGGAAAACGAGGGAATCGTTTGGGAAGAGCTTTTCCCGGAGAAGTGAATTTATGTTGGAAAACTCCCGGATAACCGCAACAGTTCAGAAGCAGACTCAGCAGCTGTCAATGCAGCAGAAGCAGAGTCTGGAGATACTTCATCTGCCGGTTCTGGAGCTTGAACAATTTCTCGCCCGTGAGGCGGCGGAGAATCCCATGCTTGAGGAGTATGATGAGCTTCCGTCAAAAGACGTCACCGGAGACACCGGGCAGGAAAATTCCGGAGAAGATGCCCCCGAAGTCGATGAGTGGGGCGATGAGGTTGATACTCCAGACCCGGCACGAAGAACCGCTGACGAAAACCAACCTGACTTCTGGATGAACCGTCCGGCTCCCGAGCCGTCGCTGATGGAGCAGCTGGATGCTGAAATCGCAACCTGCAAACTCGACAGCAGAATCTGTGAACTTGCCGGGGAACTGGTCGGGCAGCTCAATGATTCAGGTTTTCTCACCACTCCGCTGGCTGATCTTGCGATGATTTGCGATGCCGACATATCCGAGATAGAGGAGGCTCTGCGTCTCGTGCAGAGTTTTGATCCCCCGGGCGTCGGAGCGCGTGATCTTGCCGAGTGTCTGAAACTGCAGCTTATCCGCAAAAACATGCTCACTCCGCTGTTGGAAAATATCATCGACACCGGCTTTGAAGACATTGAAAAAAACCGTCTGCCGCATCTGGCAAAAAAACTCGGAGTAACTCTCGACGAGTTGACTTCTGCATTGAAAATACTCCGTACTCTCGATCCGGCACCGGGGGCCGGAAAAATCAAAGACGGTGGCGAGGTTCCGGTCGAGCTTGAAATATACCCCGATGAAGATGGAGTTTACCGGGTGCGCCTTGTCAACGAGCGTCCGGTGAGGTTCAGAATATCCGCCCGTTACGAGAAACTGCTTGATGACCCGGCTTTGAGTGCCGAGGATAAAGCATACCTCAAAGAAAAGCTGGATTCCGCCCGGGAACTCCTGCGCGGACTTGCCCAGCGTAAAAGCACCATTTTAAGACTGGGCGAGGTGATAGCCGGAACCCAGAAAGATTTTTTTGACCGGGGACCGGAGTATCTGCACAGTCTTACCATGCGTCAGGCGGCAGAGCAGCTTGAAGTTCATGAAACGACCGTAAGCCGTGCTGTCGCAGGTAAATATGCTGCGACGCCGCGCGGAGTTTATCCGTTGCGCTACTTTTTTTCCGGAGGTTATCTCAACAGTTCCGGCGAGGATGTGGGGGTCAACGCTGTCAAGGAAAAGCTGCGCGAACTTATAGCGCAGGAGGATCCGGAATCTCCGCTGTCGGATGAAAAACTTGCCGGAATGCTCAAGGCTTCCGGAGTGGATATAGCCCGCCGTACAGTTGCCAAATACCGCGAGGCGATGAAGATACCCTCTGCATCGCTGCGCCGCAAATACTGAATAATCAAATTTTACATACAGGAGCAAGAAAAATGTCACTTATGAAACCATCCCGTCCGCTGAAGTCTGCGCTTTCTGCGCTTGCTATCGCTGCATTTCTGTATTCCGTTTTTACGGTACTGCTTGCGGTGATATGGAAATACAACATCAGTATTTCAGGCATACTTGCGGCTGTTTTTCTGGCTGCCGCTGCCGTATTGATCTTTTATTCGGCGGTCAATTTCATCCGGCACTTCAAAAGCAGTGAGCGCGAAGAGTTTTCCTGCAGAGTTCTTTTGCTGTTTCTTCCGGCATTGTTGATTCTGGTCTGCATGGAGCTGTACACCGGATATCAGTCCAACACTGCAGATGTCAATCGTGACAAGCTCAACAAAAACTGTTTCAAACAACTGGATGAAACTTTACTCTGCGAAAAACTGCTTTCCGGCGAGGATCCGGAAAATGAGATCTATCACAAAACCAAAGCGTCTGAATTGCTCAACGGCAAGCTTCCCCGTTTCCGCGGAATTTATACCGGAGACCTTGCCACCTCATTCGGAACCGGCGGAAAAGTTTACCTGCGTCTGGGCAATCAGGCGTTGACCGAGATGAAAAATGCCGCCGCCCAACGCAACTCTGAAGCCTATCTTGCAGCGGTGACCCGGTTTGCCAGGGTTCTGGTGCGTGCAGCGACTGTGCCGAATGATCCTGAATGTGCCGCAACGGTGCTTGCAGGGAATTTTATCCGCAGCCTTGAGCGCGAAGTATCGATGAGTTTTCCTGATGACAAAACCATGTCCCAGATGTCATCGCTGCTCATGGAGTGCCGTGAAAAATTTGAAAGTTCAATTATGGATTTTTCCCTCTATGTCCTGCAGGGAACCCTGTCACGTTTTGATGCCATCAAATCTTCACCTGAAAAAGTTTACTCTATGCTGAATCCGGCAACCGGAAATACGGTTTGGAGCAGCAGCGATATTTTTGTCGGTTCTATTTTCCCGGCGGCAAGACGCCACCGTCTGGTCAGTGATTACGCCGTGTGCATCAATTATCTCAACAGCCAGCGTGCTTCAGCAAGTTCAGTCTTTTCCAATCTGTCTGGACGTCTGGCGCAGATGAAAAAGACCAATGCCAGATGCAAAGAGCTTAATGCCAACATAACTCTTGCTATCGCAAGTGACCTCACTCCGCTTATGATCCGGGCGGCCCTTGCCCAGACCGGAATCGAAAATGCCCTGATTGCTTTCGAGGTCGAGAACTACCGCAGAAAGAACAGAAAGATGCCAAGTTCTCTTGAGGATATTCAAAACAATCTTCTGCAGAGTATTCCGCCGTGCCACGCCGATGGTTCGGCATGGCGTCTCGAATCCGGAGCTATCGGAGTTCCGGGTATTTCCGGCGTTTCCGGAGCTTTGAATATTCCCGGAATGACGTCAACAGCATTGAAACATCCGGGATTCAGAGTTTATTCCGGAGCGTTCAGTTTTGCGATACTTGACCGTTGAAAGGAGAGTTTTTATGAATTGGAAATCTCAATTTTCTCTCTTTATCCGCCTTGCCCGGGTTTTCTGGATAAGCATCCGCCGTTACGGTGCAGACCGGCACAGTGAACGGGCGGTCATGCTGACCTACTACACTCTTTTTGCCATCGTCCCTGTGGCGGCACTTCTCTTCGGTATTGCCAAAGGCTTTGATATGGAAGTCCGTCTGCGTGCGATCCTTACCGAGAGATTCAGCCAGCACGAGGATATTCTGCAGTGGATCTATCAATTCGCCGACACCACACTCAAGCAGGCGTCCGGCGGAATCGTTGCCGGAGTCGGTGTGGTCGCATTGCTCTGGACCGTAACCTGGCTTGCCGCCAGTATAGAGGGATCTTTCAATGCCGTATGGGATCTGCCGCCGCGCAGAAATATTCTGCGTAAAGTCAGCAACTATATTGCAGTGGTGCTGATTACTCCGGTTATTCTTGTGGTAATGAGCAGTGCAGGTGTATTGATCCGCAACGTTTTTGAAAAAGTTGCGGCAAAACTCCCCAATCCCGCGGGAAGTGTTACGATGACCATCGAGCTGGTCACCATGCTGCTTCCGGTGGCGGTATCGATTATTTTGTTTACTGCTATTTACTTCGCATCGCCCAATACGAAGGTGCGCTTCCGTTCAGCCCTGCTTGCCGGAGTGGTTGCCGGTATCATTTTCCAGCTCTTTCAGGATGGATTCATCTATTTGCAGAAAACGATTTTCAACTACAACCGCATTTACGGAAGTTTTGCCGCACTGCCGTTGTTTCTCACCTGGCTCAAGCTCTCATGGCAGCTGGTTCTCTTCGGCGCGGAAATAAGTTTTGTCGATCAGAATATCGACAGCGGACGCTTCGACGTCGATCCTGAAGGCAAATTCAGCATGGCAAGACGCAACATCTTCAGGATAGCTCTTGCCGGAACGATCTACAAAAACTTTACCAACAACAATGGTGCAACTTCCGAGAGCGAACTGATCAGCAGCTTCGGAATCACCAGAGTCGAGGCTGATGTCGAACTTGAGTGCCTGCGCCTTGCCGGAGTTATCTACAGAACAGATGAAAGCACAGTCGAGAGTGCATATTTTATTCCGGCTCTGGATGCATCCACACTTACCGTTGCCGAGTGCCTTGAGCGAATAGACAACAAGGGATTGCCCAACAGCAACTTGAAGATGTCCAATGTTTCTTCGGTGCTTGCTGCGCTCAATGCTGCCCGTTCATCGAGTTTATCAAATGTGAGATTGTGCGATCTCTGACAGTTTATCCGCAATAACAGTTATGAAAAAATTTCCTGACAGAACGCTCTGTGCTGCCCTTATGGTCAACACGTTTTTTGCCGTCAAGCAGCTGTGCCTGTGTCTGGTGTTCTGTGCAGTTTTTCACACTCATACCCACGATTTCTGTCAGGAAAAAGTTGTTATCAGGGCTGTTGACTGTGATATCTGCTGTATTCACTGCAGTCACTCCGGAGAGAGCTGCTTTGAATTGAAAAAAATTTCCCAGGCTCCTCTGGAAGAAAAGAAACCGGTATTCTGTTCCGGAGATACTGCCGGAGAACCGCTTTCAGAAGATTTCCGATATTTGCTTGCGCATATAAGTAAAAAATCATGTATTGCATTTATGCGGAGTGATACAATTCCAGCTTTACGAAGTATGGTTTTGAGGTGTTGATTTCTTAAAACAGTTTTTTATTGATCATATTAACATAAAATTATAAGGAAAACAGAAAATGAAAGCAAAAAACACAATTTCAATAATCATTACCATCCTGCTTGCAGTTATCGCTTCAGCACTGGTGATCATCATGCTTGAAAAGGCAGGTGTCGTCACCATCGGCCACAAGAAACACGTTCACACGGGCGTTCAGAGCAGCACTGCAGAGTTTCACCGAGGCGAAGTTGAAGCAGAACACCACCACCATCACCACGGTCCTGACTGCGGACACGCCAAGGCGGAGCATAAGCACACCCCCGACTGCGGACACGCCAAGGAAGAGCACAAGCACACTTCTGACTGCGGACACAGCAAACATTGAGGTATTTTGAAATGAAAAAATATATTCTGATTTTTTGTACGGCAGTAGCGGCGATTCTGCTTGCCGTATGGTTTTCCGGAGCGGTACAGTTCAACTGCTCCGGCAAGCATGATCCCCACGCCGGACATAACCACGGTCACGACCATGGTCACGACCACGGCCACGATCATGGCCACGGTCATGATCATGCTTCTGAATCAGGCGGCGGAACCCATCTTACTCCGGAGCAGATCAAGATTGCCGGAGTCAAAATTTCCAAAGCTGCCACCGGCAGAGTCAGACAGGTGCTTGAACTCCACGGAGAGGTGAAACTCAATGCCGACCGCACTGCCAAAATCATGCAGCGGGTTCCGGGATTTGTCACGCAGGTTTGCGTCAGTCAGGGTGACTTCGTGAAAAAGGGAACTCTGATGGCAAAACTCACCAGCCATAAACTTGGTGAACACTTTTCCGACTACTACTCCAGCAAGGCACTTGAGGAAGTTGCTGCCTCGGAGTTCAAGATGGCGCAGAAACTCTACTCCAGCAAAGCGATGGCCGAGAAAGAGTATCTCCGCTACAAGCGCGACTATGTTGATGCCGGTATCGCACGCCGCAAGGCGGAGATCATGCTCCGCTCTCTTGATCTTGACCTTACCCATCTGAACCACGCTCACGGACAGAACGGCAACACCATCTGCACCGAGTATGACATCGTTGCTCCCTTTGACGGCAGTGTGGTCGCCAAAGATATTGCCCTCGGTGAGAAATACGCCGACGACAATACCCAGGTGCTCTTTGTGGTGAGCGACCTCGGACGGCTCTGGGTGGAACTCCGTGCTGACTCCAATGAATTGAAGCAGGTGAATCCGGGTATGCCGGCTGAGATATTCCCGCTTGACAGCAAAGAGAAATGTACCGGAAAAGTCATTTATGTATCCCGTACCATTGACGAAGCCAGCCGCAAGGGATTTATCCGCGTCGAGATTGCAAATGCTTCTGCCCACCTGCACAGCGGCGAGTTTGCCATGGGCAGAATCACTCTTGATTCTACAACGCAGGCGGTGGTCGTTCCCCGCAGTGCGGTTCAGCTTGTCGCCGGAGAGACTGTGGTTTTTGTCCCTGCCAAAGGTGATTTTGTTACCCGCGTGGTCAAGACCGGAGTTTCCAACGGCAGTGAGATCGAGATCGTATCCGGACTTGCTGCCGGAGAAGAGTTTGTTTCCGCCGGAGCTTTTGAACTCAAGGCGGTAATGCTCACATCCGGAATGGATCCCCACGCCGGACACGGTCATTGATAAGGATACTTGAATATCATGGCTAAACTGCTTGAAACTATCCTGAAAATGCGCGTCCTGATCGTGCTGGCTCTCTGCGGAGTCATCATTTGGGGCGTCAGGAGTTATATCAATATTCCGCGCGATGCGTTTCCGGATATCTCCCCGGTGATGGTTCCGGTGTTCTGCGAAGCCGACGGACTTGCCGCCGAGGAGGTCGAACAGATGATCTCCCAGCCGGTGGAAACCGCTATGAGCGGACTGCCGGATGTGACACTCGTTAAATCCACTTCCGGTTTCGGCTTGAGTGTGGTCTACGTATATTTTGAAGATGATGTGGATATCTATTTCGCCCGTCAGCTGGTTTCCGAGCGTCTGGATTCGGTGATGCCGATGCTGCCTGCCGGCGTTCCCAAGCCCGAACTCGGCCCCATTTCAACCGGACTCGGACAGGTATTCATCTACTACCTCGAGGCCGATGAGAGCAAGGTCAATACCGGAGGCAAGGCACTTGACTCCTGGCTGCGCGAGCTCAATGACTTTGTGGTCAAGCGTCAGCTTCAGACCGTTCCCGGAGTCACCAGTATCCTTTCGATGGGAGGACACGTTCTGCAGTATCAGGTGCGCCTCAATCCCGACGCCATGCGCCGTTACGATGTTGCGTTCAGCGATGTGGTCGAGAAGATTCAGCTGAACAACCGCAACGTAGGCGGACAGTACCTTGAGATCGGTGCCGAGGAGTTCCTCGTCCGCGGTGTCGGCAGACTCAATACTCTTGAAGATATTGCCAATATCACTATTAAAGAGAGCGACGGAGTTCCTCTGAAACTCAACATGATCGCCGATGTGAAATACGGCAACGACATCCGGCGCGGAGTGGTCACGCTCAACGGTGAGCGTGAAGTTGTGTCCGGACTGGTTCTGAAGCTCTACGGAGAAAACACCTCCCGGGTGATCAAGGCCCTGCACAAAAAGCTCAAAGAGGTGCAGGCTGGACTCCCTGCCGGAGTGAAGATCGTTCCCTACTACGATCAGGCTGATCTGGTGGAAAACGCCGCCTATACGGTTGAAAGCGCACTCTTTCAGGGTATGATCCTGGTGGTGATCGTGCTTGCGCTTTCTTTATGGAATCTGCGCGGCAGTCTGATTGTTGCGCTTTCCATGCCGTTCTGCGCATCAGTAGCTATGATTTTTATGGATAAACTTGAGATATCGGCAAACCTGATGAGTCTCGGCGGAATCGCCATCGCGCTCGGTATGCTGGTCGACGGCTCTATTGTGGTAGTCGAAAACATCCTGCGCCATATGAGAGAGGGAAAAGAGAGCAGCCGTCTTGAACTGATAAAGAACGCCACGCTCGAAGTGGCCCGTCCGATCTCTTTCGCCCTGCTTATCGTTATGGCGGTGTTCATTCCGATATTCATGTTTGAGGGAGTCGAGGGCAAGATGTTCAAGCCGCTTGCGTTCTCAATCGTGATTGCTCTGGGGGCTTCGATCATTGCGGCCTCAGTTACAGCCCCTGTCCTTTCGATGCTATTGCTCAAGAAGCCTTCGGCGGTCAAAAACGACGGAGTCATTGCCAACAGGGTTTATATTCCTGCGCTCAAAAAGGTGCTTGCCGGACGCGGACTTATCTTTGTTGTGGTCGGCGCAATGCTTCTTGTCAGTATCATTACTCTGGGACGTATCGGCAGAGAGTTCATGCCGACGCTTGAAGAGGGATCTATCATGATCACCGTGAACATGGCTCCGTCGATCGGACTCGGAAACTCCGAAAAGGTGATCCGTGACCTCGAAAAGCTCGTGATGCAGAATAAACACGTTGCCGGAACCGTGAGCCGTATCGGACGCCCCGAGGCCGGCAGTCATCCCCATCCGGTCAACTTCGCCGAGATTCATGTCGAACTGAAGCAGCCGGAGTCCGGCAGCATCGGAGCTGCCATGCGCAAGAAGATCGTCGATGAGCTGCGTCCGGTGCTGTCCGCATATCCCGGAGTGAACGTGAACTTCTCCCAGCCCATCCAGAACGCCTTTGAGGAGCTGCTTTCCGGAACCAGAGCCTACTTCGCCCTGAAACTCTACGGTGAAAACCTCGATGTTCTGCGTACCAAAGCTGAAGAGATACGCCATGCGGTGGCGGATATCCCGGGTGTCGTCGATCTTGCCGTTGAGCAGAGCTACGGACAGCCGCAGCTTCAGGTCAAACTCAAACATCACCTGATGTCCCACCTCGGCGTCACCGGAGAAGATGTTATGGATCTGGTCGAACACGCCATCGGCGGAGTCAATGCCGGAACCATCTACAAAGATATCCGCCGCTACAATATCAACGTGAGATTACAGGATGATTTCCGCGCTACTCCTGAGGCCCTCGGCAAACTCAAAGTCAAGGCGCGCAACGGCAGATACGTCCGGCTGGACAGTGTTGCTGACATCATCATCACCGAGGGACCTGTCCAGATCAGCCGCGAGAAGATCCAACGCCGCTGGACTATTCAGGGCAACGTTTCCGGACGTGCTCCGAGTGAGATCGTGGCAGATATGCGCCGTGTCATATCTGAAAAGGTCGATCTGCCTGCCGGATATTTTGTCGAATTCGGCGGACAGTTCGAAAATCAGGAGCGGGCGATGAAAAAACTCTATCTCATCGTTCCCATCGTCATCGGAGTGATTCTGCTGCTTCTGTGGATGACTTTCAAGAGTTTCCGCAGCAGTCTTATTGTGATGATCAACGTTCCGCTTGCCCTTATCGGAGGCGTTATCGGACTTGCGGCAACAGATCAGCTGCTCTCCGTTCCCGCCGCCGTCGGATTTATCGCTCTCTTCGGTATCGCCATGCAGGATGCGGTCGTAATGGTCACTGATTTCCGTGATCTCCGCGACTCGGGTATGCCGCTTTACGACGCCGTTATCGAGGGCAGCAGAGTGCGTTTCAAAGCGGTCATTCTCACTACTCTCACCACTCTGCTCGGACTTCTGCCTCTGCTGATGTCCAACGGTATCGGAGCTGAAGTTCAGAAGCCGCTTGCCGCCATCGTTGTTTTCGGATTGGCAACATCGACTATGCTGACGCTCTTTTTCCTGCCGACACTTTACTATTTGATAGAAAAATACTTTGACAAAAAAGAAAGGAAATGCTGAAATGGTCAGACACATTATTTTGTGGAAGCTCAAAGAGGAGTTTGCCGGAGATAAGAAGCAGGAAGTCCTCGCCGGTATCAAAACCAACCTTGAGGCTCTCGCCGGAGTCGTTCCCGGACTGCTTTCCATCAAGGTAAACTGCGACAACGTTCTTGCCTCATCCAACGCTGACGTGATGCTTGACTCCGCTATGGAGAGTGTTGAGGCCCTCAAAGGATACGCTGTTCATCCTGCTCACGTTGCTGCGGCAGATAATTTTGTCCGTCCCTATACCGAGGTGCGTCTCTGTCTCGATTTCGAGGAGTAGGCAATTATGAAAAAAGTATTTGTTTTTCTTTCGCTGTTTTTGATTTTGTCGCTTTGCGCAGAAGTTGCAGCTGTAAAAGCTCCTGCGGCGGCGCAGGCTGAAAGCGAAACAGTTTCTGCAGTGCCGGCAAAAAAAGAAACTGCTCCTGCAGTGCCGGTCAAGAAGGAAGCCCCAAAAGCCAGAGGCAGGCTGATCATCGGTCCTCATCAGGTCACTCCGGTCGAAAAGTACGTTGCTCCGGCTCTCGCCTGGCAGGACAGCTGGATGATGGTTGTTGTTCCGGATACTCAAGGCTATGTGAAAAATAATCGCAACCACGGTATTGCCGACATTATGTTCACCTGGATCTCTGAAAACGTCGACGCTCTCAAGATCCAGCAGGTTCTGATCGCAGGTGATCTGGTCGATCAGAATCGCAGCACCAATATCAGACCGACAAACAACACCTGCACCGGATATCAGCAGTGGCAGGCGATCTCCCGTGCTGTCAGCCGTCTTGATGGTGTCGTCCCTTACATTCCCTGCACCGGCAATCACGATTACGGCTGGAACTGTGCGCAGGATCGCGGCACGTACTTCAATGAATTTTTCCACCCCGGACGCAACACCAAATGGAGTAATATTCTGCGTGAGTGCGGCCCCAATTCATTTGGACAGCACACCCTTGAAAATGCCGTCTACGAGTTTGTCACTCCCAACGGACAGAAGATTGTAATTATTTCCGTCGCCTTTGCTCCGACTGACGCCCAGCTTGCCTGGGCGCGCAATCTTTTCAATACCAAGTATAAGGATCACTTCGGCATCCTCCTTACCCACGCTTATCTTAATGGTCGCAACAACAACTGCTCACGCATCACCAAAAAGCGTTATATTATCGAAAGACGCAAAGGCGGAAATGTCGGAGATGATATATTCAAAAAATTAGTATCCAAGTGTCCCAATCTCCGTATGGTCATCTGCGGACACATGAGCAAATGGATGGATTGGGATGGTTGTGTCGGCTACAGCAAGAGCGTCAACGAGTCAGGAAAAACTGTCCATGAGATACTCTTTGATCCCCAGGCTCTCGGCGGCGGATGGTCCGGCAGCGGCGGCGATGGTTGGATAAGACTCATGGAGTTTTCCAAAGATATGAAGCAGGTAAAAGTCCGCACTTTTTCTCCGCTTTTTGCCATCTCTCCGGCGACAAGGCATCTGGCGTGGCACACCCAGCCTTACAATGACTTTGTGATCAATATCGATTGATAAACCTGCGGACGGCAAGTTCGAAAAAAACTGCTTTGCATTGATGCAGAGCAGTTTTTTTTATGGTTTACTTTGTAAAGCCCGCTTTTGCGGGGGAGGAACTTTGTTTACTTGAGGTCGCCGGAGTAGTTGTAGATCTCAGGCTTGATGTCGTACGGAACATTTGAGTGTCCGCAGTTCTGGCGCAGGATGAGTTTTTTGTCGCACTTGAGGTTGCGATACAGCAGTATTCCGCTTGAAGGCGGACAGATGAAATCTCCCAGACCAAGTTCGACTTGAGAAGCACACTTGATGCGGCTTGCCAGATTCACCGTATCAAAGTAGGCAAGCTGCTCAACCCAGTTGGGTATCCAACCTCTCATACGTTTGTGTTTGAGGTAGCCGTTCAGGTCTGCCATCCACGGAATGATGGCGATGCATTTTGACACCTTTTTATTAAGTGCCGCCGCGGCGACAGCCTGAAATCCGCCCATCGAACCGCCCTGAACGATCATCGTTTTCCCATCCCATTCAGGAATGCTTTCAGCATACTGAAGTGCGCGCTGTCCGCGGATGATCATATTGTAGAAGTCATTTTTGTACAGGTCGCGGTTGTTGCGGAAACCGAACATTTTGCACTCATTTTTTCTGAGGTTCTCGTAGTAGGATTTTTCTCTGTCCGGCTCCTCGCCCTGACGTGTCACCTGCACGACGATATTGCCTTTTCTGGCAAGGTTGTAGTCGATGTTTGTTGCTCCGAAACCGTATCCGTAAAATATCGTACAAATCGGGAGCGATTTTGCTTTCGCATCGGCTGGAACAAGGATATATCCGGTGGCATCAGCGTGTCCGGGGAGGGTGGTGACAGCAAATTTTGTGACTTTGACTTTGGGGTCTTGGGATTTGACCGCTGTGAGCTTGATTTTGCAGGGGGTGGCGATCAATTTTTTGTACTCTCCATCCCAGAAACTGTCGAAGTCCGCAGGCTTCTCTGTCATTGCCATCAGATTGGCATCGGCGCAAGCTCCGCCGTCAAATCTGCTGTTGCGTTTTCCTCTGACCGGCTTGCCTTTTTCATCGAGAAGATTTACGGTGACACGGACAAATCCCGGCTGTTTGCTTGAGGTTTTGATGACAACAGGCTTGTCGGTAGTTGCAAATCCGCTTTCGGTGATACCGTCATCGCCGCGCCGGTCCCACTTCACCCGGCGTCCGGCAACAGGAGCGTCGCCGCTCTTTCTGTTTTTGAGCGTGATGGTGAAAGTCATTGTTTCACCTGATTTGTAACTCAACGGGTCCTTATCGCAAGTGCCATCGAAATAATAGTCGGCGGCGGCAAGAACAAATGCCGCAAGTATTGTCATTACAGCAAACAGTTTTTTCATTTGTCAAAAACTCCCTGTATGAAAAGGTTCCGGGATGTCGGTCATTTGCCTTTTTTGGTTCTGGCGGCGGAGTCTACGGTGTTGCGCATGAGCATGGCGATGGTCATGGGGCCGACTCCTCCGGGAACGGGTGTGATGGCGGATGCTACTTCTTTGACTTCTTCGAAGTCGACATCGCCGGTAAGTTTAGCTTTTCCGGTTTCGGGGTTAATAACGCGGTTGATACCGACATCGATGACGACTGCGCCCTCTTTGATCATCTCTTTTTTGACAAAGTTGGCTTTTCCGATGGCGGCGATGACGACGTCAGCGGTACGGGTGATGGCTTCGATATCTTTGGTTCCGGAGTGGACGACGGTTACGGTGGCGTTGGCGTCGCTGCTTTTCTGCATGAGCATAGCGGCAAGGGGTTTGCCGACGATATTGCTGCGTCCGATGACAACGGCGTGCTTACCTGAAAGGGAGATTCCGGAGCGTTTGATAAGTTCCATGACTCCCCACGGGGTACAGGGTTTGACGCCGTCGCGGTGGCCGATGAGGACTCTTCCGACGTTGCGTTCATTGAAGCAGTCGGCGTCTTTGTCTGGGGATATAGCGTCGATGAGAGCTGCCTCATCGATATGTTTGGGGGGCGGGGACTGGACAAGGATTCCGTGGATGGTGGGATCATTGTTGAGTTTTTCGATCTCGTAGATGACATCGGCAGTGGTGACATCTTCGGGCATTGTGATCTGGCGGGAAACGATTCCCACTTCGCCGCAGGTGCGCACCTTGTTGCGGACATAGACCTGTGATGCCGGGTCATCGCCGACCAGAATAACTGCAAGACCGGGAGTTATTCCCTCTGCTTTGAGCCGCGCTGCTCTTTCGGACGTCTCTTTGTTGATTTCGGCTGCGATAGCTTTGCCGTCGATAATATGTGCGGACATTACTTCTTTTTCTCCTCTTTGAATGTGGCATATTTTGCCATCATTACCAGTTTCATCCTCATATCACAAATTGCCTTTTGGTAGGTGGCAAAAATCTGTTCTGCATTCTGGATGCGCGATTGGCTGTCCAGATTATCTGCCCAGCTGGAAAAGCGGCGGGAATTTCTGTCGTTGACTTCATCGAGAAATTCGCTGTAGTCCTCGAAGTCAACTTCCGAGAGTTTCGGCGGCAGCTTGGTGGAGCTTTTGTACTTTTCGCCTTTCTCTTTGGCGCGTTCCCGCATCAGTCTGTGGTGGCGCGCGGCGTATGCCTTGAGATTGGTTGCATTTATGCTGTTGATCCTGCGGTTTTTGGTGCGGGAATCTATTTTGAATTGAAAGAGAACGCGGTTGAGCATAGCGACATCGCCACGCAGTTCCGGTATCTGACCTTTTTCGTATTTGATACAGCTGTGACGCAGATCTCTTGCAACGACTTCCAGTTCGCTGATGGAGGCGTTGAGCCCCGGACGCTCCCGGTGATCCTCTGCCAGCGGAGCAACGCGCCAGAAACGCCGCTCGATGTGATCCAGACGGGATGAAAACTTATCGAGCAGCTTGTGATCCTGCGCCCGGAGAGCGGGGAGCGTGAACAGCACTGCCAGCAGTGCCAGAGTGATGTTTTTAAGATAGTACATCGTTATTTGCTTTCTGCAAGGTCGGCGGCGACGCGCGGAGCGATCTCTTCTGCGATCTCCTGCATTTTGTTTTCAGGATATTTCTGCTGACGCCAGTTCCAGCGGAAACCATCTTCGACACCCCGGGGAACAACGTGCAGATGGGCATGCATCACCACCTGACCGGCGGCGGTTCCGTCTGCGAGATGGAGATTGAAGGCATCGTAGTCCAGTTTGCGTTTGAGGGCGATGCCGACGCGGCTGCCGACGCGGAACATGCGTCCGGCGACGTTTTCCGGAATGGTTGAGCTGGACTCATGGTGCTCCTTCGGGATAACCAGAGTGTGTCCATAATTAATGGGACCGAGGTCGAGAAAAGCCAGGACAAGATCATCCTCATATATTTTGACTGACGGGATCTCGTTGTTGATGATTTTGCAGAAAATACAGTTATCCATGATTATTTCTCCTTGAAGAGTTCTATTATTGCGTTTTGATTTCCGAAAACGGTGAGCAGGTCGCCCCGTTCCAGTACGGTGTTGGGACCGGGAGTTTTCTCTCCGGGAACAGCCGGTTTGTTGATGAGCAGGACAGTGACGGAGTATTTTCCCCGCAGGTCAAGTTCTTTGAGAGTTTTGCCATCCATGCTTGACGGAACCTTGACTTCTGCGATGGATTCGCCTTTGAAGTCAAAGATATCGGAGATGTTGTCCAGACTCAGGCGGCGGCACAATCTGTGGGCGACCTCCTGTTCCGGACGGATGACTTCATCAGCTCCCAATCTGTAGAGAATACGCTCCTGAATGTCGTTTGAAGCTTTGGCAAGCACCCGCTTTGCTCCCTCCTGTTTGAGCAGGGTGAGGGCGAGTATCTGCTTCTCGAAAAATTTGCTCATACTGAGGATGACAGCGTCAAATTTTGAGATATCAAGCTCTTTGACAGCCTCGATATCGCTCACATCGGCGATGAGAGCCTGCAATACCTTGTCGCGCATTGCGTTGACTTTTGCCGGGTTGACGTCGCACGCCATGACTGCGTGTCCGGAACGGCTCAACTCTTCGGCAAGACGGGAACCGAATGCTCCGAGTCCGCAGACAGCATAACTTTTCTGTGCCATAGTATTACCTCAAAGTGTGTTATCCGATAATGATCCGCTCTTCCGGATACTGCACTTTGCCGGGTTTTTCCCTGGCGAGCAGGAAGAGCAGGAGTGTCAAAGGTCCGATCCTGCCGATATACATCAGCAGAATAGTTACGATTTTTCCGGCATCAGGCATTTTTGCGGAGGTGTCGCCTATCGACAATCCGACGGTGCAGATGGCGGAAACAGATTCAAAAAGCAGGCATCCGAGATCCTGATTAGGATTGGTGAGTTTTACCGCAATGCTTCCGGCAACGACCAGAATGGCAAATAGGGTAATAACGGCAAAGGCCTTCATTACATTGTCGTGGGGAATGTGGCGGCGGAAAACAATGGTTTGACGGTTTCCGGTAATGGTGTTCCAGATGGCTGCTGCGGCGATGGCTACGGTACTGATTTTCAATCCGCCTGCAGTTGAACCCGGGGCTCCACCCACCAGCATGAGGAACATGCACAGTACCAGACTTATATCGTTGAGTTCGGATACCGTAACGCTGTTGTATCCGGCAGAGCAGCTGGATACGGCCATGTACCATGCATCCATCCACGGAAGCGTATTTCCATGAGTCGTTCCGAGGTAACGGAGCAGAAAGGTTGCAGTCAGCAGAAGCACTGCCGTTGCCCAGATGACCAGTTTGCTGTGAGCGCGCAGGAATATCCGTTTGCCGGAAACCCGCTGCATGATATCGTAGATGACGTAAATGCCGAGGCTTCCTGTGATAATCATCAATGCGCTGCCGAACTGGGAAAGACGGCTCATGCTTATTACACTGTCAGCGTATGGCGAGAGTCCGGCATTGCAGTAGCTGGCGATGGCGACAAATACTGCATGCCACAGCGCAGGCAGTACCGCTTCGCCGTTGATGAGGTTTCCGGCGAAAATGATAATTGCTCCGATGCCTTCGCAGATCAAGGTGTAGCGCACGACAAGTTTTATCAGCATTTCGGAATTGCGGAACGAAAAATCATCGTTCAGAGTCGACATCATCAGTCTCTCGTTGAAAGAGAAGTGTTTGCCGAGAAAGAGAACAAAAGAGGCACTCAATGTGACTATGCCGAGTCCGCCGAGCTGAATGAGGAGCAGAATGATAAGCTGTCCGGCAAAAGAAAACTCCGAGGTCGGCACAACAGCAAGTCCGGTGACGCAAACTGCGCTTGTCGCCGTGTATACCGCATCGACCCAGCTCAATTCGCGGGGAAACACTCCCGGCAGCTTCAAAAGAAGCGTTCCTGCCGCTATCAGGATGCAGAAGCTGAGCAGGAAAAGCAGTTGGCTCTTTTTGACGAAGCTGTAAAGCACCGTTGCACCTTTCTTTTACCAGGCTTCGGTAACTCTTGATACTGCCTGTTTCGCGGCTTCAAAACACGCCTGACGGACAGCCAGCGTGCGGCTGGTTTCAAGATCCGGACCGCCGGAAAACTGACTTGAACCGGAAATGCCGGTTTCACTGATAAGAGGAGTGGCACGTCCGGGAATCATCACCGTGATCTTTGCCGAAACAGACACGCTCCACTGATTGGGAATGAAATCATCATCATCGTTACTGTCGCTCCAGGATACCTGGCTGAATGTGGCGTTGGTGACTTTGGCATACAGTATGCAGTCGGCTGCACCCTCGTTGACCAGCTTGAGTGAGCCGTCAGACTGGAAACACTCTGCGAGCAGTCCGCGCATCTGGGCGGCGACGTTGTACATCATGGTGTCATTGGTCACGGGTGCGATAGCGATGCTCTTGATCTGCGGATGCATCAGGCTTCCGACACGGTATCCGCAGCCGGTGAACACGAGAGAGAGAAGAGCGATTGAAATGACAGAGAACTTTTTCATTTTGAATTATTCCTATCTTACGATTTCCGGTCCTTTGAGATCAGGGACGATCTGGAGAAAGTGTGTATCCGGGTCAGTTGCAGGAGAAATCAGCACTTTGGATGCTTCGTGGGGCATCTGGTATGCACGGAGTTTGGGAAGTCTTGACTCCGGAGGCTCTGTGAAGTCGCCGGGCGTAAATGACGGATCAAGCTCGATCAGTTTTTTCTCTGCTTCCGGAGCAGTTTCGCTTTTGGGATATTCTGACAGAACATTGGCAAGGTAGCGTCTTGCGGCATCTTTACGGTCGTGTTTTGTATAGTATTCAGCCATATCGTAAAGACGTTTGGCTTGAGCATCCTGATAGCGCAGGATACGCAGACGGACCCACTCCATCTCGGAGGTTTCAGGAAACTTTTCCTGATAGAGCTTGAGCATTTCGTAAGCCTCTTTTATGATGGTGCCGTCACCATCTCCGTTTTCCGAGAGAATAAAAAGCTCTTCGGCGAGAGCCAGAATGGCATAGCGGTATTCCGGAGCTGTTTGATAATTTTTGACCAGTTCACGGAGCTGGGCGACAGACTCTTTCACCTTGCCGTCTTTATCCAGCAGATAAGCGAGGCGCAGTCTGGTTCTGGCTGCTGCCGGAGCAAACGGGGCGCGTTCCAGAGCTTTCTGGTAGATTTCGATGGTTTTGTCGCCATCGTGCAGGAACGGTATCCAGCGCAGATGCCAGAACGACGGCTCACGTTCACCGGCGTAGTATCTGTCGCCTATTTCATAGATACGGTCGGAAAGATTTTTGTAATCGGCATATTCCGGATAACGGTCGAGCAGAATGTTGATGCACTCCAGTTCGCGGCGGATCATATTGCACATCCTCCAGGATCCGATGCGCGCCACCAGACTGTTGGCTTTGATCGCCGGACTTTCTGCAAGTATTTCAGATTTTTCAAACTTTTTTGCTGCCTCGTAAAAGTCACGCTTGCTGTAAAGTTCGTGACCGGCACTGTAGACCTTTGCCGCCTCTTCATCGTTGCCGGCAGAGGCTTTTTCTCCGTCGGCAAATGCCGCACAAGAGAGCAGAAGAAGTGCAAGGAGAGCTATTTTTTTCAGAAGATGTTCCGGACTATGCATAATAATCACATCACTTTCAATCCTGGCAGATCCTGGGTGTCGATGAAACCCAGAACGTGTTTGTTGTTATCGGTCACCACCAGATCGTCGACGTGCCGTTCTTCGAGAAGTTTCAGCACCTGGGCGGCGAGAATATCTCCGTTGACGGTCACGGGATCAGCTGTCATCGCCTCTTTGACTTTCATCTCAAGGACATTGGGATACTTTTCAGCCATCCGGCGGAAATCGCCGTCAGTAAAGATTCCGAGAAGGTGTTTTTCCTCATCGACCACCATCGCCGAGCCGCAGCGCGCACTGCTCATGGCGATGATCGTTTCGCGGATAGTTGAATCCGGATTGACCAGAGCTGATCTGTCGAGACCGCGCATAAGGTCGCTTGCCCGCATGGTCACCATTCTGCCGATGGCACCGCCGGGATGGAGTCTGCCGTATGCGCTCTGGGTGAATCCGCACATATCGAGCAGCACCATCGCCAGTGCGTCGCCGAGAACGAGCAGCGCAGTCGTGCTGGTTGTAGGAGCCAGATTGAACGGACAGGCCTCTCTCGGGACAGACATGGGAACGGTGATGTCACTCATCTCTGCCAGAGTTGACTCCGGATTCCCAGTGATGGCGATGAGCTGTGTTCCCAGTCTTTTTGCCGGATTGAGGACTACCAGCAGTTCTTCAGTTTCTCCGCTGTAGCTCAAAGCGATGAGCAGGTCGTTTTTCTGGATTATTCCCAAGTCGCCATGGAGAGCCTCGACCGGATGCATGAACACAGCCGGGGTTCCGACGCTGGAAAGAGTTGCGGCGATTTTTTTGCCGATATAACCGGATTTGCCGATGCCGCTTACAATGATTTTCCCTCCGTTGCGCACAGTTTCGGCGCAGCGTCCGGCAAGCTGTTCAAATTCGGCACCGAGATTTTCTTTAAGAGCATAAATGCCTTCGATTTCAGTATCAAAGACCTCTCTTGCGCGTTCGAGAACAGATTTATCCATAAGAATCGACCTCAAATCAAAGGCGGCAGCTTCTCAAGTCAGTGACGATGATGCCGCGTGCGCCCTCGTCGTAGAGTTCATCCATGATCTTGTTGGTTTCCTTGCGCAGAACCATAGCTTTGACAGCTACCCAGTCGGGATCGGCCAGCGGAGAAACCGTGGGGGACTCAAGTCCCGGAGTGATGCGGCAGCAGGCATCCACTTTGCTTCTGGGAACGTCGTATTCGATCATCGCATAGCTGGAAGCAACCTGGATTCCGTGGATACGTCCGATCAGGCGTTTGACGGTTTCATCTTCGAGAAGCTCACTGTTTCCGCCGATAAGCACGGCTTCAGAGTGGAGCATGGGTTCTCCGATGATCTCAAGTCCCGCCTCACGGAGTGTCGAGCCTGACTCGACCACATCGGCGATGGCATCGGCGACGCCGAGCTGGACGGAGATTTCAACTGCGCCGTCAAGTTTGACCACCGGACAGTCAAGTCCGAGTTCTGCCAGTTTGACTTTGAGCAGTTCGGGGTAGCTGGTTGCGATACGCAGTCCGTTGAACTCTTTGACGCTCTGGTATTTGCCTTTGGGGGCAGCAAAACAGAAGCGGGAGCGTCCGAAATTGAGCGGCATAAGCTCTTCGACTTCAGCGCGGCTGTCGGTGTAGAGGTCGCGGCCGGTGACACCGAGATCGATGATGCCGCGTCCGACGTAGAGGGCGATGTCGCGGGGACGCAGAAAGACGAATTCAAGATGGTTTTCTTTGTCGTGAACAATCAGTTCGCGTCCGCTTCTGCGGCAGGAGTATCCCGCTTCAGAGAGCAGGGCGACAGTTCCTTCAGAGAGGGCCCCCTTGTTGGGGATCGCAAGCAAAAGAGAATCGGTTTTCATAAGTACTTGTAAACATCCTCAAGTTCAAGTCCGCGGTCGATCATCATGACCTGCAGGTGGTAGAGCAGCTGGGAGATCTCCTCAGCGGCGCGTTCTTTACCTTCATACTCAGAGGCGATCCAGATCTCTCCTGCCTCTTCCACGATCTTTTTGCCGATGAAGTGAGTGCCTTTTTCCAGTTCGCGCACGGTTCCTGACTGGGGATCCTGCGAAGCGGCTTTAGCTTTGAGTTCGGCAAAGAGTCCTTCAAAAGTTTTCATTTTAAGCTCCATATTTGAGTGCCGGAAATATGTGCGGCACTTTATAAAAGACTATACAAATATACACGTATAATAATATAGCTCTGAATATGCAAAAATACAATTCTCTATTGCTCCAAAGCTGACAGTTTGTCTTTTTTTTATTGTCTTGGCTGCTCAACAGTTGTAAAACCTGAGTATATGGTGTATATTTTTACGATATACTTTTTTGATGGAGCAGGGAAACGCCCCTCTCTGTTCCTGAAAACAACCGGGGCGGAATATCCAGAGGGAGATTGCACTATGGCAGACTCAGAAAAGAAAGGCACTCCCACCAATATATTTGGCGGGAGCGATGTCAAAGAACAGCTCAAACTTACCGGCAAGCGAATTAGCGAG
Organism: Victivallaceae bacterium; assembly: GCA_045630865.1. Taxonomy (GTDB): domain Bacteria; phylum Verrucomicrobiota; class Lentisphaeria; order Victivallales; family Victivallaceae; genus UBA1784. The sequence goes on from JAZQTR010000050.1 coordinate 30,318, forward strand.
GCGCGCAAGGCCCTCGGCATCAGCATTCGCGAGATGTCCAAACTGCACAATATTACCGAGGAAAAGTATATTGCGCACGAGAACGGTGAGATCGACAGCTCCTTCTCTTTTCTGCTGCTTACTGCCGAGCGTTTCGGAATGGATATAAACTCCCTCATCACCGGTGAATCACCCCGTTTGAGCCACTATACACTCACCCGCCGTGTTTCCGGTGAGAAGGTCGAGCGGCGTCACGGTTTTGAGTATTTCCATCAGGCGGCGCAGATGAAAAACCGCATGGCGGAGCCCTTTGTGGTACGCGCGCCGTTCGTTTCGGATGATGCTCCGATCCATCTTTCGACCCACGCCGGTCAGGAGTTTGATTTTGTCATTTCCGGTAAGCTCCGGGTGCAGATTGACGACAAGATTG
>JAZQTR010000051.1:0-3005 GCA_045630865.1 Victivallaceae bacterium
CTTGGCCTCCGACTTTGCTATCGACCGCATCGAGGAGCCGGTCATCAAGTGCCGCATCATGACTCCGTCGACCTATATCGGAGACGTCATGAACCTGATCATGTCCAGACGCGGAATCTGCACCGACACCCAGAGCGCAGACGCCGGACACGTCATCATCACCGCCGATATGCCGATGCACGAGATCCTTATCGATTTCCACGACAAACTCAAATCCATCACCCGCGGCTACGGCAGCTTCGACTACGAACCCGCCGGATACCGTGCCGGAAAGATGGTCAAACTCGATATTCTGGTCAACGGCGAACCGGTGGATGCGTTCAGCTCCATCGTCCACGTCGATTTCGCCTACGACCGCGGACGCCAGATCTGCGAACGGCTCAAAGATGCCATTCCGCAGCAGATGTTCCAGATCGCTGTTCAGGCGGCGGTCGGCGGCAAGATCATCGCCCGCGAAACCATCCGCCAGCTCCGCAAAAACGTGCTTGCCAAGTGCTACGGCGGAGATATCACCCGTAAGCGCAAGCTGCTCGAAAAGCAGAAAGAGGGCAAAAAACGGATGAAGCTCATCGGACAGGTCAATATTCCGCAGGAGGCATTCGTTGCCGTCCTCAAAGCACAGGAATTCAATCAGCAAGGGGGAAAATAATGTCCAACACTCTCACACTCATTCTGGGACTCGGCGGAGCCGTGCTGCTCTACTACGGAGCAGATTTTCTGGTTTCCGGCGGAGTCGGCATCGCCAAAAAATTGCGTATTCCCAACCTCGTTATCGGACTGACGATGGTGGCTTTCGGAACCAGCGCGCCTGAACTCACAGTAAGTATAGACGCCGCCCTGCGCGGAAAAGGCGACATCTCTGTCGGCAATGTACTGGGTTCCAACATCTGCAATCTGACACTTATCCTTGCGCTGTGCGCAGTGGTGCGTCCTCTGCCGGTTAACCGTCAGGTGCTGAAGGGAGACCTTCCGACAATGACCATTGCAACGCTCGCTCTCGGAGGACTGCTCTTTTTCACCAACGGAATTCCGAGATGGGGCGGTGCGATTTTCATTCTGATGATGGCGTGCTATCTGGCGTGGCTTTTCATCAGCTCCAAACGCAGTCAGGAAGTGCAGGATTCTCTCACCGGAGACATCAGCGATGACGTACAGGCATTGTGGAAATCCATTCTCCAGTTTGGCGGCGGACTTGCCGCTCTGGTGATCGGAGCGAAATATTTCGTTTCCGGAGCCGTCTGCGCCGCCCGTCTGATGAATGTTCCCGAGGCGGTCATCGCGCTCACCATCGTCGCCATCGGAACCAGTCTGCCGGAACTGGCGGCAAGCATGATTGCGACCGTCAGGGGAGAAACCGATATTGCAGTCGGCAACATCATCGGTTCAAATATCTGGAACATTCTCTGCATTATGGGCATTTCCCCCCTGATCAAGCCGATTGTGCTGAAAGACATCTCGACTCTTGATCTCGGAGCATTGCTGTTCATATCACTCACAGCGATTCCGATATTGCTGACCGGAAAAAAGGTAAGCCGTCCGGAAGGAATCTTCTGGCTGGTATGTTATGCCGCCTATATTTTCCTGCTTGTGCGCTGAAAAACGAGAAAAATCATAAAAAAACGGGAATTTTTTCAAAAAACCGCTTGAAAAAGTACAAAACAGGCGATACATTATAATTACATCACGGGGCAGTAGCTCAGTTGGCTAGAGCATCACACTGGCAGTGTGAGGGTCGAGAGTTCGAGTCTCTTCTGCTCCACCATTTACAAATTCTCAAGAGTTCAGTCAAGTATGATTGGACTCTTTGTTTTTATAGTGATTTGTGGCTGTACCGCAATGGTTTACAGCAAACTCATTCTGCTGCTGTTCTCTCAATAGAGAATGACATAGCCTCTCAAAAGCGTGTGTTTGAATAGAAATCTCTGAAAATTCTCTGCTATGCAAAGGTCGGCGACCTTTATGTATTGGTTTTTATGTAAGAATTTAGAGAGTAGAGAGTTACAGAAACACACGGCACAATAGAGCCAAATTCTCCGTTTTTCGCCATAAAAACAGAGAATTTCCCAGCCGACCTTTACAAAGACCTTTATAAAAAACTGTGGAAAAATTCTCAAAAATCATACTTTTGAGCGTAAAATTCTCAAAAACAATAGTCGGGGGTTCGAGTCAAATACACTAAAAATGACCATACTTGAACTTCAAAAAATTCTCAAAAAGTTTGCTCCTTGCATAAGTTTTCACAAACCCCGACCTTTATAAAAATCTGTCGCAAATCACTACACCGCAGTTGTAAATGCTTGTAACTGACGTTATATTACCTTTGAGCGGTTGATTTGAGTATGGAGAATTGATTATGAAAAAAGTTTTTTGCTTGATCTTGTTTTGCCTGCTCTCGCTTGCAATTTGCGGAGGGGAAGCCGATTCCAAATATTTTGGTCAATATGTTTCTTACACGACACCGCAGGAAGCAGCAAAAAAAGCATTAGGGGAAATCATTGAACTCAAAAACAATGAAATCATATTTTATTCCCACAAACGCTGCAGAAAATACTTGTTTACGCGAAACAATGATTGTCTTGAATACAAAGCAGGAAAAAGTACCCACCGGATTTTTTATGACTCATCAGCCAATGAATTATATGCTAAAAAACCTGGGAAGTGGTTCTTTATTCCGGAAAAAATCGTATTCCGTCCGATCACCGCTGAAACTGCAGCACAACAGATAAAACAATGGCAATGATCCATGAAAAGGATAATTTTATGAAAAATCTGAAAACATTATTTGCTGTAACGCTGCTGGTCATACTGCTTACAGGGTGTTACGGAATACCGCCGGAACGCAATTATATCGGCATGACCAAAGCCGAAGTCGCTGAATATCTGGAAAAACACGCTTTCCGCGATCGTTGGAGCGGAAACCGGTTTCAGATCTGGTTGGATAAAGAGGGAAATGTCGGTCCTTTCAGCAGTGCCGCATCTGTCAAGAGAACACGATCAGTCATGTC
>JAZQTR010000052.1:0-2239 GCA_045630865.1 Victivallaceae bacterium
CCTCCGACTTGTATCTATATGATCGAAGTCAAACCTGCCAACAGCAAAACCACCGGAAACTGCACCATCTCCTATGAGGGATACGGCTTTAGCGACTATGTTATGAATGCAGAGAACGACAATGGTGTTGGCATCACCGCAGGCGTTGCAACTGACAAAAACTGGGTCGGTATGGGCGATGCCTCCGACACCTACAAGTTTGAAGTCACCGATGCCGGTGAATATACCCTCAGACTTGACGGCATCAATGGAAACAATATCAAAATTTCCGTTGTGGATAAAGCTACCGGCAAGAGCAAGAGCTTTACTCCTGCCGCCAACAGCGCAAGCTATAAGTTCACTTACAGCTTTGCCGCAGGAGATTACGATATTGTTATTTCCTCCGCCGATAACGGAAAGAGCAAGTATTCAGAGTACACTCTCGACATCAACCGCGTTGAAAAGAGTGTTCTTGACACGAAACTTATCAGCAATGCCGATGACACCTGGAGCCTGATCGCCGGCGATGTCGAAGCTGATGCCTTCGGTTTCGGCGATAAGAAGAAGATCACCAACTGGGTGGGCAAAGGTGATGTCACTGATGTCTTCAAGATCAATCTCGATGAGAACGGTCAGATCGCTCTTGGTGGATTTGATGATGCCGCCACTGAGGATGCGCTGATTGCCAAAGAGATCACTCTCGCTCTGATGGACTCCAACGGCAAAAACATTGCCCTTACCTTCGATAAGGCAAGCGGTGTTTATGAGAGCAGCATCGTCCTGATGGCTGATGTCGATTACTACCTGAACGTCAAGAGCACCAAGCCCTCCGAGGCTGGTACTGCGTTCCAGATCGCGATCAAGTAAGCTGGTCGAAACATCAACAGACAAACGCCTTGATTTTCAGTGATGGTGATTGAGGCGTTTTCAAGAAAAAACAGTTCCGGATCCCCGAAAATGGGGTCCGGAATTTTTTTATCTCAGCTGATAGATCGGTGCGCTCTCCGCCGGACCATCCCGGACCGGGACAGCCGCAAATGGTGCAGCCCGCCGGAAATCGTCAGAAAACAGCCCTGACAGGACTTTGTCCCCTATCCGCAGTTTCCCATCGGAATAGGTTTTACCCATCGTCAAAAGGCAGGCAAAGGCTGATATCCGGTATCGCCTGCCGTGAGTTGCGGGATACCAACGGCAACCACTGTCAGGGCAGAACAGAGAATCTTTCAAAATTTACCGGAAAATGTTTGCATAAAAGAGATGTGTTCAAAAAATTTTCCGTTCGCGGCGATCCGACCCGAAAGCGGAGAAAACCGTAAAAAATGCACTTTTCTTGAAAAAAACGCAAAAAAATGCGATTTTTTTTGAAAAACGACTTGAAAAAGTATAAATCAGGTCGTATATTTAACACATCGCAATTCGAAATGGATGTAGAATGCGGGGGAGTAGCTCAATTGGTTAGAGTGCCACCCTGTCACGGTGGATGTTGCGGGTTCGAGTCCCGTCTCTCTCGCCATTTTTTTGCACAATTCAGCAGCGTCTGCCTGAAACGTAAAAAAATGGCACAAAGCACTTGAAAAGTGCGAAAGTTGCATTATATTATTAAATGCGCAAACCTAAAGGGGTTTAGCGCGGGTTGTTTTAAGCCGACGTGGCGGAATTGGCAGACGCGCACGGTTCAGGTCCGTGTTCCGCAAGGATTGTGGGTTCGACTCCCACCGTCGGTACCATTTAGTTTATAAGCGGGTATGGCATATCGGCTGTGCACCAGCCTTCCAAGCTGGTTAGAGGGGTTCGACCCCCCTTACCCGCTCCATTTTTTGGTGGGATTCCCGAGCGGCCAAAGGGGGCAGACTGTAAATCTGCTAGCACGTCTTTCGATGGTTCGAATCCATCTCCCACCACCATCTTAACGTATACGGGGTTGAATTCACTCCGTTGAAATAAAATAAACGCTGTTTCAAAACAAGAGTTTTGACAGCGTTTTTTCATTTCAACACGCTGCGCTTTTCCATCTGCGTCTGCAGATGGAAGTGAATTCTCAAAAGGGTGGTTGCCTTGCGCTGCTCGACCTGCGGTCTGCGCTGCTCACGCACAACTTTGCTCCGCTTCGTTGTCGAATCCATCTCAACCTGCTATTTTATGGCACTGCAAAGGAAACGCTGTTTCAAAACAAGAGTTTTGACAGCGTTTTTTCATTTCAACACGCTGCGCTTTTCCATCTGCGTTTGCAGATGGAAGTGAATTCTCAAAAGGGTGGTTG
>JAZQTR010000053.1:0-2864 GCA_045630865.1 Victivallaceae bacterium
TTGTGGACAAAATTCTGGGTTCCGTCGATGGGGTCGATGACCCAGCACCAGGGGGAGTCGCTGTCACTGCGTCCTGTTTCTTCACCGAATACGCCGTGGTCGGGATAACGGCTTTTGATCTCTTTGATGATCAGATCTTCAACCGCTTTGTCGGCGATGGATACCAGATCTTTGGCACTTCCCTTGCCGCAGACGTCTTCTGCTTTGAGGTTGCCGAAGTACTCCAGACTTTTTTTGCCCGCTTTCTGGGCGGTTTCACGGATAAAATCTAACATGGTTTACTCCTCAAGTAATGAAATTACGATTTTACTGTTCGCAATTCAGCTGTTGTTTTATTGCTGAAAAGCACAGCGGCATATAAAGCAGTATGCCGCAGGCGGCGATAATAGATGTTTCAAGCGCGGAACGATCCATCCACGGCATGAAGTATGTGAAATATTTTTTGTAAACGGCGTCTGTTCCGATGTAGAGGATGCTTGATATGGAAACAAGGGCAACCGTTGCTGTCGGCGTGATGATTAGAGTGTTTTTGCCGTTGCGTCCTCTTTCCAATTGGCAGAATCCTGATACGAGAAGCACATAGGCGAGAATCGAGGCAACTGTGGTATTGTCAGGAGCGGTCAGGATGACGGCTGACGTTCCGAGAAGAAGAGCAAGCATAAAACTGTTGGCGGCACCGGTGTTGAAGAGAAGAGTCCATTTGCTGTATTTGGAAGCAAGAACTCTGCGGGATTGCTTCTTGCGCTCAAACAACGCTCCTGTGAGCATAACAGCAGCCGCTCCTGCAAGCCAGTATCCGGTCTGTTGTGTGATATTTCCCCGTGAAAAAAGCAGCTTGTGATATATGAATGGCAGAGTGACGGCGAACAGCGTGGTTACAATTTTCAGCGGCAGGGCACGGTTTGAGTTTTTGGGTGAAGCTCCGCAGACGGCAAGGGCGATGCCGGATATGGTGGTTGCCGCGAGTCCGGTGAGGGCAGCGAAAAAGTGGTCGTTGATAATATCTCCGGAAAAGCTTTTGTAGACCAGAGATACCACCGGAAGAAGTGCAATTACAGTTATCAGCATTATCCAGTCGAAAGAACCGCTTTTTTTGTTCTGGAACGTACTGCATCCGAGGGAAACCGAGCTGAGTGCAAGGATTTGCATGAAGGCAAGAGAGAGCATTTTGCAAAACGAAAAGTTTTGAGTCATTATTCCGGATAATATCACCGGAATCGGAAAGGCGGCAAAAGCCCAGAGCCCGGTCGCCGCAAGTTTTGCGCAGCTCACCTGCAGCGGAGTCACCGGAGTTGTGCTGATGATGTCCAGACTGCCGTCGCCGTTTTCGTTTTTCCATCTGACTCCGGCTGCAGTTATTACAGAAAGTTGATTGAGTCCGGCGATCAGATACGCCGCGCCGTTGAGCAGTTGTGAAAGCAGAAGATCGCCTTTGAATTTGTATTGGGCAAGGGCGGCAAAAGCGAAGAGCAGTGAGAGGATGATCATCACAAACGACGTCGTTGAACGGCGGAACTGGCGCAGTTCTTTGAGAAATACACAAAACATTATTGGATCTCCCCTGAAGTGTTGCTGATGAATATTTTCTCCAGATTGGAGGTATAGTTTGTCCGGTATATTCCGGCAAAAGGAAATGCGTTTTTGTTCAGGCAGTCCAGCAGAGTGCTGATTTTGTCTGTTTCTATTACCACAGTAATACAGCTTGTTTTCTCAACTTTCACCAGTTTTACACCGTCGAGAGTTTCCAGCTTTGCCGGCCAATCTCCGATGACGGTGCCGGGAATTGGATTGATGCAGACTGTTTCGATGGGGTCTTTTCCCGCGCCGGGAGCAGCAAGTTCACTCAATCTTCCGCACCTGACAAGTTTACCTTTTTCGATGATGACTACGCCGGAGACCATGTCTTCAAGTTCGCTCAAAATATGGGAAGAGAGAAAGACAGTTTTGCCTCTGTCTGCGAGTTCCTTGAGAATATCGCGCATCTCCACTCTTGTGCGCGGGTCAAGTCCGGCTGCCGGTTCGTCGAGCAGAAGCAATTGCGGATCGTGGATAAGTATGCGGGCGAGATTCACTCTCTGCTTCATGCCTTTTGAAAGCTGATTGAGGAGTTTTTTTTCAAGTTCGCCCAGCCGTGTGAGTTCATTTATTTCATTCAGCCGCTTTTTTCTGATCTCACCTTTGAGACCGAAAGCGGACGCGTAAAAGTTTATGAATTCGCCGACTGAAATATCATTGGCGTCCGGCAGGGAATCCGGCATATATCCGATGAATCTGCGGACTTTTTCCGGATGGTCTACGACGGAAATATCTCCAAACAGCACATCTCCTGAATCCGGTTCGTCAAGTCCGGCAATAATGCGCATTGCCGTGGTTTTTCCGGAACCGTTCGGGCCGGTAAATCCGAATATCTCTCCCTCGGGGATGGTGAAACTTACGTTGTCGAGTGCTTTGGTCCTGCCGAAGCTCCGGGAGATGTTTTTGACTTGAAGCATCATGAATGACCTGTTATTTTCTGTGGAATTTTCCGAATTTAGCCATTACTTTCTGCAGATCGCTCCACGCATCACGTTTGGCATCGGGGTTGCGCAGCAGATATGACGGATGAAATGTTACCATCAGCGGTATTCCATTGTATTCCAGCCAGTTTCCACGCAGCTTGTTGACGCCTTCGCGTTTTTCAAGCAGAAACTTGGATGCCACTGCGCCCAGCAGAACTATACACTCCGGTTTGATCAATCCGATCTGCTTTTTCAGGTATCCGATGCAGCTTGCCGCCTCGTCGGGTTCCGGATTCCGGTTGTATGGAGGACGGCACTTGACTATATTTGCTATGTAGACCTCCTGACAAGTCGGATCGTAGCCAT
>JAZQTR010000054.1:0-4463 GCA_045630865.1 Victivallaceae bacterium
ATCCGGACCGCAGGGGCCGGTGGTTCCGGCGGGGCCCCACCAGTTGTTTTTGCGTCCGAGTTTGGCGGTGCGCTCGGCGGGAATGCCGCATTTGCGCCAGATGTCGTAGGCTTCGGCGTCGAAAGGAACCAGATCATCTCCGGCGAAGACGGTGACGGCGAGACGCTCGATCGGAATATTGAGGTTATCTTTTCCGGTGAGGAACTCGAATGAGAAGTGGATTGCCTCTTCCTTGAAGTAATCTCCGAGTGACCAGTTGCCGAGCATCTCGAAGAAGGTGAGGTGCACGGGATCACCGACTTCGTCGATGTCGCCGGTTCGGATACACTTCTGGCAGTCGGTAAGTCTTCTTCCGGCGGGGTGTTTCGCGCCCTGAAGATAAGGTACGAGCGGATGCATTCCGGCGGTGGTAAAGAGGCAGGTCGGATCGTTTTCAGGAATCAGGGACGCACTTTTGATTTCAGCGTGGCCGTGGCTCTTGAAAAATTCAATGTATTTGCGGCGAAGTTCAGAACCCTTCATTTTCAGCAAGCTCCAATATGAAATTGTTTCTGTTAATGCAGTTTATTGACGGTTTTGCGGAGGTAATATATAATATTACCCCTGATAAAACATAATCCCTATAATATACAGCCTGAAATCAGCTTTTGCAAGGAGCTTGAAACACTGTTTTTCCGCAGCACCGCAGCAGGCGCAGAGAGCAGGTTTTCAGCAATAACACTGCGATGGCTTCAACGGATGGCGGCGGCTTGAGTTTTTCCGGAAAATCCAGCGGCGGACAGCAGTTTTTCTGCCGGAATAAATGCTGTGCTGTATTCTATGCCGTTCCTGCCGGAGCAAAAAGTTTGGCTTTTTTAAAAAAGCGGTTGAAAATGTGACTTTTTTATGATAGATTATGCCGGTGCAATATATTATTATAACTTATGGAATACTGGTATATGGATGCTGTGAAAAAGATGCCTCCGGCGATGATCCTCTGCGGCGGCAAGGGAACGAGATTGAGAGAAGTCACTGAACTTCTTCCCAAACCCATGGTTCCAATCGGTGAACAGCCGGTGCTGTGGCACATCATGAAGAGCTTTTCAGCTTTCGGAGTCAACCGCTTTATTCTCTGCCTCGGCTACAAGAAAGAGTGCTTCATTGACTACTTTGTCAACTATCATCTGCATGCATGTGATGCCACGATCAAACTCGGACACAGTCCGGAAATAACTTTCCACCGTGAACTCGAGGAGGCCGACTGGCAGGTCACTCTCGCCGGAACCGGAGTCGAAACTATGACCGGCGGACGGGTTCTTGCCGCTTCGAAGTATCTTGCTCCCGATGATAAAGAATTTTTCCTGACCTACGGTGACGGAGTCGCCGATATCGACGTCGACGCCCTGCTTGCACACCACCGTCAGGGCGGACGCAAACTCACCATATCCGCCGTCCATCCCGAGGCGCGCTTCGGCGAGATGGTTCTTGACGGCAACAATGTTCTCGGCTTTGAGGAAAAACCGGCGCAGGCGCAGGGTTATATCAACGGCGGTTTCATGGTCGTTGACCGTGATTTCGTCACCAGATACCTTGCCGGACAGCCCGATGACTTTTTTGAACGCCGTCCCATGCAGTGCGCCGTGAAGGATTCCGAGATGCAGGTCTACCGCCACAACGGCTTCTGGCAGTGTATGGATAATCCCCGTGAGTACACTCTGCTCAACTCCCTCTGGGAGAACGGAAACGCTCCGTGGACAACTTTCTGGAAATAACATGTTTCAAAACCTCTACAACAACCGCAAAGTTCTGGTGACCGGTCACACCGGCTTCAAAGGCTCGTACCTTGTCTGCTGGCTGAAAGAGCTGGGCGCAGAGGTCTGCGGCATCGGTCTGGAAATGGATGGCGAATTCAGCCACTTCGATCTGGTCAGACCGGATATCCGGTCGGAGATCTTCGATATCCGTGACCGCAAAAAGCTGGATTCTCTGTTTTCGGAGTTCCGGCCTGAAACAGTTTTCCATCTTGCCGCCCAGCCGCTGGTGCGGCTCTCATACCTTGATCCGGTGGAAACTTTCGATATCAATGTCACCGGAACCGCCTGTGTCCTCGACGCCTGCCGCAAATGTGAAAGCTGCCGTGCCGTCGTTGCCATCACATCGGATAAATGTTATGAAAACCGTGAAACGCTCACTCCGTACACCGAGAGCGATCCGATGGGCGGATATGATCCCTACAGTGCCTCCAAGGGTTGTGCTGAACTGGTGATATCCTCTTACCGCAGAAGTTTTTTCAATGTTGCTGATTACGGCAGAAAGCACAATATCCTGCTGGCCTCCGCCCGTGCCGGAAACGTGGTCGGCGGCGGCGACTGGGCGCGCGACCGTCTGGTTCCTGATCTTATGCTGGGTGCGTCATCCGGCAAAAGAGCGGTTATCCGCAATCCGCTTGCTGTGCGTCCGTGGCAGCACGTTCTTGAGCCGCTCTCGGGATACCTCGCCCTCGGAGCGGAGCTGCTCAAGGGAAATACTCAATTTGCCTCCGCCTACAACTTCGGTCCTGAAAACGGAGCTGCCGTGACCGTGAAAGAGGCGGCGGAATTTCTCAAAACCGGCTGGGATGCCCTCGATTACGAAGTTATTCCTCCTCCGGATGCTCCCCACGAAGCCAATCTTCTTCTTCTCGATGCTTCAAAAGCCGCACGGGAACTTGAATGGAGGGGTATTTGGGATGTCCGGGAAACACTTGAGCGCACCGCCCGCTGGTACCGTGATTTTTACTGCACAAACAGAATAAATACGATGGATGATCTGGCTGACTATATCTCCTGCGCCGGATCGAAAGGTTTGAAATGGACAAGATAAAAGAACTGCACGATGAGATATTGAGCAAAGTTGCAGAGTATTACCGTCTGGTACACCAGCCGGGACAGAACGCGCCGTTCACTCCCGGCAAATCGCGTGTCAACTATGCCGGAAGAGTCTTTGATGAGAAAGAACTCACCAATCTTGTCGACTCAAGTCTGGAGTTCTGGCTCACCTACGGACGCTACTCCAGAGAGTTTGAGAAACGGCTTGCCGCCTACCTCGGAATCCGTTTTGCCCTGCTGGTCAACTCCGGAAGTTCCGCCAATCTGCTGGCGTTTTCGGCTCTGACTTCTCCGCTGCTCAAGGAGCGTCAGGTCAAACGCGGAGATGAAGTCATTACCGTTGCCGCAGGTTTTCCGACCACCGTCGCTCCAGTGGTGCAGTATGGGGCAATTCCGGTTTTCGTCGACGTCGAGCCGGGAACGGCGAATATCGATACGGCGCAGCTCGAAAAGGCGTATTCCCCCAAATGCAAGGCGGTGATGATCGCCCATACGCTCGGCAATCCCTTTAACATCAAAGCAGTCAAAGAGTTCTGTGACCGGCACAATCTGTGGCTGATCGAAGACAACTGCGATGCCCTCGGTTCAAAATATGACGGAAAATTTACCGGCACGTGGGGAGATATCGGCACATCAAGTTTCTATCCGCCGCACCATATGACCATGGGAGAGGGCGGAGCGGTGTACACAGATGATCCGCTGTTGAAGAAGATCATGCTCTCCATCCGCGATTGGGGACGCGACTGCTGGTGCGACTCCGGAGTCGACAACACCTGCGGCTGCCGCTTCACAAAACAGTTCGGAAAACTTCCTGTCGGCTACGACCACAAATACGTCTACAGCCACTTCGGCTACAACCTCAAAGTGAGCGACATGCAGGCGGCAGTTGGCTGCGCCCAGCTGGAAAAGTTTCCCTCTTTCGTGGAAAAGCGCAAAGAGAATTTTGACCGCCTCTACAACGGACTCAAGGACATTGAAGAACTTGCGCTGTTCGAAAAGTATCCTGAAAGTGATCCCTCGTGGTTCGGATTCCTTATCACGCTGACGGAAAAGGCGCAGTTCAGCCGCAATGATCTTGCCTCGTTCCTTGAGGACAACAACATCCAGACCCGCAACCTCTTCGCCGGAAACATAATCAAGCACCCCTGCTTCGATACTCTCGTCGAGGGTGTTGACTACCGCGTTGCGGGCGAACTGAAAAATACCGACCGGATAATGAACGATGCCTTCTGGATCGGACTTTATCCCGGCATGGGAGAAGATAAGATAGACTATATGATTTCCAAAATAAGAGAATTCTGTAAAAAATGAGAGTTGCCGACTACATATTCAAGTTCCTCGCCGACCGCGGAACAGAACATGTTTTTCTGGTCACAGGCGGCGGAGCCATGTTCCTAAATGACGGATTGCGTTGTGAAAAACGCATATTTCCGGTTTGCTGCCAAGTCGGATCGTAGCCATGTCGTTCTGTGAGCCAAGGAGTTGGACAAAAGGATTGTCTTCCTAAGACCGCTTTGGCCTCCGACTTAGAACATGTTTTTCTGGTCACAGGCGGCGGAGCCATGTTCCTAAATGACGGATTGCGTTGTGAAAAACGCATATTTCCGGTTTGCTGCC
>JAZQTR010000055.1:0-1537 GCA_045630865.1 Victivallaceae bacterium
AGCTGCGCAATAATAAAGTTGCCAAGTTCCAGGGAGATATCGACCTGCTGCGCGTCTCATCCGGCGAGCGATACAGCGGAAACTTCACTCCGCAGACTGAATTCAAGAACGACCCTGCCACCCGCGCGCTCTACAACTTCAACCGCAGTATCGACGGTGTATCCGGCGGCGGTGTCGGCTATATGCGCGGCACATTCGACTCTCCGCGTGACCTGCTCGACAAAAAAATCACCTGCGGAACAGAAAAAATCAACTACTATCCCGAGGAACTTCCGGCAGAAAACGATCCAGATAAAGCGATCTGCCGCCTGAACTTCCCCACGCTCCCCACATTGGAAAATGCCAGAGCCTCACACCGGACTGTCAAAAAGAGCTTCGACGTCAAAGCGGGCGATACCATCAATATCGCCCCTGAAAAACAGCCCTATATGGACTACGTTGAGATCACTGCCGGAAAAGAGACTGTCAAACATCCGATCGTAATCAACTCCGGTGAGATCGACAGCCGCTCCTTCGGAGATATTGCCGAATCGCTCGAACTTGACAAACTCACTGAACGTCAGCAGATGCACCGCATTTTCAACTTTATGATCAAGGCAAGCGATTATTTCACCAGTGTTCAGGTGGATTTCCCTGCCGACACTGACGTTCCGGTGCGCGCCACGACGATGGCTCTGACCATGCTCAACATCTACTGCGGTTTCAACTGCGGACCGCTCAACGATATGCTCGCCAATATCTTCACCTGTTCGGCAGGTGCGCCCGCCACCAGAACCTACGGTTTCGGACACAGCTTCCAGCAGGTCTATTACAAAGGCAAAAACCGTCTTTACGATCTCTCCGCCCAGCGGTTCTTCCCGACCGAGGGCCTTGAGGATGAGGCAAGCCTTGAAGATGCCGAGTACACCCCCAACGTCCTGCGCGCCATCGGAACCTCGACCGATCCCCGCCGCCACACCTTCGGCCCTGACCACTACATCCGGCTTTCCACCAAGCAGAAGGTGCTTCATGAGCCGGGATTCCAGCAGCGTGTCGCCTATGACCTGCGTCCCGGGGAATCCATGCGTATATACTTCAACAATGCAGGACTTTTCAACGATCTGCAGTCTTTCCTCTACACCAATTACTTCAAATACCTCACTCCGGTCAACTCTGTAAGCGAAGCGAAAGAAGAGCAGAACATCGTTGTGGATTACAGCAAAATCACCCGCAACAAGGCGAAATTCAAGATCTACAAGGCCTACCGGGTGTTTCCGCACTACTCCAATGCGTTTCTGCGTTTTGACGGCAAGCCGTCGAAGGACAATCCGGCTTTCGGAAAGATCACTTCTGACAGCTTCTGCTACCGTATCGACCTTCCCTACACGGTAACTGCCGCCCGCTACCGGGCAATTGCCGGAGGAAAAGCTGTTCCGCTGTCGATATCGACCGACGGAGGAAAAACTTTCCACAAGCTGCCGCTCGACAGAGACGGCTCCGCCGATCTCGACTACGAAGTACGCGCCCGCCACGGCTATTGGGTGAAGGTCAACGCCCC
>JAZQTR010000056.1:0-3447 GCA_045630865.1 Victivallaceae bacterium
GTATAAAGCAAATTGCGCTGAAGCATAAGATAGTGCTGGTTGAGCAACAGAAGTACGACTGCCGGAAATTCACTGCCTTGCGATTTGTGCACTGTGATGGCGTATGCTCTTGTCAGCTGGTCAAGTTCATCGGTAAAGTATTCCACCATTTTCAGGCCATCATAAAGAACGTGGAATTTTCCGTTTTCAGTATCCGTATCAGCAACGATTCCAAAGTCACCGTTGAAAACACCTTTGTCGTAGTTGTTCTGGATCTGCATGACTTTGTCGCCGACGGCAAGTTTGCGCTCTCCGTAAGAAATTATGCTCTCTTCGTTGACAGGATTAAGTTCAGAACCAAGCACTTCATTTAAATTGATCGAGCCGCAGGCTCCCCGGTTCATCGGAGTCAAAACCTGTATGTCACTTGCCGGATCAAAGCCGAATTTTTCAGGAATACGTTCTGTGACCAGTTTTCTGACCATCTCCAGAGCTTTGGCGGGATCATCCTGTCTTATCCAGAAGAAATCACTGTCGACGTTGTCGTAGCGCAGCGGCATTTTTCCGGAGTTCACCCGGTGGGCGGCTTCAATGATATGACTGCCGGAGGATTGACGGAACACCTGATCCAGACGGGTGACCGGGATTTTTCCAGAAGCTATCAGGTCAGAGAAAAATCTTCCGGGACCTACCGGTGGAAGCTGGTCGGCATCTCCGACCAGTACGACTGTTGTTCCGGGGGAAATCGCCTGAAAAAGAGCATGGGCGATAGAGATGTCGAGCATGGAACACTCGTCGGCGATAAGTATGTCGCACTCAAGCGGATTATCCTCACCGTATATGAAGCCGCCGCTTGCCGGATCGAACATCAGCAGACGGTGGATGGTCTTTGCCTCAAATCCAGTAGCCTCGGTCATACGTTTTGCTGCGCGTCCAGTAGGGGAGGTCAGGGCGATTTTCAGATTTGCGAGACGGGCGCGGGAAACGATTTCACGGATGACGGTGGTTTTTCCTACACCGGGGCCGCCTGTAATAATTGATAACGGTGAGCGTGATACTCCGTCAACAGCTTTTTTCTGGCACTCCGCCCATTCGAATTTTCCGGCAGGGTGAACGAGTTTTGCGCCGGGATGCTCCGGTGCGTCAAGAAGATTTTTGAGCAGAACAGGCAGATGCTCTTCTGCTTTTGCAAGGTGCGGCGTAGATATGAAACCATCTTTGTCAACAGCCTGATGGCGTAAAATTGCCGCTTCCACACCTTTGGCAACCAGTTGCGGAGTCTGTTTTGCAAGTTCTGAAGTCCTGCGGATAAGCTCATCTGCCGGAAGTCCGGTGTGTCCGCCTGCTACAGCCATATTCAGGGTGTAAACTGCTGCGGCGGATAATCTGGCCGGAGAGTCAGCTGCAAATCCCAGACTTGAGGCTATGGCATCCGCCTTGAGAAAGCCGATGCCGTCAACCTCTTCAGCCAGTCTGAAGGGATTGCTTTTTACGATTTCCGGAGCTTTGTCGCTGTATTTTCTGAAGAGTTTACTGCAGTAGGCAGGGGATATTCCCAATCCCTGCAGAAAAATCATGCTGTCGCGCCGCGCGGCTCCCTCTTTCCAGCCGGAAATAATGGTTTCAGCTTTGCGTTTACCGATACCCGGCAGTTCGCGCAGACGTCCGGGATAATTGTCGAGGATTTTTACGGTATTGTTGCCGAATGCTTCAACGATTTGTTTTGCGGTTTTGGGGCCGATGCCGTGGACTTGCGATATCAGATAGCGCAATACTCCGTCCGCTGTTTCCGGCAGCACCGGATGGAATGTTGTTGCACGGAATTGCAGACCGTAATCGCTCTTTTCAAAATACCCGTCAAACTTGATGGTGCTGCCGACTCCAAGACCGGAAAGATTGCCGCAGACGGTCAGCTTTTCTCCATCATCGGTCTGAACGGTGAGAACAGCAAATCCTGTCTGCGGTTTTTCAAAACGTATGCGGATGATTTCTCCGCAAATTTCAGTTTGTGTCAGCAGTTCTTTCGGCACAGACAAACGCCTCAACTCAAATAATCGATCAACAGCTTGAGGTTGTCGATCAGAACGGGATCTTTGGTGATGTTTTCACTGTGTCCGGGCAGGAAATTGATAACTTTTCCTCCCCACGGGGTGAATGATTCTGTGCACTGGGGACAAGTTCCGAGAGAGATGGTGGTTTCCATCAGAGTCGTTACCGGAGTGACCTGCTCGAGAGAACAGTAGATCTCATCCTCCGGAAAACTCATCTCTTTGAGCTGTACAGCCAACGGATGTCTTACCTTTGCAACCTTTACCGTGTAAGGCTCTTTGGGGTGGAAACTCGGCACGACTCCATCCGGATCGTTGTTTCTCACCCAACGGATGCCGACCAGTTTTCTGTACCAGTCAAATGGCCAGAAAGCGGAGCTGCCGCCATGAAGAAGAAGCAGATTTTTCCCGGTTTCAAGATACTTGCGGACAGCTTCCGCCTGTGCCTCATCCGGAGCCGGAATACCACAGGTGTCTGCGATCATATTGAGTATCAGCAAGTGACAATCTTTTGCAAGATCGAATTCAGTAAATACGCTCCAGTCATCTTCGCGGAAGATCATATCCGGATAATCGTTGCGTATGCACTCATACTGACAGCGTCCCGGATATGCCTTGTAGTGGTTGTCTGCAACAAAAAGTTTCATTTTTTCGCAAACTTCTCTTTGATATGCTGTTTGTAGCACTTGAGTTTATCACACTCCGGCAGACACTTGTAGTGGTCATCCAGCGGATAGCAGCCGGAAATAAGTCCGTTGCGCGGAGCAGTCGTACAATCGCCGAAAGTACGGCAGATCTTGCGGGTGTTGAGCGGTCTGCCTTCGAGAGAATCTGCAACGATTTCGGGATAGGAAAGAACCAGACGTCCGTATCCAACGAAGTCGACCATGTTTTTGCGGACGGCGCACTGGGCAACGGGAATCAGGTACTCCTGAAGACAGGTGTATCCGGCGCCGATAAAGAGCATGTCGGTATCCTTGAAATGCTCTTTGATCTTGGCGAGGGCATTGATCTGGCGGGCCGCACCGACGATAGGCTCCTCCGGCGGCAGATAGCCGTCGGAAACCGGGTAATATGCCGGACGCTGGAAATGCGGATTGTAGTAGGGACTGCAAACCGTGGTGCAGATAAGCTCAACTCCGAGGCTTGAGGCAAGTTCGAGGAACTTGATCGGTTCGGTAAGATCGTAACCGAGTCCGGTGCCGTCGCCGCCGAAAGCATATTTGTAGTTGCCGACTTTGACCTCTCCGCGCTCCATCGGAATACCGACGCGATCCGGACCGGGTTCAAAGGGCAGGCAGTCGAAGAGTGAAAAACGCATACCCAGCTCCAAGCCGGGGGCTTCGCGCTTGACCTCTTCCACAATTTCACGGAAGAAACGGGTGCGGTTTTCAAAGGTGCCGCCGTATTTGCCGGGACG
>JAZQTR010000057.1:0-3389 GCA_045630865.1 Victivallaceae bacterium
ATCACATCGTCGGGGTTGACCACGTTGCGCAGGGACTTGGACATCTTGGCGGGGAACTCAATGAGTTTTTCGCCGTCAGACTTGCGGACGGGGCCATCGGCGGTGAACTCCACCTGGTCGGTGGGAACCAGCACACCGCGGGTGTCTTTGTAAGAGATACCCAGAATCATACCCTGGTTGATGAGTTTCCGGAAAGGCTCCTTGGTGGACACCAGTCCCAAATCGTAGAGCACCTTGTGCCAGAAACGGGCGTAGAGCAAGTGAAGCACGGCGTGTTCGGCACCGCCCACATAGAGGTCAACGGGCATCCAGTATTTTTCTTTGGCGGGATCCCAGGCGGCGTTGTTGTTGCCGGGATCGATGTAGCGCAAATAATACCAGCAGCTGCCTGCCCACTGGGGCATGGTGTTGGTTTCACGGCGGCCCTTGCGTCCGGTGACGGGATCGACGTAATTGACGAACTGCACCGCCTTGGAGAGCGGCGGCTCACCGGTGCCGGAGGGTTTGAAGTCGGGCATTTCCGGAAGCTCGACCGGAAGCTCTTTCTCATCGACCAGCTCAATGCTGCCATCCTCATAGTGGATCACCGGGAAAGGCTCACCCCAGTAACGCTGACGGCTGAACAGCCAGTCACGCAGCTTGTATTTGACGGACTCCTTACCGCGTCCCTTACCCTCAAGGTAGCGGGTGGCGGCGGGCTTGGAGTCTTTGACACTCAAGCCGTTGAGATCAAGTCCATCGCTGTTGGCGGAGTTGATGAGTTTGCCCTCTCCGGTCCAGCAGGCTTTTCCGGCAAGGACGGCTTCGATATCGACACCGGCAGCCTTGGCTTCAGCCTCGTCGGGGGAGATGATGCACTTGATGGGAAGATCGAACTTCACCGCAAAATCGTAGTCGCGGGTGTCGTGCGCCGGAACTGCCATGATCGCACCGGTTCCGTAGCTTGAAAGCACATAGTCGGCGATCCAGACCGGGATCTTTGTACCGTTCACGGGGTTGATGGCGTAAGCTCCGGTGAAAGCTCCGGTCTTCTCGTTGGACATATCGGTTCTGGCAAGCTCACTCTTGAGGCTCGCCGCCTTTTTGTAGGCTTCGATCTCTGCTTTCTGACCGTCTGTAGTGATGGCATCGACCAGAGCGTGCTCAGGAGACAGCACCATATAGGTTGCACCGAAGAGAGTATCCGGACGGGTGGTGTAAACAGTGATGTCAACGCCGCTCTCGGTAGTGAACACAACTTCGGCACCGGTGGATTTACCGATCCAGTTGCGCTGCATCTCTTTGATGCCCTCGGGCCAATCCAGATCATCGAGATCGTTGAGCAGACGCTCGGCATACTCGGTGATCTTGAGCATCCACTGCTTCATCGGACGGCGTTCAACCGGGTGATTTCCACGCTCACTGCGTCCGTCGATGACCTCTTCGTTGGCAAGCACAGTTCCGAGAGCGGGACACCAGTTCACCGGAACCTCATCCAGGTAGGCAAGTCCCTTTTTGTAGAGCTGCATAAAGATCCACTGAGTCCACTTGTAGTAGTTGACATCGGTGGTGTTGATCTCGCGGTCCCAGTCGTAGCTGAAGCCGAGAGCTTTGATCTGACTGCGGAACTTATCCACGTTCTTTTTGGTGGTTATTGAGGGATGGGTTCCGGTATCGACTGCATACTGCTCGGCGGGAAGTCCGAAAGCATCCCAGCCCATCGGGTGCAGGACGTTGAAGCCGCGCATACGCTTGTAGCGGCAGATAATATCAGTCGCAGTGTAGCCCTCGGGGTGTCCGACGTGCAGTCCGGCACCGGAGGGATAGGGGAACATATCAAGACAGTAGAATTTGGGTTTGGGTGAAAAATCGACCGCCTTGAAAGTCTTATTGTTTTCCCAATAAGTCTGCCATTTCTTTTCTATGGCTGAAAATTCGTATTCTGAACTCATTTTATCCTCTGTATTTCAGTTTAAACTGTTTACTTATTTATAATTACAGGTAATATACCACAGCTGAAAAATTTTTTCAATGCTTTTTACCGTAAACTTGTCATTAAACTTTGATTCCGCAAAAAAATACTCTTTTTTTCACAAAAAGCACTTGCGGAAACAGAGAGAAAGTGTATAATAATATCAGAGTTGGCCACCACTTGGCCACCTGAATCGCAAAACCCGGGGGAACACACCTTGAAGGAAGAGAAAAAAAGCGGCAGCAGCGTACGGGATATCCGCACCTATGTAATGGGGTTGATATACCGCAATGACTTCACGTCGGTGCGTGTTCCCTCCAGCACAGAGCTGGCGGAAAAGTTTTCCGTCACCCGGCGGACGGCACGCATGGCCCTCGAAGGGTTGATCTCCGAGGGGTATCTCATCGGACGCAAGGGCATAGGCACTTTCACCAACCCGAAAGTGGGTTTTCTTCTTCCGGGCGCACATCAGCGCAAACTTATCGCCATCGGTTCAGGAAAGTGCAACAACTTCTATTACGACCTGCGCATCGGCAAAATGTACGCTTCACTGCTGAACAACATCTGCGAAGCCGGATACAACGTTCACGCATTGAACAACATGCCTGATGATCCGGCGGCGTTTGCCCGCGCGCTTGCCGGAATAAATCCCGACGGAATAATCATGTATGACAACGAGCTTGCTCCGGAAGCGTTGGACGAATACCTGAAAAGCGGCAGACCGTGCGTGAATATCCGTCCCCAATATACCGGAACAGACTATATGAGTTACGACTATACTCCGGCATACCGCCGGCTGCTGACGGAAATGCGCGAAAAGGGTAAATCATTTCTGGTTCTCTTCAACCACGAACAGCACGAAGAAAAGCTGATACAGGCGATCAAAGAGGTGCATCCGGAGTGCCGCTACAACATGATCAACTCTTCCGCTTCAGAAAACAGGTACTACACTGACCTCGAAGAACTTTTTGCAAATCCGGAAAAAACACCGGATTATCTTGTCTGCTCGTGGCGGGCTCCGGAAGTAATTTGCGACCTGCGGGAAAAATACGGCGTTTCTCCGGAACGGTGCAGGGCAATCGCCGACGGCGACTATGTGTACAGCGACCGCTATCAGGGAGGATATTTTGCTCCGGATAAAGATGAAACAGCCCGCACTGCAATCATGGCAGTCAGAAAACGGTGGCAAAATCCCAATGATCCTCCGCAGGAACTCTCCGTTCCGATACGATACATAAAAGAGAAAAAAACGGATTGGCTCTGCCACGGAGTTGAACAGTAATTTTCAAAAATTCACATATATTTCTACCAAACCAAACAAAGGAAAAAAAATGAAAACACAAAAATCTGCTTTGAGAGAGGCATTACCCTTTGCAGCGCAAAGGGTGAACCGGTTCACCCTGATTGAACTGCTGGTCGTCATTGCCATCATCGCCAT
>JAZQTR010000058.1:0-4937 GCA_045630865.1 Victivallaceae bacterium
CGGAGTGCTTCACGTTGCCTCCCGTACCGTCGGAACCCATGCGCTCTCCATCTTCGGAGATCACTCCGACGTGATGAATTGCCGCCAGACCGGATTTGCTCTGCTCTCTACCGCAAACTCACAGGAAATCATGGATCTTGCCCCTGTCGCCCACCTCGCGGCGGTCAAAGGACGCATCCCTTTCCTGCACTTCTTTGACGGCTTCCGCACCTCTCACGAGATGAGCAAAGTCGAGCCGATCGAGTACGAAGATCTTGCCAAACTTCTCGACCGTGATGCTGTCGACGCCTTCCGGGCGCAGGCTCTGAATCCGGATCACCCCCGGCTCCGCGCCACGGTGCAGAACGGAGATATTTTCTTCCAGGTACGCGAAGCGAACAACCGCTTTTACGATGAGCTTCCCGCCATCGTTCAGGACTATATGGATAAGATCGGCGACCTTACCGGACGCCGTTACCGCCTCTTTGATTACTACGGCGCGCCCGATGCAGAAAACGTCATAATTGCGATGGGTTCGGTTTCAGGAGCTGTCAAAGAGAGCGTCGATTACCTCAATGCCAAAGGCGGCAAATGCGGATTTATCCAGGTGAGACTCTTCCGTCCGTTCTCGGCGGAACATCTGCTTGGTGCGTTGCCTGCCACCGTCCGCAAAGTGGCTGTCCTCGACCGCTGCAAAGAGATGGGCAGTGCCGGTGAGCCGCTCTATCAGGATGTCTGCACCGTCATCGCCAACGCCGGAAAAAATATCAAGGTCATCGGCGGACGTTACGGACTTTCCAGCAAAGATGTCGATCCCGGTCAGATCTGCGCCGTCTACAACCATCTGCTTCAGGATTCTCCGCGCGGCAACTTCACTATCGGTATTGAAGATGATGTCACCCACCTTTCTCTGCCCTCCGCCGGAGTCATCTACCCCGATGATGCCCGTCAGGTGTGCTGCAAATTCTGGGGACTCGGTTCCGACGGAACTGTCGGAGCAAACAAGAGTACCGTTGAGATCATCAACGCCCACACATCCAAGTTTGCCCAGGCGTATTTTGAATACGATGCCAAAAAGTCTTTCGGCGTTACCAAGTCTCACCTGCGCTTCGGTGATGGTCCGATCCGCTCTTCATACTATGTGAAGTACGCTGACTTTGTCGGCTGTCACAACGAAACCTACATCCGTCAGTACGATGTGGCGGGTGAGCTGAAAAAGGGCGGAACTCTGCTCCTTAACACTTCGCTTGACGCAGAGGGACTGGAAAAACTCATTCCGGCTTCAGTCAAACGCCAGCTGGCGGAAAAAGAGGTCAGGCTCTATACTATTGATGCCGTATCCATCGCTTCAAAACTCGGACTCGGCAACCACTACAATCTGGTTCTGCAGTCGGCATTTTTCCATCTGGTCGATATTATTCCGGGGGAAGAGGCTGACAACTATATGAAAGACCTTGCACGCCGCACCTACTTCGCCAAAGGTGAGGAAGTGGTGAACCGCAACTGCGCCGCCATCGACGCCGGTGCAGTCTCTTTCCGGCGTGTCGAAATTCCCGAAGCGTGGCTCACCGCGCAGGATGAGGAGTGTTCCTGCACCTGCAGCCGTCCGGATGTGGTGAAGAACATCGCCGATCCCATCAACCGTCAGAAGGGAGACGATCTTCCCGTAAGCGCATTCAAGGGCTACGAGGATGGTGTTATTGATATGGGACTCACCGCTTATGAGAAGCGCGGTATCGCAGTCAATGTTCCGGTGTGGGACAGCTCAAAGTGTCTGCAGTGCAACCGCTGTTCTCTGGTCTGTCCGCACGCTGTCATCCGTCCTTATCTGCTCGATGAAGCTGAAAACGCCGCCAAGCCCGCCGGATTCGATACCCTCGAGGTTCGCGGCAAAGCCGGACTCTATTTCACTTTGCAGACCAGTTTCGCCGACTGCACCGGCTGCGGAGCCTGCGTCAACGCCTGTCCTGCCAAAGAGAAGGCTCTTGAGATGAAGCCCTATCGCGAGGTCGGCAACCAGAGTGAAAAATGGGAATACGCCCTGAACTTGAGCGATAAAGGCGATGTCTTCGACGTCTGGACCATCAAGGGCAGCCAGTTCCGTCAGCCGTTGCTCGAGTTTTCCGCCGCCTGTGCCGGCTGCGGTGAAACTCCCTACGCCAAACTGCTCACCCAGCTCTTCGGAGACCACGTCTATTGGGCCAATGCCACCGGCTGTTCCCAGGCGTGGGGTTCTCCGATGCCCGGAATCCCCTATACCACCAACCGCGAGGGCAGGGGACCTGCGTGGAGCAATTCACTTTTTGAAAACAATGCCGAGTTCTCTCTCGGAATGGCTCTTTCTGTCAAACAGCAGCGCGCCAAGGCAAAAATGCGTGTGGCGGAACTCCTGACACTCGATATCTCCGAAGAGATTTCTGCCGCAGCCAAAGCCTATATCGCCGCGTTTGATGACGTCGCGGAGTCACGCCGCACCGGCGATGCTCTCTGCGAAGCTCTTGCCGGAAGCTCTCTCGAGCTTGCCGGAGAGATTATCAAGCACCGTGATATGCTGGCGAAAAAGACCTTCTGGATGTTCGGCGGCGACGGTTGGGCTTACGATATCGGCTTCGGCGGACTCGATCACGTCGTTGCCAGCGGAGAAAATATCAACGTTCTCGTGGTAGACACTGAAGTTTACAGCAACACCGGCGGCCAGTCTTCCAAAGCGACCCCCATCGGTGCTGTTGCCCAGTTCGCCAGCAGCGGCAAAGCCAGTCCCAAGAAGGATCTCGGAGCCATCTTCATGACCTACGGAAACGTTTACGTTGCCCAGGTGGCGATGGGAGCCGATCCCAATCAGCTGATGAAAGCCATCCGCGAGGCGGAGGAATTCAACGGCCCCTCTGTCATCATCGCCTACACTCCCTGTCTTTCACACGGACTCAAGTGCGGTATGGGATGTGCCCAGGATGAGATGAAGCGTGCGGTCGATGCCGGTTACTGGATGCTTTACCGCTACAACCCGACGAAAGAGAAGCCGTTTACGCTTGACTCAAAGGCTCCGACTTCCTCTTACACCGAGTTCCTTGCCGGAGAGACCCGCTACGCGGCACTCAAGAGAACTTTCCCGGAGAACGCTGAAAACTTCTTCTCAAGCGGTGCTGAACTTGCTGAAAAACGCTATCAGCACTATAAGAAGATGGAAGACAATCAGTAAATAATCAATTGAAACAAAAAGTCCGCAGAGGTAAAAACTTCTGCGGACTTTTTTGTCTGGCTCTGTTTGCATATTGCATACAGAGCTTTTTTAATGGAGCTTACTCTCCTGCATCGATTTTCTGCTGCATGCGGACAACTGAATTTGCAGCTGAAGTGGCGACCCAGCCTTTGACATTGAAGGCTGTGGCTTTTTTGTAGGCTTCAAGAGCTTTTTCGTACTCCTGTGCGCTTTCCCAAGTGCCGCCGATATTGTTCCAGAGAACTGCTTTCTGGAGATCGGTGACGCAGTGTGTAAGTCCTGTTTCGAAAGATTTTACAGCAGCTTCATAATCTTTTGTCAGGTAACGGTGGATGTAGCCGCGATTGCGGTAGAGGGCCTCTTTGTGGGCGGGGTGCATATTGGAGATCTTTTCGGCAGCCTCAAGCATTTTCAGACCTTCTTCAGCCTTGTTGATCTTCCACATACACCAGGATCCGGAAACGAGGTATGCTGCGTGGTTCAGCGTCTGCGGAAGCTGTGAACTTGCCTCATACATCGCCCAGGTGAGATCGGGTTTATTATTGTTTGCACTGACCCACATATACTCTTTTGCGCAGTCGATGCTGGCAGCGTCTTCGCTTTTTGCCTCAAAACCCTTTTTGTAAGTGGTAAGGGCGTCATCGATTTTGCCGGTGTCACGCAGAGCATTGCCTTTGAACGCGCAGAGTTTGGCGATTTGAGTGCCGGTTGCGTCTTTGTGTGCGTCAAACCAGGCATCGATTTCTTTTATCACCTGCTCATTCTTGTTCTGGTAGCGCAGAGAGTACATAAGACCGAGAGTCGCAGAGAAACGGTCAATGTCATTCTGGGCGGAGACAATGCAGGCACGGAAGATTTTTTCAGCTTTGGCATCATCTTTGCGGAGATTGTTCCAACCGTCGCGCATAGTGTAGGATTCCTCTGCTGCGAAAGCGCAAATACCTGCGGCGGCAATGAGTAAAATAATCATCTTTTTCATAACTGTAAATCCCTGTTATTTGTTGAGTCTTGTGACAGCTTTGACGGAGTCGCGCTGGAAGAAGGCATCGCCTTTATATTCCGACGCTTTCTTGAAGCACTCGAGAGCGGCAGCTTTATCTCCGAGCTTTTCGTAGGCATAGGCTTTCAGCCAGGTGAGTCTGCCCTCACTGTAATCACCCTGCTTGAGGGCGATTCCCTGATCATAGCACTTGATGGCTTCATCGTACTTTTTCAGGTTGTAGAGGGCGTTTCCGCGGTAACGCAAGGCGGTCTCTTTTGCCGCCGGAGAGATTTTTTCGATTGCGGAAATTTTATCGAGTATAGCGATAGCCTCTTCGTTTTTATTGTTGAT
The DNA here is from genome assembly GCA_045630865.1 of Victivallaceae bacterium. Classification (GTDB taxonomy): domain Bacteria; phylum Verrucomicrobiota; class Lentisphaeria; order Victivallales; family Victivallaceae; genus UBA1784. Next base: position 4,533 of record JAZQTR010000058.1, read on the forward strand.
GCAGTAGGCGTAGGCGGAGACATTGAGCAGACGGGCATCTTTTTCGTGTCCGGGAATCTGCGACATTCTGACATACATCGCCTGGGCATCAGCGTACTTTTTGAGACTGTACGAGGATGCACTGTCGATGTAGTAGTAGGCGGCTTCAAATGCGGCTCTGCCCTCTTTGGCTTTATCCACGGCGAGAGTGAACGCCTCAAGAGCGGCTTCGCGCTGTTTGGAGTCTTTGAGTCCGATACCTTTGTATATCAGCAGCTCTGCCGCCTGTTTGTCATCGGTACAGCTTGCGAGGAAGGCATCGGCATCTTTGACCAGCTCGGCGTTTTTGTTCAAGCGGCGCATTATGATCATCAGCTTCATATAGGCGTGATACTTGTCTTTGGGAGACTTTATCTCCTGAATGAG
>JAZQTR010000059.1:0-4619 GCA_045630865.1 Victivallaceae bacterium
TGCCTCTTCGGCGGTGATGAATCCGCCGTCGTACTGCTCCTGAATGGAGTTATCCATCGACTGCATACCGCGGCCGCCGCCTGCGTCGATGATGGTGCGGATGTTGGAGATCTGTCCTTCACGGATGGTGTTGGGCAGTCCCTCTGCCCAGAGCAGTATCTCGTGTACCGCAACACGTCCGCCCGCCTTTTTGCGGCAGAGCAGCTGCGAGACGATTCCCTTGAGGCAGGATGCAAGCATCGTGCGGATCTGCGCCTGCTCATCCGACGGGAACGCGTCGATGATACGGTCTACCGTCTTGGGAGCGTTGTTGGTGTGCAGAGTTGCAAAGACCAGCATACCCATTGTGGCGCAGGTGAGTCCGAGGCGGATGGTTTCGTTGTCGCGCATCTCACCGAGCAGGATGATATCCGGGTCGGAGCGCATCGCGCCGCGCAGAGCGTCGGGAAAGCTGCGGCTGTGGACGCCGACTTCACGGTGAACGATGGTGCAGTTTTTGTTCTGGTGCACGAACTCGATCGGGTCCTCGATGGTGATGATGTGTTTGCTGGTCTCGTTGTTGATGTAGTCGATCATCGCGGCAAGGGTGGTGGATTTACCGCTTCCGGTGGGACCTGTGACCAGAACAAGACCGCTCTGGTACTGGCAGATCTCTTTGAGCACTTCCGGAAGTTTGAGATCCTCGATGGTCAGGATCTTTGAGGGGATCTGACGGAGGACTGCGCCCATTCCGTGATAGTTGTAGAAGTAGTTGCAGCGGAAACGGGCAAATCCCGGGATCTCGTGCGCGAAGTCGAGGTCGCGCTTTGCCATAAACTCATCCCACCGCCATTCTGGATAGCAGATCTCACGGAGCATATACTCCATTTTTTCCGGAGTCAGCAGCTCATCTTCGAGATTCTGGATATTTCCGTGGATACGCGCCTTGGCGGGAAAGTTGATCGACAAATGCAAGTCCGATCCGCCCATTGAGAGCATCTGGCGCAGATAGCCGTTGATGATAGGTTCGCTCATAGTGTATCTTCCTTACTTTTGGCTGAGTTTCTGGGCTTCGCGCACGGCGTGCAGCTGCTCCATCTGGGCGATGGTGGCGGAATCGGTCATGTGCGGTCTGCCGGCTTCGTAGGTGATGAGTTCCTGACTGTACTTTTCGAGGATGCACTGATCCATGGTACACATACCCTGCTTGACTCCTACCGCCATGGTGGACTTCAGCTGGAACGCTTTGCCTTCAGAGATGATGTTGCTGACCGCCATGGTGTTGAGCATTATCTCATACACCAGCGTCAAGCCGCCGTAGCCATCCGGGATCAGCTTCTGGCAGACGATTCCGCGCATTGAACCGGAGGTCATCGCTCTGATCTGCGGCTGCTGTGCCGGCGGGAACACATCCAGCAGGCGGTTCAGCGTGTTGGGGGCGTCGCCGGTATGCATGGTTCCGATGACGAGGTGTCCGGTTTCGGCGGCGGTGATGGCGTTTTCGATGGTTTCGAGGTCGTGCATTTCACCGATGACGATGATATCCGGGTCTTCACGCAGTGCGGCTTTGAGGGCGCGGGAGTAACTTGCAGTGTGTTGTCCGACTTCGCGCTGGGTCACCTGACAGTTTTTGGAGATCTGGAGAATTTCGATCGGATCTTCGACGGTGATGACGTGATCCTGACGCTTGTTGTTGATGATGTTGACCAGACTGGCAAGAGTGGTGGTCTTACCGGCACCGATGGGACCTGTGACCAGAATCAGACCGTTGTTGTAGTCGAGCAGACGCTCGATGGTCGGAATATCTTTATCCATGAATCCGAGTTCTTTCAGCGCACAGATGTGGTCGGGAACCAGACGGTAGCTGCCGGAAGTACCATCCTTTTCCTGCATAAGGCAGACGCGGAAACGGTCAGTTCCGACTTCGAGGGCGTAACCCATATCCTGAACTTTGACGAACTCTTCGCGGCTGGCGGCAGAGAGCAGTGAGGTGTTGAGTCTGAAAGAATCCTCGGCGGTCAGCACGTAGCTGTCGATGCGCTCAACCATAAGCTGGCGGCGGACAAAGGGCATCGAACCGCCGGAAATATGCAGGTCACTGCATCCCAGATGGCGCAGACAGCTCAACATATAGATCATACGCTCGGCGAGCTGCTCGTCGGTGAGATAGGGGGTATCCGACAGACTGGGCAGATCGGAGTAGCTGTTGATTCCCGAAAGATCTATATCAAACGGCTCAAAGTGCAGTGCCGCCTGATCTCCGATTTCTCCGGCGGCATGAGTTGATCCCCCTGCTGCCGCTGCCGGAGCGGCCGGAGGTTCTTCATATTCAGCGGCGCAGTCAAGCTCACCGGAAAAATCCGGAACCTCTCCGCTTTCCGCCTGTTCGACGGCGTACTCGGCAAGGGCCTGTATCTGTTCGACCAGTTCTGCGGCGTAGCTCTCATCGGCATCCTGCGCAAGACGGTCGAGGACGCTCTGGGCGTACTCTCCGAGACCGCTGTCTTCAGGCAGGCTGTGGTAGAGCTGAAATCCGTCGGCGGCACTCATTGCGCCGTTGTCTGCCAGGGCGTAGATAAACCACTGGACATCGGCTGGTGTGTAATCTGGCATCGTTTCTGGTTCCTCTGTTCTTATATTGTTACATTACTGAATAATAACTCATTTACCGGATTTTGTCAAGTTGAAACGGGGGTCTTCCGACAATTTTTTCAGCGCATCTATGTGTTTGGTTATCACGTACTGCGCCTGCAGACAGCGGAAGGAATCTCTTTTCCCATAACGCTCAATCAGTTTTGAAGTAAGAGCGGAGTCCGGATAACTCTCGTAGCTCCATGCCAGCAGATTGCTCATGAAGGTACTGCGGATACTTCGTGTGAAGTGCCCGGGGGGACTGCGGTGGCCCTCAAATGCCACGCACATCGGCTCGTAAGCTCCGATGTACGCCGGAATCAATCCCGCCAGACCGAGGATCGCGGAAATGATGACAAGTTTTTGGTTACGGCTGTCCAGCACCCACTTCGCCGCATAGAAATACAGCACCGGTATCACCGGAATAAGGTAGCGGAAACCGTAGCAGAAGCCGCCGAACTCGTTGGTTATCACTCCGTATATCACTATGACTGCAAAGGATGCCGTCAGCATGGCGATATCGTTGATTTTCAGCTTGCGGCGCATAAACCAGACGGCGGGAAACACCAGAAGCAGAAACGGCTGATAACTGAAGAGTCCGCGGGTGGTGAAGAGCATTTCGGTAAAATAGAGCAGCATACTTTTCTCATCTGTTCCGGGAGTGAACGTGCCGCCGGAAGCGATATACAGCGGCAGAACTGTTCCGTATGCCGCATGGTTGAGGCTGACGGAAAAGAGTATCACGCACGCTCCGCTTGCGGCGCACCGCAGGGCGTGCCGGAGTCTGGACTTGCTGTCAGCCATCAGCCAGACTGCCGGAACCGCCGCCGCCAGAAATGCCGCTCCGCAGACAAAGTCGAGTGTGAAGAGAACTCCGCCGGCAAAACCTGCCCACGCCGCGGCGTGTTTGTCGTGTTTGCGGCGGTATTTGTCGAGCGATATCATGACTCCTGCTGCTGCAAGGGCGGCGGGAACGTGGTTGGAAAAGATGGTCATATAGCTGAAGAGCCAGCTTCCGCAGGTGCAGAGCAGCGCGAAGAGCAGTTTGAGTTTCATGCTTCCCCGTGAGGTGCGGCAGAGCAGTCTGAAAAGCCAGAAAAAGACCAGTACGTTGACCAGACAGCCGAACAGCATATTCATAATAAAGACCATGAACGCGTAGCTGTTGGTGAAGTTTTTTCCGGTGCATAAAGTTATCACCTTGCTGACCTGTGCGGCGCACCATGAGAGCGTCGGCGGTTTGTCGGAGTAGATGTGGTTGTTGCGGATGACCTTGTCAACTGTCCTGAAATGGGTGTTCTCGATGTGGAACACGCCCTGATCGGCTACCGCTTCGACGACGGCAAGGCGGCTGGCTTCCATGCCTGCCATCGACACGTCGAGTTTGCAGAGCATGGTTCCCAGAAAGAGGATCAAAACAGCTCCGAGGAGCGAGTACTGGCGGAAAATCTTCTTCAATTTACTTCTCCGTTTACTTCTACAGCTTTTGCGGCAAGACGGGCTTCGGCGTCGATTTCCAGAATCCGTTCAAGCTCATCCGGATGCTCCACGGTGTGGCTCTCAAGAACGGTACGGACTATTTTCCAGATGTCCGGAAGGGTGATCTCACCTTTGACGAACCGCTCCACTGCCACATCGTTCGCCGCATTGAGGACACAGGGGGCGGTGCCTCCCATCTGCAACGCGGTGCGGGCAAGCTCGATCGAGGGGAATTTATTGTTGTCGATATCCTCAAATTCGATCCTGCCGATTTTTCCGAGATCGAGGCGCGGAACAGTTCCGGCAAGACGCTCCGGGTAACTCAGGGCGTAGCGGATGGCAAGACGCATATCCGGCGTGGACATCTGGGCAATGATGCTGCCGTCTGTCAGCTCCGCAAAGGCGTGGACGATGCTCGAGGGATTTATCACGGCTCCGATACGCTCACCGGGAACCTGAAAGAGGTAGCTCGCCTCAATGACTTCGAGAGCTTTATTCATCATGGTTGCAGAGTCGATGGTGATCTTGCT
>JAZQTR010000060.1:0-4160 GCA_045630865.1 Victivallaceae bacterium
GCAAACACAGCCGCCTGATCATTGCCGGACGCTGCAGTTATTCCGCCGTTCCGGATTCCCCCGACGTTCAAGGAATGAGCAGAAAAGAGGTCCGCTGATTCTTATTTAGCTGCGAGGACAGGCTCAACATAGGAGTCGCCCAGTTTGACGAGCTTCAGATTTTTGTGCGGAGGCAGAAATTTGAAGCTCTTTTCTGATGCGATGACCAGTTTTCCCTGGTTCATAAACTTTTTGAGCAGCCACTTGTTTTTGGAAAAGATGTTTTTGTACAATCCGGCAAGTCCGTCCGGCAGAACCAGCACGTCGGCGTGGTCAAGCGCATCGGTCTTGAAGTCGCCGGTAGCTATGAATTTTACGTCTATATCAGGATGACGGTCAAGTTCAAGCATCTCACGCAGGTAGTTTTTTCCGGAAATGGCTGCCGTAAAGAATGCCACACGCACCGGACGGAGATTTTTGGCAGGATATACCGGTTTTGCCTTGACTCCGGTCACGGCATAGACGCATCCCAACCAGATATGGCGGGTGTTGGTGTAATACTCCGGGTGAAAGCTTGTGGCGATCACTTTGCCTTTACCGTACTCACCGTAAATGATTGCCGGAGTGTCGTACATGTCGATGCCGCGGCGGTTGAGCGGAGTGATGTTGCCTTTGTATATGGCGAGAGTTTTGGCGAATTTTTCACCGACGGTTTTGCCGGGTTTGACGATCGGCCCCTGGGAGTAGCGGATAATATAATTGCCCGGAGTTATATCCAGAAGTTTGCCGCCCTCTTCAGAGAGCTGGATTCTGAGGTCAGCAACATTTCCGTAGCCGCCGGGGATATGCTCGTAGGGAAGAAGCCGCACTCTGGTCGGCTTGTTGATGGCGCAGTGGAAACCGGCGCACACACCGTAAAAAGCTCCGCCGTTACGCACGAATTTGCGGATGGCTTCGGCTCCGGATTCCTGCATCATCCGGTACTGGCTCTCGCTGTCTCCGCCGGGGATCACCAGAAGATCGAGTCCGTCAAGTTTTCCGTCACGCAGGTCTTTGCCGTCGATCAGGGTAACTTCAAACTGCGGTGAGTAATAGAGCAGACGGGCAATGTGATGAACACCGTTGCTCCGGCTGCCGTTGTCGATATAGTATCCGACTTTGATCCGTTTGGCAGGGGCCTTTTCAGCTTTGGCCGCCCCGGTTTTGCAGGTGCTGCAGGCAGTAAGACCAAGCAGCAGTACCGGAATAAAAAACCTCAGGAATTTCATCGTTTTTTACCTTTCAATATGGATTGTTGTTGAAAACGTCTTAATATAATCCAGTTGTGGAAAATAGTCAACTTTTCCGACAGATGTTTATCTGCGGAAATCCTGATATTTTCACCTTTTTTGAGTTCAAAATGCTTGAAAAATACGTTAAAAATGCTATATTTGTAAGAGAAATGCATCAACAGGAGTTTGATTCGGGAATATGTGTCAGGACAACAGTGAAAAATATCCGCTGATATCTATAGGTGTATCAGCGTACAACCGGAAAGAGTATCTGAAACTCTGTCTGGACTCCCTGCTGGCGCAGACTTATCCCAACTTCGAGATCATTGTTGTTGACGACGGCTCAACTGACGGCACGCAGGAGATGATGACGGAGTGTTATCCCGGTATCCGGTACGTCCGGCAGGAAAACGGCGGCGACGCGTCGGCGAAGAACCACGCGGCGCGCATTGCCAACGGCGAATACATCGTCTTCAACGACTCTGACGATCTTTTTTATCCCGACTCTGTAATGCGGCTCTATCAGGCGATGCCGGTATCGGGCAACTCCTGCGTCTACGGAACTTATCAGACCATTGACGCCAATGGCAGGGAACTCCCCACCCGGCGCAAAATGAAGCGTTATCCATCGGGCAGGATTCTGAAATATCTGCTCCGTCATGTCATAGTCAACAGCTGCGGCGTGCTTATACCGCGTCAGATGTATCTGGATGAGGGCGGATTCGATACCAAATTGAAAGTCATGCACGACTACAATCTCTTTCTGGAGCTTTCGCTCAAGTGCGAGTTTTATGCCGTCCAGAAGCCGGTGTTCATGCGACGCCGTCACAAAAACAACCTCTCCTGTGCTGATTACGAAAAAATGCAGATCACGAACCGGGTGTTCAATGACTTTGTCGACCGCCATCCGGAGCTTCAGCCCCATTATACCCGGATCATCCGCCGCCGCAGATATGATATGCAGAACCGGCTCTGCCGCGAGGCAAAACGGGAAAAGTTGGGAAAAGCGGCTGCATTCCACGCCCGGGAGGCATTCAAACTCAAACCGGGATTCAAGAGCTTTTTCCGGATGGTTTCGGCCGCTTTGTCGGCGAAGTAAAAATCCCATATCCGCAGAGCTGTTTAAGTACAGAGTCTTTTGACGTCTGCCCTGTTTTTACAATTTTTGCCTCAAATATCCTATTGTATTTCTCCGGTGAAGCTGTTATAGTATAGCAAACAGCAATAACAGGAGAGAGATATGAGAACGAAAATTTCCTTCAACCGCGACTGGCTTTTTCTCGGCGAAGTGCTTGAGGAGCGTCCGGTCAACACCAAATCCGGCACTTATCTTACCGCTAAAACCGGAAGACTCAAATGGGGTCCCGGCGTGGATACCCATGTCGATATGCCCGGACATTGGGATCTCTTCAACGAACTGACCCCTGAACGGTGGGAAAATGTCGATCTTCCGCATGACTATATCATCTGCCAGACTCCTGATCCTGTTGAAGTTGGCGCACTCGGATTCTTCAAATACCACGACGCCTGGTACAGAAAACACTTCATTGTCGATGATTGCGACCGCGACAAGCGTATAACCATATATTTTGAGGGTGTCACCGGAAACAGCGACATCTACCTCAACAACTGTTTTCTCTGCCGCAGTACTTCGGGTTATGCCTCTTTTGAAGTCGATATAACCGATATAGTCCGTTTCGGCAGCGACAACGTGCTTGCCGTTCATGTCGATCCGGACTCCCGTGAGGGATGGTGGTATCAGGGCGGCGGAATCTACCGCAACGTCTGGATGATCAAGACTGCCAAGTGCGCTGTCGACCTTTACGGAGTATTCCTGCCGGTGAAAAAAGTTTCCGGATCACTCTGGGATGTTCCGGTGGAGGTCGAGGTATTCAACATCGACTATGCGGATAAGAAATTTACTGTCGATTGTGACATTCTTTCCCCTGCCGGAAAGAAAGTGACCGCTTTGAGTTTTGATGCTGTTGCTCCGGCGCGCGGAAAAGTCATCGCCAAAGGTCAGTGCGTCATCGAAAATCCGGAACTTTGGGATATTGACAATACTGTACGCTATACGGCGGAAATCTCGCTGCGGGATGAAAACGGAGAAGTTTTCGACACCTATACCCAGACTTTCGGTTTCCGTACCATCAAATTCGATGCCGGAACCGGATTTTATCTCAATGGCAGACGTGTCCAGCTCAAGGGTGTCTGCGCCCACCTCGATCACGGACTCACCGGCAAGGCGGTTCCTGATAACATCTGCCGCCGCAAGATCGCCCTCTGCAAGGAGATGGGAGCCAACGCCTACCGCACCAGCCATTATCCGCACCAGGAGGCGGTTATGGAGGCATGCGATACCATCGGACTGCTGGTGATGGATGAAAACCGCCGCTTTGAAAGCATTCCGGAAACGATGGCGCATCTGGAAATGCTTATCAAACGTGACCGCAACCGTCCTTCGGTCATCATCTGGTCGACCGGAAATGAAGAGATGGTATACCATACCATCGAGCAGGGGCAGCGGATACACCGGGCGATGGATTTCAGAGTCAAACAGCTCGATCCCACCCGTCCGGTGACCTGTGCGATGACCAACATTTACGAATCGACGCTCGGAGAGGTGCTGGATGTGCTGGGCGCAAACTACCATCTGCTCCATATGGATGAGTTGCACAGCAAGTTTCCGGATAAGCCCTTTGTTTCCAGTGAAAACTGCGCCACCGGCAGTACCCGTGCCTGGTACTGGGGAGATTGTGCTGAAAACGGCAGACTGGACGCCCGGGACCGCGAAGTGGATTTTTCCGGTGCGATCGGCGGAAGAAAGAACACCTGGAAGATGATCGCCGAGCGTCCGTGGATCGCAGGCGGCTTCCAGTGGGGTGCCTTCGAGCATAAGTCGGAGGCCAA
>JAZQTR010000061.1:0-11500 GCA_045630865.1 Victivallaceae bacterium
TCTCCTGACCACCGAGTGCCTGATCACCGATGCCAAGGAAGATAAAGAACCCGCCATGCCCGCCGGCGGAATGGGCGGAATGGGTGGAATGGGCGGTATGATGTAATTCATACGGCTCAAAACGCCAGATACCAACGGCAGTTCCTGCAGAGGAGCTGCCGTTTTTTTATTGCTTTTGATATAACTGAACGGCCTGCAGGACAGCGGGGATGTTTTTTGAATTTTAGAGTTCAAATCCGGTTTTTTTTTGATATTTTTCCTTGAAAAAATCTGTGTGCGGCATTAAAGTATCTGCTGATGGTATACAGAAATGATTTTTGATTGTTTTTTACCTCGAAATTGGTGTATATAACAGGCAAAATAAAAAAGGAGAATTATCTGTTATGAAAAAAGTTTTAGTTTTTCTGGGTGTGGCAGCTTTTTCCGGAGTGCTTGCAGCGGCGGAGATCATTCCGCAGAAGTTTTTTATGCTCAAATACGGTGAGTATGCCGCTTCCGCATTTACAGAAGCCGAACCGGGCAAAATCACTCTGAAGGCCGTTTCCAGCGGCAAGGAAAAAGCCAACTACGCTTCGATCTGCCACAATTGCAATATCAAGGTCACCTCCGGAACCATCCTTACCTATAAAGTCACCGTCAAAGAGGATTACCGCAACGGAGCCCACTTTACTCCGGCGTTCAGTTTCGTCAAGCCGGGTGAGAAAAAGTGGAGCAATAAAAACGGACGCGGCGTTTGGCTCCATAAATCATTTACCGCTTCCATCGACCTGATAAAAGACCTCGGACTGCCGGAAAACACTGTTCTCCGTCAGCTCAAATTTGTCGTCAATGCCGGAAAAAATCCGAAGGGCAAAGAAGTGGAAGCTCTCATCAGCGATCTCAAGCTGATCACTCCTGACGCCAAGTGAATTTATTCAAGGGGGAAATGCTGTGAAAAAACTGTTGCTGTTTGCTGCTGCTCTCTGCTGTGCGGCATCATTCGGGGCTCCGGCATATTTTATGCTCAAGCACGGAAACTATAAGCAGGGAAATATTGACGGAGTCAATCCGGATAAAGTCGCCATCAGGATGAAGACGGTTTCCGAACCCGGTAAGAACCATCTGATTGCCTGCCGCAATGTCAAAATGGATATCACCGCCCAGAAAAAGGTGATGTTCCGGCTCCGCGGAGCCTCCAACCTTGGAGCGGGCTCACACCTTATTGTTGCTATTGCCTATACTGCTCCCGGTTCAAACAAATGGGTAAATGCGATTTCCCCCAACATTAAAATTGACAACAAAGAGTACAAGAGTTACACTCTGGGGTTTGACACCGAGTTCAAACTTCCTGACGCCCCCTATGTTTTGCGCCAGCTCAAATTTGTCATCAACGGAGCCGGACTTCCTGCCGGAACCGATATGGCAGTTGAAATCGACAACATCCACATCGGAGATGCCGCCGAAGGTACAGCCGGTGAGATAACCGTCGTTCCTCCACCGTTTCCGAAGCCGGAGACGGACGGAACCAGAAAGATCTTTTTCGAGCTGGAAAACGATGACAACACCGATTACATCCCCAGCCGCTACAATGCCAACTGGATAAAGTCCGGTGAGCCTGTGCCGCCTGCCGGATTTGCCGAACTTATCCTCGAAAACACCTCCGGAATATTCTCTGAGGCGCAGAATATCTCTGAAGCTGATGTTATCGTTTACGCCCGGGTGACTCCCGGAAAAAACGGCAAAGCCATCTGCGACGCGCTCTCTGCCGGAAAGACTGTCATCGCCGCCGGAGCCATTCCGGATAAAGAGCTTGCCGCACTTATGCCGCTTGCGGTAAAAAAGCGCAGTTTGCAGGGATTTCCGGAACGCCGCAACCTTATTTTCAACCGCAGTTGTCTTACTGTTGACGCTCCCAATACCGCAAAATTCCCGCAGGTATCCGAGTGTGAATATCAGGGTGAAAGTACCGGACTTATCACTTTTTCGGACGGCAAACCCTTTCTTGTAAAGAGTAAAAACGTCTATCACTTTTCCAACACCATCGGTGCCACTGTGGAAAAGAGTGATGTTTTCTATGACAAACTTCTGCTCCGTCTGGCTTCCGACAGCAAAACGCTTGCCGCGCTGAACCGGCGCGAGGCGCAGGTGCTTGCCAAGCGTGCCGCAGATGAAAAGGCTGTTGTTTCCGCTGCAGTCAAAGAGTCCGGCGTTGCCGATGGCAACTGGAAAACCGGTGCTTCAAGAAACAACTTCAGCCGCTTCGGTTGGAGAGTAGGTGTGGCTCTCGGCAGCGGCATCCTCAATAATGACCTCTCGTTCACCACCGGGGACCAGACTTTCAAACTTTTCAACTTCGGCAGTGAAAGCATCGTTCTCGACAAATGGAGCCTCACTCCTCTCGACAAAGAAGTCATTCTGCCTGCTAACGCCGGAGTTCTCTCATTCTGGGACGGCAAAGGCAAAGTCCGTTACACCGCCACGGCGGTTATTCCTGAAAGCTGGAAAGATCTTGAGATAGCTTTTGAAGTTGCCTCCGGAATTGATGACACAGATGAGCTTCAGCTCAATGGCAAACCTGCCGGCAAAACCGGTACAGATGTCAAAGAGTACTGGTCAACGCCCCGCCGTTATGTTCTGGATAAATCCGACATCAAATTCGGTATGAGCAACTCATTCCGGCTCGATGTGCGCAATATCAATGGACGGGCGGCGGTTCTCTCATCTCCGCGTCTCACCGCGAAAAAAGCCGGAAGTAAAGTTGCCATCACCGTTCCCGATCTCAACTGGACGGGCAGAGTCTGCAACGCGGTTTCCGGAGAAAACAGCTACTCGGTACGTCATACGATGGCTCTGCCGATGATGCTGCACGACTTCGGCAAATCAAAGAGTGTTTCACTTGCTCTTGAAAATGTGGCAAAATATGCCGCTTACGAACTTGCCGGCGGAAAAATCGTCATACGCAAATTTACCGGCAGCGACTTCTACAATGCAAAACGTGATGGCGTATGGGCAAAACCTTATCTTCTGATCTTCCGTACCGACACTGCGCGTCCTCTGCTTCTTGTGTTCAACCGCAAAGTGGAAAAGATCGAAGCCGCTGTCCGCGATGGAGAAGCGACCACGCTCAAAATTGCCCTCGACGGCAAAGACAACATCATCGCTGCCGGATTCCCATTCGGCACGGCGGCTGTCTCCGGCGCAGGATGGGATAAAACGCTTCCGGAAAATCTGGTCGGCAAAATATCTCAAATGGTCAACTTCTCGTTCAACTATCCCGGGCACATCGAAGAGCTGTACCGGATTGACCGAAATGCGAAAAAAATCGACATCATAAACCATTTCAAGCTCCGTTATGTTCCCAACGTCTGGGGAGTTCCGGAGACAGAATACGCGTTTCTGCCGCCGCTCTCTGCATATCTTTACGGCAAAAAGGTTTTTGTCAGCTGTAATGAAAAGCTGACGGACTTCAACATCCCGACTTTCTTCGGACCAACCCTCGGCGTCACCGGAAAATCTGCCATTACATTCACCTTTGATCTGCCTGAAAATGCAGATTTCCAGATTCCCGGCTACATCGACAGCGTCTGCAATGCCCGTCAAAATACATTCTTTGCCGACGGACTGCGCTGGTCGTGCGGCGGCAGAACTCCTGTGACCGCCTGGAGTGCCGCCAGACCGAATGGCAAATCTCTTATCGGACGCAACATTGATATGTTCGCCTGGAATTTCGGACTCAACTCAGCCATGCAGGGCATTTTCTCCCTCAACAGCGAAAATCTTTCCGGACTGCACAACCGCCTCAACACCCGTTTCCTCGAGCCGGTCGAAAAGTATGTCTGGAAGATGTTTCTCCGCCACCGCCGGGAACCGTTTTCCGGAATAACCTACCCCTGTCTGCTTCAGAACTACCATGCGCTCTATACTCCCTTTGCCAAAGGTACAGGTTCGAGCGTCACCTTCGGCGATGCCAACGAGGCGCATGCCGTCTTTGTGTGGATGTGCCAGCAGCTCGAGGATCTCGCCGGTCAGCGCGGACTTGTCGCCGCCAACTGGAATACCATCCGCTACGCGGCGAGGTATGAGCTCTGCATTGATGACTACGCTTTCCAGTCCGGCAGCTGTCGTGACTTCGGAACCGGTGCCTGGATCGACATGCTCAACTGCGAATACGGCGGAATGATGGCATTTGCCCGCACCGCCGAGCTTGCCGGAGACCGGCTTACCGCCGACTCTGCCCTCTACCGGGCGGCGCGCCGTGCTGTTCCCACCATCGCCAGAATGTATTTCAGGGACTACTTCAACACCCTTTATCCTGAAAAGAGCCGCGACAATCTCCAGATCACCGGTTTCGGTGAAGCCGGAGCCAAGTATATGATGTATCCTGCCGCCAACTTCAACTTCATGTCGGCGATGGATCTCTTCGACTTCTCCGAGGGATTTATGGGAACCATGATACGGCTTTACAACAAATATGCCAAAGATCAGGTCGAGGAACACGTTGCCAAACGCTCATACCCATCCCTGCGTGCCGAGGCTGATAAAAAGCGCAACTGCAATTACGCCTACATTCCGCCGCTTGCCGTCTATTTGACCGATGATGCCGCTTTCGACCGTTATGTCAAAGACACTTTGCAGTACAACAACCGCATGGGCGACTGGCCCGCCATGCGCCGCGCCTTCGAGATCAACACCGCGCTCTGGCGCAAACACGGAAAAATCACTTTCCGCAACTTCCGGAGCCTCGATATCCGCAAAGCCGTATGCGATCCTGCTGCAAAAGTACTGGTGATGGACTACTCTTCCGAAAAGGACTCCGTCCTTACCGTCGAAAGCCTCTGGAAACCGGTATCCGTGACAGACAACGGCAGCGTGATTACCCCGGATGTCAGAAATGGATTGCTCCATCTCCCGGTCTCTCCGGGAGCACACCGGGTCAAAGTTGTCTGGAAGTGATTTCCTGATAAAACAAAAAACGCATTGCTCAAATAACTGAACAATGCGTTTTTTCTTTTGAGTTTTTCCGTTTTGCTTTCGCAAAACTTGATTTGAGAGGGACTCGCTTTGCTGTACAAAGCTTGTGGATGAATAAGCCTCGTTTTGCTTTCGCAAAACTTGGTGTTGAAGAGGAGCCTCGTTTTGCTTTCGCAAAACTTGGTGTTGAGGGAAAACCTTTGTTGAAACAAAGGTTCTTCCCTCAAGCTCCCTTTCCAAAAAACTTTGTGTACTTCAGTAGCGGTCCGCCTCAAGCGTCGCCTGAAGTTTCTTCACATCAATCTTCCTCGGTACCACCTGATCTTTCAATGACTGCGCCGCCGCTGTTCCTGCCGCCTCTCCCATATTCACACATGTCATGATCAGACGGGACGCCGCCTGCGCCATGAATTCAGAAGAAAGACAACGTCCGGCAACCAGCAGGTTGTCCATCTTCACCGGTACCAGCGTACGGTAAGGAATGTCACAGGGTGTCGTTCTGAACTTGCGGTCAGCTCCGGTACGTCCCCAGCCGTCTGTCATGTTTTCAGTTCCGCACGGCGGATCCCATGAACCCGGATGGCCGTGAGAACTTACATAGCAGACCTTGCCGTCGATTATCTCTTTTGCCCATTTGATGTTGCCCGGACCATCCGGATTGTGCAGATCATAGTGGTGAGTTGTACTGGCAATCGCATCGTCAAACTGCATTCCGCGCGCAAAGTCAAGCGTCTTGAGTACATACTCACCCACAATACGGCGGCTCTCACGCACTCCCAGGAGACTTGCCGTGTCGATCAGATATGAGTTCTCAAAGCCCGGAATGAATTTTTTGATGAATTTTGAGAAGATGTCCGCCTGCTCACGTCCCTCGATATACATGCGGGTCAGATCCTTCGCCGACAGCGGATCACAGTTGCGCGAGTGGGAAATACAGAAGCAGATCTCATCCATTCCGCAGTGCTGCGGGCGTCCCGGAACGTGTGTGACCCAGTTGACGTGGTTCTCGATCATATAGGGAAGATCTCCGTTTTTGACCGCCTTCTCAATCAGATCTATCCAGGTCGGATCATCGCGTTTGAGGTCGGAGTCAAGGTATTTCTGCCAGTCCGCGCCGCCCAGACGGAAATCCAGCGAACAAGCCTGGTGTTTGCCGTCTTCCGCCCGTCCGGAAAAACACTCGCAGCCGGCAAAATATGCCACATCAGCGTCTCCGGTACAGTCGATGAAACGATCCGCCATAAACACCTGACGTCCGCTCTTGCTCTCGGTTACGACTCCGGTGACTTTGTTGTCCTGCACGATAGCATCCACGATGTGAGAGGCGAAAAGCACATCGGCTCCCGAGGCCTTGAGCATACGGTCATAGATGAGTTTGTGTTTTTCAGGATCAGTGTTGCGGTGCCAGTGACCGGTCACCGCGTCGAGGTTGTCCAGCATCTCGCGGCTGATACCCATTTTGCTGTCAAGCGGAATGGGAACAAGTCCGGCAGTAGTAAGTCCGCCGAGCATCGACTCACGTTCGATAAGCAGAGTTTTGCATCCCTTGCGGGCAGCCGCGACAGCCGCGCCGAATCCGGCAGGACCGCCGCCGCAGACGATGACATCGTACTTGCCGACCAGCTGGAGCTGTTTGGCGTGTTCGGTGATGATTCCGTTTTCGATAGTATAGTTGCCCATGGTTTTCTCCTTTCGGGGTTATTTGACTTCTCTGATTGCTTCGGAGGGACACTCTTTGGCACAGATTCCGCATCCGACGCATTTTTCCTGATCTATATGTGCTCCTGCGGCATCCATTGTGATCGCTTTTTGCGGACAGATCCAGCGGCACTCATCGCACCCCGTACATCCCTGAACGGTATATTTTTTCATTTTTGCACCCTTTTGTTGCACAGTAAACTCTCTTACAGTAAAAATATATCCGGAGAAAAATTATTTGCATTAGCTTGAAATGCTGAAAACTTGATGTATATTGCTGTATATTGCAACATTCAGGAAAATATGTACGAACTTGAACCACTGCTGAATAATTTCGAAGCCCTCTGCAAGTGCCGGATAACGCTTCACGACCACCACCATCTGCTGGTCAATACCGACGGGAGCCTTATGGTGAAAAAGGAGCGGTTTTCGCACCGTCAGACCCACTCTGACTGCGGATACGCCAGCCGTCACTACTGTATAAACACCTGTATGTTCAGCTACAATGCCAAAGTCAGCCGTCTGCGCTGCCGCAGCTGCATAAAACACTGCAGGTACGGGAATATAGAGGTTGCCTCTCCGGTTTTCCGCGGAGATACCCACATATTTTCCATCTTCGCCGGAATGTGGAAATATCCGGTAACTCAGGAAGAACACGAGAGGATAATCCAGCTCCACGCCCTGCTGCCCATATTTGTCAACGGACTGCTCGACGAAGCCGAGCGTATCCGCAGCGGTTCTCTTCAGATATTGAGTACCAAAGAGAAGATCGGTGAGTTTATTTCCGCCAACTTCAACCGTGCTGTTTCCACCGTTGATCTGGCGCGTCATCTGACGCTCTCTGTTTCGCGCACCTGCCATCTGGTGAAGAGTTATTTCAAGTGTCCATTTTCGGAGCTTCTGATCCGTGAGCGCATATCCCACGCCAAACTTTTTCTGCGCCACACCGATTACCGTGTAAGCGAAATTGCATTTATGTGCGGATTTTCAAGTGTCGAACACTTCAACCGTATGTTCCGCAAAAAGACGTCACTCACCCCTCTGCAATTCCGCAGCGGATATCAGCCGGAGCCATAGCCACGGCTTGGAAGAGCGGGGACTTTATACAAAAAATAATGTCCTGAATTTTGTGAAACAGACATACAAAACGAGGTTGTTATACTTGACACAGCGTGTCAGAATATACCATACAGCCGATGTTTTGTTAAATACGCAAAACGGCTTGTTTGCACACGGCGGATGCAGTGCGAATCAAGGTCGTGTTTTGTGGCGAGTATGCAAGGGAGTGTACGATTGTACACGACCGAAGCAACGCAGCCGCAAGGCACGAGATTGATCGCAATGTGCCGCCGCCGGTCAGATTTTCTCACAACCATTGGGACAACATCTAAAAAAAAGCTCCTTCCTGCAAACGGAAAGAGCGGGTGAATCCAGTGTTCGTCAGAGTGAATTCATTTTTACTGATGCAGGATCATCTTTATCTACAAAAACGTAATAGACGAGATTTTCTGCGATCATATTTGTTCTCTCTCTCAACTCGATCGGCTGATTGAGTTCAACGTGTCCGTCAGCCCAGAGATTGGCGATCCTGCCGTTATGGTAAGGCGCAAAAGCCGGTGTGCTTTTCGGATAGATTTTCCAGCTGGTGGCTGGCTGATTATTGTAGAAGAGCTTGCTTTCTGTCAGGCAGAGCAGGCTTGAAGCATTTTTTATGAAAGCCACCGGGATACCGGTTCCCTGTTTATCGCCGGTTTTTCCGGTGATCGCCATGCGGAACCTGTCGCCGACGTTGTAAGATTTGTTCATCGGATGACCTTCCGGCACGTTGAACGTGGCGTAAGTACGGTTTTTGGCAGTTCCATATTTGCGTCCTGTCTCATAATCGGGAACAGGACTTGACGGACAGTAGTTCATGTTGTAGTTCTGGAGATAGTTGCCGCAGACTTTCGGGGCTGCTTTTCTCATTGCTGCATTGCCGTGTTTGTTCATGAAGTTTACGGATATCAGACTCAAAAAACTGATTCCTTCAGTAAAAGTCTCATCCTGCGGATACCACAGCATAAGGATATCTTTGCTGTCCTGGGTGTACTGGAGCATGCCGATTCCGATCTGCTTCATATTGTTATTGCAGCTGCTGGTTTTTGCGCGCTCTCTTGCCGATGAGAGGGCAGGCATCAGGATAGCTGCCAGAATAGCGATGATGGCGATGACGACCAAAAGTTCGATAAGGGTGAATTTTACGCAAGTGATTCTTTTCATGATGGATCTGATTCCAGGTTTTTGTCAGAATTTGATTCTTTCCAGACTGTCGATATAGACATTGCCGGTGTATCCCGGGAACTGTCTGGCAAGGTCAGCCGGGGCGTGGTTTGCCGCATGGCCATCGGCGAGCAGCATATTGATACGCTGATTGTGCGGAGCCATAAATGCTCCGGAGCTGAGCCAGTACCACTGTGTTCCGGCGTCGGGATACCAGCTTCCGGCAAGGAGCAGAAAGTTGGAGGGAACATGGACAAACTGCGGGCGGTAAACGTTTCCTGCGCTGGTAGTCATGTCGTACGAAAATTTCAGACGCCACTCGTTAAGTTCAGTGCCGGTCATCAATCTGTCCGGCGGCTGTTTTGCTTCGCACAGAAATCCGTAGGTTGAAGAGTGTCTTCCGCAGTAGGTTTTACCAGTCGGGGTAATGTAATTGTTCGGCTGCGGGGTGTAGGGGAAAATCGACGGACACATATGCAATTTGCGGTCATCCAGATAACCGGTGGCTCCCCACTCTTTTATGGCGGTTGAATTTTTGAAGGTACGCATAGCGGTTTTGCTCAACAGCATATTCCACTGAACGTAGGTACCACCGGAATACATCAACAGGCATTTGTTGTCATTGACATAGCTCTGGATGGCGATTCCGCATTGCTTGAGGTTATTGAGGCACTGACTGGATTTAGCCCGTGCTCTGGCACTGGAAAGAGCGGGCATGAGAATAGACGCCAGAATTGCGATTATCGCGATGACGACCAGCAGTTCGATAAGGGTAAAAGGTTTTCTTTTCATACTGTATCCTTAACTTTATCAGTTTACATTATTGATAAGTATATCACAAAACAATCAATTCCGCAAGGCGGGGATAGCGTATTTAACAAAATATTTACAATTTTCCGGTTTGTTTTTCCAGAAATCCGTTTGATTTCAGATATTTGGGATAGAGCTGACCGAGTGCTCGCGGCTTTTTTATCGCTTCGAGAAGCTCCAACGCTCCGCGCAAATCGTTCTGCGCAGTTTTTATCAGGGCAAGATAGTAGTGGAAACAGGGATTTTTTGTCCGGTTCTGAGTGATGACAAGTTCAGCGGCTTGCCACAATCTTTGGCGCGGGGAGTGACTTTGAAGCGCAGTCCGGGAGTTTTGAGATCGATTTTG
Organism: Victivallaceae bacterium; assembly: GCA_045630865.1. Lineage (GTDB taxonomy): Bacteria > Verrucomicrobiota > Lentisphaeria > Victivallales > Victivallaceae > UBA1784. The sequence goes on from JAZQTR010000061.1 coordinate 10,064, forward strand.
ACGATGACCGCCTTCATTATGCGGGGAGAGGCATACTCCAGAACAGCGTATTGGATGCCGGGACGGAGAGTTTTTACTTTTTCGCTCTGCCAGTTGAAGTTATCTTTGAGTCCGATTTCCGCGTGGAGCAGAGCCGCAATGAGAGAAAAGACGATGATGAGATGTTTTTTTATATCAGTTGTTCTGTTGCGTTAAATCATATCGTTGCGGATAATATACACTTTCAACAACCAAATTCAAGCGCAAAAAAAGGGCTCTTTCCGCAAATCAGAAAGAGCCGCATTTGAACCTGATACATCAGAGAGTTCTGAGTGAAACCGGGGTGAGATCTTCTTTTTCAAGATAGATATGGTAGCTGAGTTTGTCGAGAATGATATTGGTTCTTCTCTGGTAATCCTGAGCCTGGTTGAGGTCGACGTGACCGTCAGCCCAGAGGGCAGCACTGCGTCCGTTGTGGTTGGGGACGATGCCGAGGGTGGTGCTGGCGTAGTATTTCCAGCCGGGGGCATAAATTTTGTTTGCTTCATCGTACGGGAGCTTGGTTTCCACCAGACAGAGCAGGTTAGACGCCTGTTTGATGCGGGAGACCGGGATGCCGGTTCCGCCCATATCGGAAGTGCTTCCGGTGATGGCGAACAGCATCTGACTGCCTTTGGGATACGCGGGGTTCATCGGATGTCTGTTCGGGGAGTTGAAGGTCGCGTAGGTACGGTTTTTGGCGGTTCCGTATTTGAGTCCGGTGTTGAAGTCGGTAACGATGCTTGCCGGGCAGTAGAACATATTGTAGTTCTGGATGTAGTTACCGCAAACCCTCTGCGCGACAGTCCTCAAAGCGGAGTTGCCGTGCTTGTTGACGAAGTTGCGGGAAATCAAACCGAGCAAATTGATTCCCTCTTTTACGTTGCCCTTGCCGTCGCCGTCCCTGTCGGTGGGATACCACAGCATAATGATGTCGCCGCAATCCTGCGCGTACTGGAGCATACCCAGACCGATCTGTTTCATATTGTTGGTACAGTTGCTGGTCTTGGCGCGCTCTCTTGCCGATGAGAGGGCAGGCATCAGGATGCCGGCTAAAATGGCGATAATGGCGATGACGACCAGAAGTTCGATCAGAGTAAACGATCTTCTTTTCATTTTTGTTTCCTTTTTCTGGATTTTATCGACGATGTAATTATACGGCAGAAATGCTGAAACCGCAAGGTCTGTTTCGGGAAAATTCAAAAAATCACTTACTTTTTAACTGTTTTTGCAGAAAATCGAGCAATTTCAGGTATTTCGGATAGAGTGCGCCGAGTGAACGCGGTTCATTTATTGCTTCGAGAAGCTCCAACGCTCCGCGCAAATCGTTCTGCGCAGTTTTTATCAGGGCAAGATAGTAGTGGAAACAGGGATTTTTTGTCCGGTTCTGAGTGATGACAAGTTCAGCGGCGGCAAACT
>JAZQTR010000062.1:0-30473 GCA_045630865.1 Victivallaceae bacterium
GAGCCACTCAGACGGAATGTCGCCTGTGAGATGAAACCAGGCGTTGTCCCAGCGTTTGCCGTATCTTTCCCCCTCCCGTATGGAACGTTTTTCAAGACAGAGCCGGTCGCAGAATTTCACCGGTTCACTGCTGACATAGCAGTCGGCAGCAAGTTTTCTGGTATCGGTCAGAAAAGCGTTGTAGAGCCTGTCGCGGAACAATCCTGCTCTCTTCTGCTGGATGTTCAGCAGTTTTTCTCTCATTTCATCTTTCATGATTTTCCATCCTCAGGGATTCTTATCTCATAGTGAGTACGACTTTGCCGATGTTTTCTGCACGGCGCAGAACTCCGTGAGCGGCTTCAACCTCCTGAATGGGGAAGACCGCGTGGATGTTGCTGATGAGCTTGCCGGATGAGAAGAGCGGCCATAGTTCGTTTTTGAGTGCCTGCATGATGCGGGTCTTCTCTTCAGGTGTGCGGCTTCTTAAGGTGCTGCCGATCAGGCGTATGCGTTTGCGCCACACGGTTTCAAGATTGATCGTGGTTTCAGCACCTGCCATAGTGGCGATCATGATCCAGCGTCCGCCGAAAACCATGTTTTTGAAGCAGTCGCCCATAAGTTTTCCGCCGATGCAGTCAAGCGCAACGGTCGGGGGATTGGCTTCGATCACCGGACGGACATCTTCTGTACGGTAGTCGAGGACAAAATCTGCACCGAGTTTTTTGACGAAATCAGCTTTTTCAGGAGAGTCGATGGTGGTGATGACTTTGGCTCCCATTGATTTTGCAAACTGGATGGCTGCGAGTCCGACGCCGCTTGCGCCAGCCTGCATATAAAATACGTCACCCTCTTTCATGCCGCCAGCTTCAAGCATGAGGTTGAGATAGACGGTGCTCCACACTTCGGGGAGTGAGGCCGCCTGGATCAGGTCGAAGTTTTCCGGAATGGGAACTACCATTCCTGCCGGAACGGTGATTTTTTCAGAGTATCCGCCTCCGCCGACAAGAGCACAGACTTTATCGCCGACTTTGACTTCGGCATCTTCCGGAGCCTCAAGGACGATTCCGGAAACTTCAAGTCCGCACCATTGCGGCCAATCCGGCGGAGAGCTGTAGCATCCGTCTTTCTGCATAAGGTCAGCACGGTTTACCGCTGCCGCATGTACTTCAATCAGAACTTCGCCATCTTTGCGAACCGGATCAGGAACGTCGCACCAGACAAAGTTGAGTTTTTCATCAAGGATCATTGCTTTCATAATAGAGTGTCTCCTGTAACAATTATTTCATGTTGAGTTTTGCAAGATAGAGATCCATGGACTCTCTTACTTTCCACTGGAAGTCTGCCGGAATACGGTTGATTTCGTACTTCAAACCATCGTAAAGCGGCATGAGGTCCTGCTGTTTCATTCCGGTAAGAGCGAGGATTTTGCTGTTATCCATCACCCGGTCGAACAGACGGTCATACTCAAGCTGCCAGCGCGAACCCTTGTTGTATTTGAAGGGATCCATAATAGAGATGAAGTCCTCCTTGTCCACCCAGAGTATTTTCATATTGCAGATGTCTTTGTAGTAGTCTGCAATCTCTTCCCATGTGTGGTGTTCGGCTGTTGAAACGGTATAGGTTTCGCCGAGTGTGTCGGGGTTGAGCAAAATTCCGGCAATCATTCTGGCGACATCACCGGCCCAGCTCATCGTTCCCTGAACTTTTCTTGCCTGTTCAGGAAGTACGACAGTTTTTCCCTGTCTTGCGCGTCCTACTGTATCGTGGGCCTCGAGCGTCACCAGCTGGTTGCGCAGATAGCTGTAGGTGATGGCAGGACGGATGATGGTCCAGTTTTTCTTCTGCTGAAGTTTGAGGACCTCTTCTCCGCGTGCCTTGTAGATGCAGTAGTCATCCGAATAACGGATTAATGGATCATCTCCGGTGTCGAAAATACGCGGACTGCTCTCTTTGATCGGCAGCTCTTTATTGTCGTATACCCGGTAGGTCGAGAGGTAGATGTAGTGTCCGCAGTTGTCAGCGATGAATGGCAGGCGGTGCACCAGCGTGGCTGTGTGGTATATGAGGAAATCTACGATACCATCATAGCTGTTGTTCACCAAGCTCCTGTAAGTATCCAGATCATTGGTGTCAGCCTGAATATTGTTGACGTTGGGAAAATCATACGGAGCTTTATCAAGAGCGACCGCATCTATCTTGTATCCCATAGAGGCGAGAAGCGGAACAAGGTACTTCCCCATCGCCCCCGTTGCGCCGAGTACGAGGATTTTTTTCATTTTAAGTTTATCCTGTTGGATTATTGATAATCTTCAACGACTTTATCGCGGTACTTTTTGCAGATGTCTGCGTCGTACATCATCGGAATGAACAATCCTCCGACTACCGAACGGGCCTGGAAGCCGACTTTTGCTCCGTCAGTGGTTTCGTACCAGTCGCACATCGGAACGCGGGTCGGAGTCTCATCGCAATAGGCATAAAGCGGATCGGTGAGAGCGATAAAATCCTCTTTTTTACCGGAGAGCGTGGCACTCCAGACGATCCAGTCAAGCTTGGTGTAGCTCTTGCGGCTGTCGAGGGGGAGACCGTATTTGTTCTGCTGTTTAAGATACCATTTGACTTCGGTCTGTGCGATATCCTCATCGAAGATGTTGAGGTCAAGAAGTTTATCCCAGACCAGATTGTACTTCTGACTCCAGGAACCCGGCTGATCGAAGGCAAGGCGGTAGTGATCCTGATCTGCGGCAGCCTGTTTCCACATCTTTGCGCCTTTTTCTGCTTCTGCACGGAAACGTTCGGCTTCAACCGTATCGCCCATGGCAGAACAGATTTGACTCCAGGCTCCGAGAGCGAGGATAGCTTTGATGGAAAGATTCGCGTTGTGGGCGAGGTGTCCGGCAAAGTCATCGGTGCAGAGCTGATTTTCGGGATCATAGCCGTATTTCAGCAGATAGTCCGCCCAAAGTGAGAGCTGGGTCTTGTATTTTTTGATATAGTCAACATCGTTGTGGAACTTGAGAAGCGCACCTGCGAGAAGCAGCATATTTCCGCACTCTTCGATGGGCATCTGGGCGTGGAAGTTGTATTCTGCACCGCGATATACCTGACCGTTGGCAAGCGGATAAGTTCCGAGGTCGTGCGGAGCGAAGTCATGTTTCCACGCGGGCATGGCGGCATACTCAAATACCGGAGTCATCATTCCGCGCACCAGCAGCCTGTTGGTGATCAGAAAGAGCGGACTTGAGGGGTAGGTGACGTCAACTGTTGCGATACAGCCGTTGGAAAAATTCTCTTTCGAGAAGAAGAGAGGCTCTCCATTTTCGTTTGCCACCAGTTTGTGCGCACCGATGGCCTGACGGAAGGCGAGGGCGCAGACTTCGGCAAATTTTTCTCCGCAGAGTTTTGTGATGTCGTTTGTCAACTCCTCATCGTATTTTTCGCACTCTGCCTTGAGGGATTCAAACTCGTCGATGGCGCAGGTGAGCATATCGTTGAACGTGGCGTGAGCTTTGGTCCAGTAGCCCTTGAGCCAGTGGTGGAAATACTCGATGCTCCAACCGTCGTGGTAGGCGGAAACGAGGTAGGCTGATTCAGTTTTTCCGCTTTTGACGTCGAAGATGAGCGATTGGGCGGCGGTGAGCGGAGCCTGATTTGCGCCGCAGGGAAGCTCGGTGTAGTCTTCCGGCGGCAGGACGGCGTTATCCATAAAGTAGTGTCTCATCGCAAAAGTTCTGCCGAAAGCACCCTCTCCGTTGAAGCAGGTCGGACGACCGATAAATGATCTTCCCCACTCGATGCGCAAGTCATCGCCGCGGTGCTCCAATATCCTCTGTTCACAGGCGGATATATGCAGAAGTTCAAGGCGCGGATGGCGCAGTCTGCCCCAGTCAACGGTATCTCCGCCGTTGTCGACACAGATGTCGGCAGTGTGTTCAAACATAATTGTTGCTTTGTGGTCACGTCCGTCGATGGATCTCAAATCGAAGATGATGTAGGTCAGCGGACGCGCCATTACGGTGAGTTTGTGGGGCAGTGCCGGAGTAAGGAAGGTCATCGTAAGTTCGCATCCCTCCACCTCAAAAACATAGATAGTTCTGGTCGGAGTCACCTTTACGCTTTTCTGCTCAACAAAGGGACAGGCCTGAAAATCTCCGAGGAAAGAGTAACATTTGCCGTCTATGTGGATAAGTCCGAAAAAGGCATTGCTTTTGCCCGTCCAGTGGTTGGTTCTGCCCTGAAAAGCCTTGTTGTGGAAACTCCAGATGCTGAAATACGGGTCGTGGACGACGAGAGGTGTTGTCGGATAACGCATATATATTTCCCTTTATGATTGCAAACAGATCTTATTTCTTTACCTGATCCGGAATTTCCATCGGATCCGGCCAGTCGCGGTTTTTGAAGCTGACCGAATCGTAAAAGTCGAGCAGCAGATTCGGTTCGGCAAAGCAGTTGCGGGTGAACGCTATCGCATAGTGGAGTTTGCGGTCGAGCAATCCCTCTGAACCGCCGACGCCGCCGTGGCCGAAAATACGGCAGAGGTCATCGACGGGACCGGAAAGGACATATCCCAGACCGAAGAGTTCCCAGCGTCCTTTTACCAGCGGAATAATATCATCTTTTTCTCTCCAGTTGAGAGTGAGTGCATGTTCCAGAGTTGAGGCTGACAGAAGAGTGTTGGTGTCAAGTGCGGCATAATGTCTTGCGATCGACAGAGCGTTGCTCATAGTTGTTGTCGAAGGATTGCAGGTGTGCCGGTTGAGCGGTTCACCCATAAAACCGACTGCCCACTCGCTGGCGCAAGAGCCGTCAAGTGCTTTGACCGGAGCTGCAAAATTCTTTTCATCTTCGGGGAGACCGTAGAAGAAGCGATCCATTCCGGCAGGTTCACCTACAAGTTCCTGAAAGAGTTTGAAATAATCACTGCGTCCGGTGGCGTGACAGGCTATGCCGCCGGTGAGCCAGCCGTAGGTCTTGGGGTGGTATTTCTGCTTTTTGCCGTAAGGACCTGAAAGAGAAGCCTGTGCCATTTTTTGAGTCATCAGTGTGAAGTCGGCCTGTTCTTCAGGAGTTGACTCCGGAACCTCCCACAAACCGCAGCGGTAACTCAACACGTGCCAGACGCGCATATCTTCTTTGCCGTTGCAGCCGAACTCCGGCCAGATATCTGCAATACGGGTGTCGTAACTGAGCTTGCCCATTTCTACCAGACGGTGAAGCACTGTAGAACTCGGAGCTTTTCCTGTTGAGTAGATGGGGAAAACGGTGTTTTCGTCAACTTTTTTGGTCTTTGTCCAATCTGTCCAACCGGCGTAAGCGTTTACCGCCAGTTCTCCATTGATGTAGAGCGCAGCCTGACAACCGCATTCGGTTCCGTTTTCCACGGCTTTGTCGAGCAATGCCTGTACTTTTTTCTGAAAGTCCATATTTGAATCACTCCTTGATTTTAAGTGCAATTTTAAGTGTAGGCAGGATGTTTTGGTACATACGGTAGAAGCCTGCATCGTTGGGGTGGCAGTTGTCAACCGTGCATATGTCGCGGTCTTCTTTGCCAAACAGGGTTCTGCCGTCAATGAACCAGACGTTTTTGTCGCCGGAAGCGACTGCATTGAGATAAGTCCGGCGGATTATTTCAATACGGGTATCTGCTGCTGCGATTTTTTCCGGATCATAATTGGGATAGTCGCATTTGGACATCATGATTACCGGCAGATCCGGATTGGCGGCGCGCACAGCTTTGAAAAACACTTCGTGGGTGTCTCTCAAGTGTTCGATGGTTGGTGCGTTGTGGTCGTAGTCGAGAACGAATGCCGAGAGTTTGAGTTTGCCTATGGCATGAGCCAGAGCGATTTCTCCGCGTCCGCAGCCGGAAAATCCCAGATTTACCTGTGGGGCATCAATTTCGCGGCAGAGCATGGTGCAGTAGTTGTTTCCCGGACGTGAGGCGCATCCCCCCTGGGTGATGGATGAGCCGTAAAAAAGAACGGGGTCTTTTATTTTTCGGGGTGCAGGAGCTTCAATGATTGAACCTGCTTTCAGTCCGATTTGAACACTTCTGACTCCGCTGTAAAGCGGAAAGTTGATAATCCAGTCGCAAAGCTCTCCTTCAGGATTGGTTCCGCAAACGCCGGAAACGCTTTCTGCGGTATCCGGTTTTATGTTGTTGTTACAGGTGTATTTTTTTTCGCCCGGACGTCTGCGGTAGGAGTCAAAACCTTTGATTCCGGTACGCGGCATATGGTTGAAGTCAGGCGTTTCGTGATATTCTGCCTTCAGGGCTATTTCCGGAGAGTCGGTGCGGAATCTTACGCATACACCGGAGGTGTGATTGGCAAGATTCAATGCGCCCTGATTGATGTCATCGGTCGTAAAAGTTCTGGGCAGGCGGTAATACTCGCAGTTGTTTTCCTTATACCACGCCAGTCCCTCCAGTTCAAACGGCTCAAGTCTGGCATCACGGTAGAGAAAACCGTTTTCATCCACAGGAGCAGATGAAAAGTTTTTGTCGATTTTGGTTATGTCCATAAAAAAGAAATCCTCTTTTTTGCAAATCATGTTTTTGACTGTTCTATACATTACAGCCGGAAAGTAAAAATTCAATGTGTATAAGTGGTGATGGTGCTGTGTTTTTTACACTTTTTTGAACTTTGTTCACGATTGTTTGATACGCAGCGGATGGATTTGTCAATTGATGTTGTCACAATTGTTGTGAAGATGTTTGACCGATGGTGGCGCATTGCGGACAATCCCGTACCTTGCGTACCTGTCGCCAAACTCTCACTTGCCCTCTTGCCGATGGGGTATAAGGAACCGGCAAGTGGACTTGCTTTAACTCAGACCGGAAGATGGCATAACAGTCATGAAGCTCCTTGATGCGATCTGCTTGTCTGCGAAAAGGGAATATTCCGTAAGACTCGGCTGATAAAAGTGTTGCATGTGCCCAAATGCGGTGGAACAGTCCTCCGGCTTTCTTCCGGAAACTCCCCGCATCCGGGACTAATGTTAAAAAATTAACATTTTTAATATAAAAGTAATTTGCATTTTTGTCATATTGGATTTATAGTATCTTCCGGATTTCCGGGATGGGTGTTTCAAGCTCCTATACGCAATTTCTCCTCTTCATAATTACTCCTCTTAGGATGAGATGTTCATTCCGGAGTCCATTTTTTTTAGTATTTGTGCCGGAAATGTCGTTCTGAATTTTGCTGCAAATAGATTGGAACATCCGGTTTTCAGAATAAAACAGTATTGAATTGCAGGTAGTTATGTCAAAATCATCTATCGTGCTGATCGATGCGTTCAGCCAGATTTTCCGCTCTTTTTACGCCATCCGTATACTTACCAACTCCCGTGGAGAGCCAGTGAATGCTCTGCTTGTGTTTACCCGGCTTCTGCTGGGGATAGAACGCAATTATCCGGGTGAACGCGGTGCAATGCTTTTTGATTGCGGCAAAGTGAAGTTCCGGCTCGATCTTCTGCCGGAATACAAAGCAAACCGTCCTCCGATGCCGGAGGAGCTTGCGGCACAGATGCCGTTTATCCGCGAAATGGCTTCGGCGTTTGGCTGGCAGATGCTTGAATGTCCGGGGTACGAGGCGGATGACCTTATCGGAGTTATTGCAGTAAACAGCAGTGAGAAGGTGCAGATCATCAGCTCCGACAAAGATCTTTCCCAGTTGGTCAACGACAGGGTGACTCTTCTTGCTCCTCAAAATGGAAACTCCGGCGGCTTTGAAGAGCGCGATGCCGACTCGGTCAAAGCGAAGTTCGGAGTGACTCCGGAGTTGATCATTGATTACCTTGCTCTGCTCGGTGACAACTCGGATAACATCGCAGGTGTTCACGGAATAGGTCCGAAAGGCGCGGCTGAATTGCTCAATACATTCGGCGGAAGCGCAAATTGGCTTGATGATATATCCAAACTGAAAAACAGCAAGTTTTTTGCCAAACTTGATGGCAATGCAGAACTTGTGCGCCGCAATATAGGACTTGTCAAACTGCGTACAGATATTCCGGATGGATGGAACATCGACAAACTGACTATCCGCCAAGCTCCGGATTGGCAGAAAATCCGGGAGTTGTGCAGTCATTACGGTTTGAAAAGCATACTGAAAGACCTGCCGGAGGATCCGGTGGTTCAAAGCACTCCGGAGCCGGAAGTGCAGGATGATCTCTTTTCTTTCACCGCTCCTGAATCGGCTGTTGAAGAGCGCAGAGTCGATGATGATGCTTCAGGCAGTGGAGAAGTTATCCAGGGTGAACTTTTCTGATATATCAATATATTCAATTATGAAAAAGATTTTAATTATGGCTGTCTTGAGTTCTCTTTTGTCCTTGCAGTTATCTGCTGTATCCGTAAAGTCGATTATGGAAAAGGCAAGCCGCGGCGGTCGACTCAATGTGGTGTTTTTCGGCGGTTCTTTGACCTGGGGCGCAAATGCCTCTGATCCCAACGTCACCAGCTGGAGAGGATTGACGATGCAGGAACTGTGTCGACGCTATCCTGAAACAAGCTGGCAGTTCAAGGATTCTTCAATCGGCGGAACCGGCAGTTCCCTTGCTGTTTTCCGCATGGAAAGAGATGTTTTCAAGTATAATCCCGACCTTGTCGTGCTTGACTTTACGCTCAATGATGGGCTGAACGGCAGCGCAAACGGATTGCAGGATACAAAAAACAACTCCTACGAGGCGATCATAAGAGAGTGTGTCAGGCGCGGAGTTGCAGTTCTTCCTGTTTTTACAGTTTCCAAAAAATTTGCGGAGATTGCCGATATAAAGGAACTGAAACGCAGAAGTGAGCATATCGAGTTGTTCAAACACTACAACCTGGAGTACGCCGATATACTCGGACTTATGAACAAAGCGTATCTGGATAACAAGATTGAAACCTCTCATTTATGGCCGAAAGAGTTGTTTGATGAAACCCATCCGCACGATGCTGGATATGCTGCATATACCAGATTTTTCTTCGAAGAGTGGGAGAGAATCGCAACATCCCCTGAAAAGAAACCTGTTCTTCCTGAAAACTTTGTTTCCGGAAAAACTTACAGCAACATCCTCCGCATTGACCTTGCTGAACAGCAGATGCCCGGATGGTCGGTTTGCTATCCCTGTATCGTATCTGATTGTTACGACTGGCTTGCCAGTCGTTTTCTTGATAAGCTGGTCATGCGTTCAAATTCCGTTCAGAGCGGAGCGTTGAAGTGGGAATATAACGGCGGAAAACTTGAGCCGTTTACTTTCAAAGTTAAAGCAGAACGCGTTGCTGCGATGATAGAAACTCTTCCGGAATCAGTGCCGTTTTCTGTATCAGTTGATGGCAGAGAAGCGGTGAAAGTAAAAGTCCGGTCAGTTTCCCGTTCACAATTTCACTTTGTGAGGCTTGCTTCTGGTTTGACTCCGGATGAGTGGCATACAATCACTGTTATCCCGGAAAATCCGGTTGACGGTAAGCCCGGAGTAATGCGCTGGGGCGCGCTTCTTCTCAACAGCAGCAGTGAAGTGAAGTTTGAGTATTGACGGTGATTCCATCAAAACAAAAAGAGCGGCGTATTGCCGCTCTTTTTTTTGTTTGATCCGGTTGGGAAACTTTAATCTTTGAAGATAAAGTAGACTGCTCCAACCATGCATAGCCCCGCCCAGAGAAAATTCCAGCGGACCGGTTCTTTCATATACAAAAGAGAGAAGGGAACAAATACGCTCAACGTTATGACCTCCTGAAGGATCTTCAGCTGTGCGAGATTGAGGTTGTTTGCGTGTCCCATTCTGTTGGCCGGAACCTGGATGAGGTACTCGAAAAAGGCAATGCCCCAACTGACAAGAACTGCAATTATGAGCGGTTTGGAGCCGAGGGTCTTCAGGTGTCCATACCAGGCGTAGGTCATAAAGCAGTTTGAGAGTATGAGCAGGCCGATAGTTTTCCAGAGAAAGGGATTGGAAATTATTGAATTCATGCTTCAGCTTCTTTCCAGTTCAGGCGCGGTTCAATACCAAAGTATTTGAAAAGTTCAAACTTTATATTTTCGGCGGCGCAGAGAATATTAGTAGTAAAACCGCAAGTGATATTGTTGTCGCGGTCTGCAATTGCTTCAGAGCCTCCGTATCCGCCGTGGCCGTAGAATTTGCCGAGATCGTCTGCCGGACCGGTAAGCGCAAAGCCGTATCCGAAAATTTTTGTTGCTCCCTTGATCGGATTATCTTTGGCAGGTGAGTGTTCCGGACTGGTTGCATCCATCAAAACTCTGCGGCTGAAGAAATCGCAGTTATTGACACGGTTCATGAAACTCGCAAGTCCATATGCCGAAGCGAAACCGTTGAATCCGGGCTGCACTGTACGGCGGATGCACTTCTGCTGCATGAGGTCGTCGATGGGGTCGCAGACAGAAAAGGAGCTTGATTTGGCGTGTCCATCCGCAAGGCGGAAATCAGAAATACGTTTTTCTGTTTCATCGGTTGTTCCGAAGATAAAGTCTCCGTCATCAGTGAGTCCGAGTTCCTTTGCGATATACTCTTTGAAGCTCATACCGGTAACACGCTGGATAAGCTCCATTGTGACCCAGCCGTAGGTGATGCTCTGGTAACGGGCCTGGGTTCCGGGAGTCCAGTCACAGGGAGAGTTTTCAATTGCATGGATCATGCTTTCCCAATCGCAGACAATTTCATAGGTGGTCTGCTCTTTGAATCTCTGCGGGAGTCCGGAAGTATGATTGAGCAGATGGCGGACAAGAGTTGTCTCTTTACCGCTCTTTCCGAACTCGGGCCAGATGTCAGTCACAAGCTGATCGGGAGAAATCTTGCCTTTGGCGATAAGTCTGCTCAACGCTGCAGCAGGAACGCTCTTGCTGGTGGAGTAGACCGGGAAAAGGGTGTGCTCATCGACTTTTTTATCCATCTTTTCTGAAGTGAATCCGGCACATGCACTTACAATGCACTGATCGTCTTTGATCGCACAAAACTGCATTCCTGCTCCGGGATATGCTTTTACGGCCTCATCAAGAATACTCTGAACTTGTTTTTCAATACTCATTTGTTAAAAATCCTGTTATTTGAGTTGTTTGTTACAATATATCCATTGAAAATACTTTTGCTTTTTCGCACCCGCGCGCTGCATTCACTTTCAGTGTGATGCCGGAGGCGCAGATGTTTGCCGGAATATTTACCAGACGCTGGTAGTTGTTCTTTTCTCTGAAAAACTCCACTCCGTCTGCCAGAAGTGAGTAATCCGTAACCAGTGTTGCGGGAGAATAGAACGGCTCATCGCTCAAACGGTAGTTGGAGCGCATATTGTGAGGATCACGGTCAAGGTCGGAATCGAATACCAGGCGGATACTGCTGATTTTCTGACTCTTATCCCAGGTGAACGTGACTTCATCTCCGCTCCCGAAGAGTGCTGCGTTGATGTTTTCACCGAGGGTACGGTCAACGCCGTTCCGCAAATCCTCCACGTTTCCGGCTGAACCGGATAATTTGGCGGTCATCGTCAATTCTGATGATTCGCGTTTGTGACCGGGAAGATAGCAGTCGTCATCAAGAAGTGTTTTCTGAATATCTTTGATATGCTTGCTGCAGGCTTCCCGCGGGGTAAGATTGCCGTTTGCTGCAGCGTGGTATACGGTCGTTCCCACTGCCTGACCGATGAGGGCGCAGGTTGCCATAACCCGGGTGGAGCTCAATGCGGTGTGAGTCGCACTTATATTTCGTCCGGCAAACAGCAGGTTGCTGATGTTTCTTGAATATAGGGAACGCAGCGGTATTCCATACGGCTGTTCCGGCTTTATGATCAGGTTGGCCTCGCCGTAATGGCGGAAACCATCCGGATTGTGGTCGTCAATGGGCCAGCCGCCGTAAGCGACAATGTCATCGAATTTGCCGCCGGAAAGCACATCTTTCTCGTGGAGTATGTAATCTCCGATACATCTGCGGCTCTCGCGTTTCCCGGGAAGTATTCCCACCCAGTCGAGGGCCCAGTTGTCTGCGTCGTGGTCTCCGTGGTTTTTGATATGATCCCAGATTCCGTAAGCGTCTTTGAGCAATTCATCTCTCAAGGTTTCTGTGTCGGCTATGGAATCCTGATTGCCGCCCAATTCAAGCCACCAGAAGTTCTGGGTGCGGTTGAGTATGTGGCATCTCGGCGGAAATGATCCATCATCGGGATATTTGTTCGCCCATGCGGGGGGCGTGAATTCCTGTTTCGTATCATATTCCCGGGCCTGCAGGATGCAGCTCAATCCCATTGTCTTGCGGTCGGAAACATTCTGGGCGAGGGTTTCTCCGAACTCATCTTTATCCTCTCTGCCGATGCGGAATTCTGCTCCGGCAAGCAAGGCGAGGATACTGTCTCCGGAACAGTCTGCAAAGTAGTCGGCTTCAACTTTGTGATAACTCTGGGTGGTCTGCTGGTATCCGGTGACTGAAACGATTTTATTGTCAACAGTTTCGGCTTCAAGACAGGAGGTGTTGAGCAGGCTGATGAGATTATCCTGAAAACGTACTTTTTCAAAGAGAACGCTGTCCCAGACAGAATAGTTGGAGTTATGATTGCGGTGGAGATTTTCAAGCCTCAACTCTTCGATGATTCCGGTTTCCAGACATTTGTCTGCGCCGCAGATCCACATTCTGACTTCGCTCGAGGCGTTGCCGCCGAACATCGGACGCTCTTGCATGATCAGGGTTTTTATACCGTGACGGGCAGCACTGATTGCTGCACACATTCCGGCAAGGCCGCCGCCGATAACACAAAACTGAACCTTGTGATTGATGGTTTCCAGCTGCATATCACCCTCCTTTGGGTTTGAAGTAAAAACAATTGACTTTAACATACACCGGAATCGCTGTTCTTGCAAACGGAATACCGGATTTTCCGGGTGCTGAATGATAAGTTTTTTTGAGTTTTTTTGCCGGGGTTGCTTTTGGAACCGTATGAGTGTATATTATATCCTACGGATAAATATATTTTTTATGCAACTGCAATTTATAAGGAGTGAAATTATGGAAAACGCCCGTCTTAAAGTCGGTGTTATCGGTGTCGGTGCCCTCGGACGCCATCATGCCCGCCTCTATGCCCAGAATCCCAAAGCTGAAGTTGTCGGAATTTTCGACGTCCAGAAAGAAAATGCAGAGAGAGTCGGTGCTGAATTCGGTCTGACTGTTTTCGACTCCTGGCAGGAGCTGGCGGAAAAGTGCGATGCTTTCAGCGTTGCTGTTCCTGCGACCTACCACAGTGCCACGGTCATTCCGCTGTTGGAAATGGGCAAACATGTCTTTGTTGAGAAACCGATCGACTCCTCGGTCAAGGGTGCGGAGGATATGGTTGCCTGCGCCGAAAAGAACGGCGTTGTGCTCGGCGTCGGACACGTTGAGCGTTTCAATCCTGCGATGGATTATATTTACTCCACCGGAGTTAAACCTTATTTTATTGAGGCACAGCGTCTTGCCCCCTATCCGCCGTCCCGTCCCGGTCTTCCGCCGCGCGGAACCGAAGTGAGTGTCATCCTTGATCTTATGATCCACGATATCGACCTTGTTCTGGCTCTTGCCCAGTCGGAGGTTGAATCTTTTGACGTTACCGCTTCTCCCATTTTGAGCCCCGGAGAGGATATCGCCAGTGCCAGAATCCGTTTTGTCAACGGCTGCTGTGCCAATATTACCGCCAGCCGCATCAATGCTGCTCCGATGCGTAAAGTCCGGGTGTTCGGCGACAATATGTGCTGCTCGATGGATTTCAACTCTCCCACCGGATGCATCATTACTGCTGAAAACGGTGAGATCAAACGCGAAACAGTTGAGTTCGCCGCCAAAAATGCCATCGCTGCCGAGCTGGATGACTTCATCGATGCAGTCAATGCCACCAGAAACAGCGGCGTGGTTGCTGAAACCAAAGTTTCCAGCAAACAGGGACTTGCCGCTCTCCGTCTTGCGGTCGCTCTCGAAGAGGCTTCCCGCAAAAACAATGAGAAGTACGGATTCAAGTTTTCCGGCAAATAATGGAATATTCTGAAGTATGAGCGAAGTTATCCGTACCTGCTGCAAGATAAATCTTTTTCTTCAGGTGACTGGCAGAAGAGAGGATAATTATCATACTCTGTACACTCTGTTTCTTCCGATCAAAGATTTGTACGATGAAATAGAGTGTGATTCCGATTCTGCTCCGGGAATCAGCGTCGCCGTAAAGCAGACAACGGTTCCCGGATCCAGAGATAACATTATTTACAAAGCTGCCGCGCTCTACGCCGGTTTGTCAGGA
The DNA here is from genome assembly GCA_045630865.1 of Victivallaceae bacterium. Classification (GTDB taxonomy): domain Bacteria; phylum Verrucomicrobiota; class Lentisphaeria; order Victivallales; family Victivallaceae; genus UBA1784. The sequence continues at coordinate 14,219 of JAZQTR010000062.1, forward strand.
ATAGAGCCGCATTGGAGTTTTGTCCTTGATAAACGGCTTCCGGTATCGGCCGGACTCGGCAGCGGCAGCTCAAATGCTGCCGGAGTTCTGCTCTGGCTCAACAAACGTTACGGGGCGTTGGATAGAGAGCAAATGCACAGCCTTGCTTCAAAAATAGGGGCTGATGTTCCATTTTTTCTTAATCCCGTGCCGACGTGGGCGAGGGGAACAGGAAATGAGTTTGAGGCACTTGATAACAAGAGCAAAACACTCTATCTTGTACTTGCCAACCCCGGATTTCCGGTAGGTGTCCGGTGGTCATACGGAAAACTTGATCCGGCGGCATTTTCTCCGGAGGATGTCCGGAGCGGCAGACTGTTGAATGAAGCCTTGGCCAGCGGTGACGCTGAAGCTGTTGCCGGGCTCTGCCGCAATGATCTCGGTACTGCGCTTTTCGGAAAGTTTCCGCGTCTTGAGATCATGCGCCGTGTTATGCTTGCTGCCGGAGCTTTGACAGTTCAGGTTTCCGGAAGCGGTCCGACCCTTTTTGCTGTTGCCGCAGACGTTGAGGCACAGCACCGGATAGCCGCGGCTTTGAGAAATGAGTTTTCTGATTCCTCCGGAGTGCGGGTGTTTGAGTGTGAGGCGTAATACAGGTGAATTTATGAATAAAGCGTTTTTTCTTGACCGTGACGGAGTGGTGGTTGAACAGGTGCATTACCTTTGCGATCCGGCGGAAACCAGACTCGAAACCGGTGTCGCCGGGGCGATCCGCAGAATGCATGAGCTGGGGTATCTTGTCGTTGTCATCACCAATCAGTCAGGTGTGGCAAGAGGAAAATTTACAATGAATGAGGTGGAGCTTGTCCACCGTAAAATATCGGATCTTCTTGCAGAACACAATGAAAAAATAGATGCCTTCTACATCTGTCCTCACCATCCTGATTACGACGGTGTCTGTTCGTGCCGCAAGCCCGCCCCCGGACTTCTTCTGCAGGCGGCTGAAGAGCTCGATATCGATCTTGCTTCAAGCATTATGGTCGGAGATAAGCTCTCTGACGTCAAATGCGGTAAAAATGCTTCTCTCAAAGCAAGTCTGCTGATTTCCACAGGTTACGGTTCAGCAGAGCGTGAGAAGCCTGAGGCTTCCGGCGTGGATTTCGTCAATAACTTGAACGAGGCTGTCGATCTCTTTGCCTGACAGATCATTTTACAGGGAGAATTGTTATGGAATATCTCAACGCTTTGCTGCTCAATGCCTTTGAGATGACCTTTGTGTTTATCTCCCTGCTTATGCTGCTTCAGCAGCGCAAAGCTATCGGACTTGCTCCGTTTTACCTTGTTACCGGATTTCTGCTTTTTCTTGCTGACATACTGGTGTCGGCAGAGCTGCAGGGAATACTGTGGGGAGATGTCAGGTTCCGTATTGGAACAGTAGTTATATATATGCCGCTGATAGCGTCTTATCTTGCTGTTTATATTACTTGCGGAACATTGCGTACCCAGCATCTGATCATCGGAGCTGCAGCTCTGGGCGGTATGATATGGTATCTTGCGGAAATAACAGAACTTCAATGCCGGTGGCTTGGATTTTCCATATCAAACGGTTTTTCCGGTTCAACGCTCGCCATGCTGGTTGACGGAGCAAAGAGGTCAAGTACCTATTCTGCGCTTTCTGTTTTCGCCGATCTCTTTATTGTGCCTATTCTTTATACGGTGCTGATAAAGTGCCGTATTCCCCGTTTTTTTGCTCTTTTGGGCGGCATGGCAGGAACGGTGTTTTCCCAGCTGCCGGAGCTGATAATTTACTGGTACACCGGATTCATCGACAGTCTGCTCGTCGGCAATCTGATCGGACGCATGTTTGCTGCGGTTATCCTCTGTCTGATCCTTGAGGTTTATTTGAGATGGCTTGAAAAAGAATCCGCCGGAAACAGCGGAAGCTCCCTTGATCTGCTCTTTGCCTTTGTCGGAAGTTACGGTAAGGCCAAAGAGCTTGAAGTCACACTTCATGAAAGTGAAAAACGTTATCAGATGGTCTTTGAAAATGCCGGAGAGTTGATCTTTACCCTTGATGACTCCGGAAAAGTGATAGATGCCAACATTGCCGCTCTGCGTTTCCTCAATACAGAGCAGAAAGCTATTGGCGGCTTTGATCTTTTTGCAACTCTTGAGGTTCTCGGTGAGAATGAAGTTCCGTTATCCGAGTTTCCCCAGACCACCAGACGTTTGCGCTGTGTCTGCCGGATTTCCGGCGGATGCCGCCTTCTTGATCTCTCGCTCACCCCTGTTGTCACCCGCAGCCGCCAGCTGCTGTTTCTTATTGCCCGCGATATTACTGAAGAGCAGAAACTTGCAGACGAAAAGGCAGAACTTGCCGAACAGCTTATCCACTCCCAGCGTCTTGAGGCTCTCGGCAGACTTGCCGGAGGAGTTGCACACGATTTCAACAACTGCATCCACTCTATTCTCGGTCATATAGATATGATTCTTTACACGTCAACTCTTCCCAACGGAGCTGCAGAACGTCTGGAAAAGGTCGCGTCACTTGCTGAACAGGCTGGAAAACTCACATCGCAGCTTCTCGGCTTTGCCCGCAAAGGTAAATACAAGGTGGATATGATCGATGTCCGGAAACTGGTGGAAGACAGCGCGTCGATGCTGGTTCCGCAGTCGATTTCCGATGTGGATGTTTCTGTCAAAATTGAGAAAGAACCGTATACCATCAGCGGCGACAGTGTCCAGCTCCATCAGGTGTTGCTCAATTTGATGCTTAATGCCATCGACGCGATGGGGCAGACCGAAGCCGGAAACAAGCGTTTGACCATATCTGCCGGAAATGCGGCAAATGCCCCTGTTCTTTGTACTGCACCGGTTAAGATAAGCGATTTTGATCCGGAAGATTATGTTTATATCGCTGTTTCTGATACCGGTTGCGGAATTCCGCAGGAGGCGATGAATAAATTGTTCGAACCGTTTTATACCACCAAGCCCGTCGGTAAGGGAACCGGTATGGGATTGGCTATGGTGTATGGCACTGTTACCCACCATCAGGGGTGGATACAGATAGACAGTAAACCCGGGGCGGGAACGGTGTTCTGCTGTTTCTTTCCGTTGGAAAAAGTGCAGACGACAAAAGAAAAAGAGGTGAATGCGTGAAACACATAATTATTGCCGGCGGCGGAGTTGCCGCCTTCGAAAGTGCAGTTTCTGCCCGCAAATGTGATCCTGACTGCCGGATAACGCTCTATTCGAAAGAGCAGGTTCTGCCCTACCGCCGTCCTGCGCTTTCAGCATTGGTATCGAATGATGACACTCCGTCCGGAACATTTTTTATCCGGGATGCAGAGTTCTATTCGCAATCAGGTATCGAGGTGAAGTTGGGAGTTCCTGTTAAACGTATCGATCCTGATCATCACACGATACAGCTTGCAGACGGCAGCTTCGATAATTATGACTCGCTCATCATTGCCACCGGATCTGCAGCAAGACGTATTCCGGTTCCCGGGGCTGACGGAAATAATGTGTTTGTTTTGCGTGAATACGGCGATTTGTTGAAGCTCCGTATGATTCTGGATGGAAAAACTCCTCACGTTGCCGTGATCGGCGGCGGAGTCCTCGGGCTGGAACTGGCTGACTCTCTTTTGAAAAGATCCTGCCGGGTTACGGTGATTGAGGGGGCTGATCGCCTTCTTGTCCGCAACCTTGATGCAGATGGCAGCAACTATGCTGAAAAAGTAATGAAACAGACAGCCAACCTGGAATTCCTTGCCGGAAAAGTGATAAAGGGAATCGATTCTCAAGCTGTTATTCTTGAGGACGGGCGTGTTGAGTGTGACTTTGTGGTGTTTTCAGTCGGCAATACTCCTGTGATACCTGATTGCGAAAAACTGCGGATTTCCCGCGGAATAGAGGTCGATTCTCATATGCGTACCAATCTGCCGGATATTTTTGCCGCCGGAGACGTTGCTCTTTTCGGCGGAGTTCCCTGCGGACTCTACACTACTGCCTCAAAAATGGGGCAGATTGCAGGCTGCTGTGCTGCCGGTGGAGATGCTGAATTTGTCATCCAGTCCAATCCGGTGAGACTCAACGCACTTGGTCTGAAGCTTTTTTCCGTCGGAGTCATTGATGAAACATTGAAAAATGAGCGGCAGATGGATGAAAACAGCTACTGCAGCACATTTTACAATCAGGATGGAAAAATGGTTGGTGCCGTGCTTATCGGAGATGTTTCCAAGGCGGTTCAACTGCAGAAGCTCATCAACAGTTGATATTCTGCGAAGATCATGAAGAATTTCCGACGGAGCGAACGCATTGAGTGTGCCATCCTTGCCGGATGGACGGTCGGTGCGCTTGCCGGAAGCGGTTCGTTGGTCTGGTGGAGCGTATTTGTCTTTCTGCCATTTTTATTTCTCTTTTTCAGAAAATTGGCTCTGTGGTGTGCCGTTGCTGCGGTCATTGCCGGATTCGCTTCGAGTTATCTCCGGCTGAACGACCTGCAGCGTGTTTCCAATGCCATTTCAGAAAAAGATTATGCTTACGGAAAATTCAAATTGCGGCTTTGCGATCCGCGCCAGACTTCGCTCGGCTATATCGATCATCCGACGATGATAACTTCTCAGCTGCTGGAGTATAGCATTTACCCTGACGAAAACAAAACGGCAGATAAACCACTGGTAATGGTGAAGCTTCCGGCAGGATTTCCGGCCCAGTTGTACGGCAGCGTCATCACCGGAAGCGGAACAATTTCCAACAGCCGTGACAGAAGTTTTGCCAATTATCTTATTTCAAGAGATATCGTTAAGACCATCTATCTCAACAAGTGCGAAGTACTGCAGCGGGAGCGCGGCATTTGGGGAGCGATCATCGATTTCCGTGATCTGGTTGCGGGCAGAGTTCTGTCAAAGATAGAGAATGAGAACTCCCGCAACCTTGCTTCTGCGCTATTTTTCGGAATAACCGGCGGTATGTCGCGGGAGCGGCGCAGTGTTTTTGTCAATACTGGAACGATTCATGTGTTTTCTGTTTCCGGTATGCATGTCGCCGTGCTGGCATTTTTCCTCTTTCTGATTTTCAGACCGGCCGGTATGCGGACGGGATATATAATCACTGTCATTCTGACCGGAATATATGTCGTGTCAACCGGAGCAAGCGCACCTGCGGTGAGAGCCTTTGCAATGTTGTTTATCTGGGCGGCTATGAGAATATTTCTCTATTGGATGGCTCCGTTTTCAGTATTCTGCTGGGCGTCATTTTTCCTGCTGGCGGGATCGCCTCTGCTGGCACTTGATGTCGGCGCGCGTTACTCTGTTGTCATCACCGGAGTATTGGTTGCTGTATCAGAAAAGCTGAAATACCTCAACTGCAAAAAGTTGATTATGCAGAAGCTTTATGTTCCAGGTGGCAGAAAGCCGGAGAGGACGTTCTGGAAACGCAATCTTGATAAGGTGTTTCCTGCGGTGATAATCTGTATTTCCGCTTTCCTCGGAGGACTTGCCATATCCATGCACCATCAGGGGCAGTTTCTGCCGGCATCTGTTCCCTTGAATTTGGTTTTGATGCCGTTCATGTCGGTGTTTTACCTGCTGCTCGGAGTTGTCCTTGTCTGGCCGGGGGCAGGGATACTGCTGTCCGGAGCATTTTCAATATTGCATGGAGTTTGCGAAATTGTCGCCGGAATAAGTACCAACATTCAGGCGGTTTCACCTCCGGCATTCGAGATGTGGCTGTATATCTTTTCTCTCTTTGTGGTGTTGCGGTTCCGGGGCACAGTAAGGTTGGGAGCGGCAATTCTTCTGGTATCTCTTGTTTTGCGCTGGCTTATTCTTCCATTGACGGCAAACTTGCAGGTCGTTGTTTGCGGAACCGGTTCAGATTCTCCTCCTATGGTCGCATTTATTGACAGCAGAGAAGACAGTGCTGTTATTATTGATCCGTCAAAAAGTTCCTCGAGTGCCTATATCGATAACTATTTGAAGCAATGCGGCGTCACAAAAATAGAAACAGTTATGTTCAGCCGCAACAGCGTGAAAAATATGCGCGGATTGCGAACCCTTATCAGGCGGAATTCTGTCAGTCGTACAGTTGTTCCGGAACCGGCGAAATACGAAAGGATAAAGTATTTCCGCACTGCTCTTGCTGACTGCGGTGTGAAAAATCTGATTGAATATGGAAAAAGTTCAGAAAAGGTGAAAATAATACGTCAAAAATCTGCTATTCGCCTTGAGTATTTCAATCGCAGTGCTAAATTAAAGACTGTACTGATACTGGAGAAAAACTCCTCGGGGTATCTGGTTAATGCGGAATATAAGAACAGAGTGACTGATCCGCTGCTGCTGGCATCTGATGGAGTCGAAAGGATACACAGATATGAATTCGCAAAATAGAAAATTGAACACCTGTCACGTCATCACCAGAATGATCGTGGGCGGAGCACAGGAAAATACTCTTCTTACTATAAAGGGACATCTGGAAAGCGGACACAATGCCGTACTGGTGACCGGTCCGTCTCCGGGCAGGGAAGGGGAGCTGTTGAAGAATGTCGATATGCCGGATTTTGAAATAAAAGTTTTTCCGGATCTGGTGCGTGAACTCTCGGTGGTTCACGATTTTCTCGCTTTTATCCGTCTGCGCCGCTTTTTTATTGAGCGCAAGTTTGATGTGGTGCATACCCACAGCTCCAAGGCGGGAATTATCGGCCGTCTTGCCGCCTGGTCCGCACGCATACCGGTCGTAGTGCATACGGTTCACGGACAGGCGTTTCACCCCAACGAAAAGCCTTGGAAGAACGCTCTTTATATTTTCCTTGAAAGATTTGCAGCCAGATACTGCCACAGGATTTATGCGGTGGCGCAGGCGATGATCGACCAGTGTGTTGATGCCAAAGTTGCTCCCCGGGAAAAATATCAGGTAGTCTACAGCGGAATGGATACCGCAAGGTTTTCCAGCTGCCAACGGGATATCGCGCTGCGCGAATCGTTGGGGATTCCGGAAAATGCCCGGGTGATTGCTACTGTTGCCCGACTTTTCCCTCTCAAGGGGTATGAGTATGTGATACCTGCGGCACTGCAGGTCATTGCCGCGCGTCCTGATACCCATTTTCTGCTCATTGGAGATGGTCCGATGTATGATCAGCTCAAGAAACAGCTTGCAGAGGCAAATGTTTCGGATCATTTCCACTTTTCCGGTCTGGTCGCTCCGGATAAAGTTGCAGATTATCTCGCTCAGGCGGATCTGCTCTGGCATCTCTCGTTGAGGGAAGGACTTCCCCGTGCTGTGGTTCAGGCTCTGGCAGTAGGTATTCCGGCGATCGGTTTTGCCCTTGACGGCACTCCGGAAGTTGTGATAAACGGCGAAACCGGATACACTGTTGCCGCCGAAGATGTCAAGGGCGTAGTTGAAAAGACTCTTCTCATTTTCAATGATCCGGAACTGGCTGCCCGGATGGGGGAAAACGGCAAACGCAAAGTCGTAGCCCAGTTCGATTGGCACCGGATGGCGGATATCCTTGAATCAGAATATATCCGGCTTGCCGGAGAGAATATTCCTGATTGGAGATGATGATGAACTGTATGAAAAAAATTCTTTTGGTACTCTGTGCCGCTGCAGTTGATCTGCCGGCAGGTGCTGCTGTGCAGGAAACTGTTTACAACCGCAATGATATGCGCAAAATCACGCAGCTGGTCGTCCGTATTCTCGGATACAACCACTACCGCAAGCAGAAACTTGATGAGGAGTTTTCCCGCCGGTTGTTCGACAGCTGCGTCAAAGCTCTCGACCCTGATAAAGTCTATTTCACCCGGCAGGATATCGCTCTTTTTATGCCGTACCGCAATGTTCTGCACCGCCATCTGGTGAGAGGCGATTTCTCTTTCGGACAGCAGCTCTACGAACTCTATAAATTGCGCACATCCGAATACCACAAATTTGCAGATGATATTCTCAAATCCGGAACCCTCAAATTTGATTCTTCCGACTCCTGGACGATCGAGCGTAAAGATCTGCCGCATCCGGCAAATCGTGAAGAACAGCTTGCGTTGTGGAAAAAGCGTATTACCCGTGATGTTCTGGCATTCAGACTTGCCGAGCGCAGAATGGCGATAGATGACAAAAAGAATCCGGTGAAGAAATCCGGTGATGCCGAAAAGGCGTTCAAATGGGAACTGCGTACTCCGGAAGAAAAAATGTCAAGCCGCTTGCGTGATATCAGCAATGCGATAGAGAAGAAGCGTCCGATAGATATTCTCGGATTTTATCTCGATGTCCTTGCCGGAGAGTTCGGTTCTCACTCCGGATATATGGCTCCGGCTGCGACCGAAGATTTTGATATAAATATGAGTCTGTCATTGAGCGGAATCGGTGCAACTTTGAGCAGCGAAGACGGATTCATCAGAGTCGTAAAAGTCATACCCGGCGGACCTGCCGGAAAATGCGGTGAACTCTACAAAGAAGACCGTATTCTGTCTGCTGTCCAGAGCGACGGTTCAAGTGCCATATTGCTGGATATGCCGGTGTCACAGGCGGTCAGACACATCAGAGGTGAACGCGGTACTGATGTTATGTTGGGGGTGCTGTCTGCGACAACTGAAGGAGCAGGTGTTCCTGTCGAAAGCGTGGGCAATCTGTTGAAGCTGATATCTTCTGTTTCCGGATGCCGTGATTACTCACCGCTTTTGCCGCGCTGGAGAGGCAAGATCGTCTTCCGCTGTGTGAGTATCCGCCGCGACAGGGTGAAACTTGATGAGTTTGGAGCCAGAGGTCTGGTCAAGGCGGTAAAAGATTTCTCCGGAAAAACCCGCAATGTAGGCATTATTACTCTGCCGAGTTTCTATATGGACTTTGCCGCAGTAAGACGCGGTGATCCTGATGCCAGACGCGGCAGTGCCGATGTCAAGCGCATCCTTGATGATTTCAAACGCAAAAAGGTCGAAAGTGTTGTCGTTGATCTTCGCGGCAATGGCGGCGGCAGTCTGCCTGACGCAGTCGTGCTCGCCGGATTGTTCCTGAAGGGAGGTACTGTCGTTCAGGTTCGCAGCTCCAACGGTGAGGTGGAAAACCTCGATGACCGTGATCCCAGTATGGTTTATGACGGACCGATGGTGGTGCTTACCAGCAAATACTCCGCATCTGCAAGCGAGATTTTTGCCGGAGCCATGCGCGATTTCAACCGTGCGGTTCTGGTCGGTGACAGCCGCACATTCGGTAAAGGAACTGTGCTGACTGTCGAAGATCTCTCATCTTACATGAAGATGATCGGCAAAAAAGTTCCGGCCGGAAGTACAACGTTTGAGATAGCGATGTTTTTCCGTGCTTCCGGCAGTTCGGTTCAGCAGTTGGGTATCGCTTCTGATATAAGACTGCCCAGCCTTACCGAAGAGATGAAAGCCGGAGAGCTTTTCCTCGACAACCATCTGCCGTGGAGCTCAATTCCTGCCCGTCCGCTCTATAAGTTTGACCGCAACATGGATGCCAATATCGCACAGCTCAGCGACTACTCAAAGCAGCGTATTGCCCGCGATCCGGATTATATCAATTACCAGCGTAAAATTGATGTATTCCGGCGTTACCGCAACCGGAAAGAGGTCTCTCTCAACGAGGAAAAACGGTTTCAGGAATACCTCAACGAGATTGAACTTGAGGAAGAAGCCGAGCGTATAGCCGGTCAGGATGAAGATAAAAAGCCCTCCGGCAACCGCGATGTGATTCTTGATGAAGCAGCGAATATCGCCGCTGATTACGCAGGAATTTTCAAAACCGGAAAGTAGATATTGTCCTGATTGCAGCGAAGAAGTCCGACGACGCCTGAGCATCGCAGGATTGTGACAGTCGGTACGACCGACAGCGAAGTAATGCGCAACTCTCGTTGGAGTTGCGCTTTTTTACTGCAAAGATATGTATGTTGCACGCATTTTTTCAGAAAAAAGAGGTGGTTGTGACACTGTGACACGTGACAGCCCGTACGATCAGTCTTCGCTGAAGCTTCGCCCTGACAAGCAGGCAGCGGGGTGTCGCAGCTGCCTCGTTGGGCAGCTGCCTGTACGATCAGTCTTCGCCAATCGACTCCTGACTGTACAGTCTTATTTTCCTGAAGCTTCGCGGATCATATCGCGGAATTCTTCCGGGGAGAGTTCGTTCATTCTCTTGCCTTTGCGGGAGAGTTTTTCGTTAAATTTCACTGCGGTTTCGGTCATTTTTTCGTGAGTTTCTTCTGAACCTCCAACGAGGTAGAAGTTATCGCCTTTGGTGACGCGTTTGTGTCCATCGGTGTTATCGAGTCCGACGCCGAGGAGTGATGAGTTGTCGTTGGCTCTCTGCATAGAAATCTCCTTGTATATTGCGCTATTAATATACAGCTTTGCTTTGAGTTTGGCAAGGGGGGACTTGCTTTTGGGGGGAATTTGCAGTATTTTATAACTGAAACAACAATTCAAGACAGGGAAACGTTAATATGGCGAAGATACTTGAGATACTTGCATCTGGTTTTGAGGAGATCGAGGCGGTTGCTCCGGCGGACATCTGGCGGAGGCTCGGCATTGAGGTTACGCTTGCCGGACTTGATGATATGCAGATTACCGGAGCTCACGGAATGACATTGCAGTGCGACGCGCTTCTTGAAGAGGTGTCGGAGCTTGATTTTGACGCGGTATTTCTGCCGGGAGGGATGCCCGGATCGACCAATTTGCGCGACAGTGCAGTTGTACAGGATGTGGTCAAAAGGATGGCGGCGTCCGGAAAAGTGGTTTCTGCGATCTGTGCTGCTCCCATGGTGCTTTCGTGCTGCGGAGTCCTCAAGGGCAGACGCTTTACGATGTATCCCGGTATGGGTGACTTTCTCGCTTGCGGGGATGTTCCGCAGAAAGAGAGTGCGGTGCGTGACGGAAACGTTGTGACCGGCAAAGGTCCGGGAGCGGCATTTGCTTTCGCTGCAGAAATGGCTGCTGCGCTCGGCGTGGACGCTGCGGGATGCTTTGAAGCGATGATGATGGAGAAAAAATAATGGGATGCTTCGACTGTATCTGCCGGGATAAACATTCGCTTGCCCGCCGTGGAGTGGTGCACACCCGCCGCGGGGATATCCAGACTCCGGTGTTTATGCCTGTGGGAACGCGCGGCAGTGTCAAGGCGGTCTCTCCGCGTGAGCTGGATGAGCTTGGGGCCCAGATAATCCTCGGCAATACCTACCATCTCTTTCTGCGTCCGGGGCTTGAGATCATCGGTGCTGCCGGCGGACTGCATAAATTCATCAGTTATGACAAGCCGATTCTCACTGATTCCGGTGGTTTTCAGGTGTTCAGCCTTGCCAATTTGCGTAAAATCATGCCTGACGGCGTCAAGTTCGCCTCGCATATCGACGGAACCCGGTTCTTTCTCGGACCTGCCGAATCGATGCACATCCAGCGGACACTTGACTCGGATATCGTGATGGCGTTTGATGAGTGCACGCCGTATCCTGCGACTTTTGAGCAGGCTGAAAAGAGTATCGCCATAACCAAACGCTGGGAGACGATGTCCAGAGAGCAGCCGCTCAATGAGGGACAGCTCCGTTTCGGAATCGTGCAGGGCTCGGTGTTTCCGGAGCTCCGCAAGCGCAGTGCGCTGGATATAAGCGGAATCGGCTTCGACGGCTACGCCATCGGCGGAGTTTCAGTCGGTGAGAGCGAGCCTGAGATGTACTCTGCGGTCGAGAGTGCGATGCCCTATGTTCCTGACGATGCGCCGCACTACCTTATGGGGGTGGGAACTCCGCGTCAGATAGTGGAAAACGTCGCCCGCGGAATAGATATGTTCGACTGCGTTCTGCCGACCCGTATGGGCCGCCACGGCAGTGCTTACGTCGGCAACGGAGCACTTCTTCCGGTCAAGGCCGGACGCTATGCCAAGGACTTCACTCCGATAGATGAAAACTGCAGCTGTTATGCCTGCCGCAACTTCACGAGGGCGTATATCCGCCACCTGCTGAACGTCAACGAGATACTGGGTATGCAGCTGGTGACGGTACACAACCTGCACTACTATCTCAACCTTGCGGCGCGCATCAGGAAGGCGATAGAAAACGGAACATTTTCCGAACTTCGTGCGGAGTTCGCGGTTCCGGTGCTTCCTGCCTGAAAAATGGTGCAGAAAACGGCTTGAAAAAATCCTGCTGACGTGCTATATTATGCAAACTGGAACAGTTGTATCAGGCTGTTTCAGTGCTTTCGGTATTAACTTGAAGCGAAGTTAAAAAAGTTGATGCTGTAAAAATGAACCTTGCTTTTCCGTAGAGCGGATAAGCGCGGAATTGGTGCAACGCCGGTTCCGCACCGGAAGGGTTCGGCGTCAGACCGCCGCAAGACGGTTGGGATGCCGGATGACAAAAGTGCAGGCGGCTCCGTCGGTCGGGGCTTGTAAAAAAGCGCGTTTTGTCTTTGCCGGAGAGTTGCTCTCCATCCTTCCTGTTATTCTGCTCACGTACAAGTCAGGCGCATTTTGCGGCAGAAAAAGCAGTAATCTCTCTCGGAGGGGAAGGTGAGAAGAATGGAAGAGGCAAAACACATCAGGATTTATTCCGGCACGGCGCACACTGAATTGTCGCAGAAAATCGCGGCGTATCTCGGACAGGAGCTCGGTAAGGTTCATATTACCCATTTTCCGGATGGCGAGATCTTTGTTCAGTTCGAGGAGAACGTCCGCAGAGCCGATGCATTTCTTATCCAGCCGACCTGCAACAAGCCGAACGACAATCTGATGGAGCTTCTCATCATGATCGACGCTGCACGCCGCGCCAGTGCTGCCCGCATTACTGTTGTTCTTCCCTACTACGGCTACGCCCGTCAGGACCGCAAGGATCGTCCCCGTGTTCCGATCACCGCCAAGCTGGTCGCCAATCTGCTCACCGTCGCCGGAGCTGACCGCGTTCTTGCCGTCGATCTCCACGCCCAGCAGATCCAGGGACTCTTTGATATTCCGGTCGACCACCTCTATGCCCGTCCGGTGCTGACTCCTTACCTCAAGGAACTTATCGGTGACTCCGGTGTCGTTGTTGCTCCCGACTCCGGCAGTGCCAAGATGGCGATGTGCTACAGTGATATGCTGCACGCCGGATTTGCCGTCGTTACCAAACGCCGTATCAATGCGACCACCGTCGCTTCCAGCCACCTGGTCGGCGATGTTATGAATCGTGTCTGCGTCATCACCGACGACCTGACCAGCACCGCCGGAACTCTTTGCGCTGCGGCAAAGATCCTCAAGGAGCACGGAGCCGCAAAAATCTATGCAGCGGTTTCCCACTGCCTGCTCAGCGAGAAGGGCAAAGAGAAGCTGCTTGCCACTCCTGAAATCGAGCAGCTCATCACCACTGACGCTGTTCCGATCACCGACACTCTCGGCGGCAGAATCAAGGTTCTGAGCATTGCTCCTCTGGTCGGCGAAGCGATCCGCCGCATCCATGACGGAAGCAGCCTGTCGAACCTCTTTGATATTGATAAAAACTGAAATGTTTTAAGATAAGCAATTCGCAACTCAAAAGCAAATTGAAAGGAAATTATGAGTAACGAAAACAAGCTCGCAGTAGAGCTGCGCGAAGTCACCGGCAGCGGTGCAGCGCGGCGTCTCCGCCACAGCGGAATGATTCCTGCCGTTATCTACGGCTGCGGTTCCGCCAATCAGATGGTTGCTGTCAGCGCGGATGCCTGGAAAGTCTGGTCCGGACATCACGATGGCAACGAGATCACCCTCGTTGTTGACGGCAAGGATGTTCCGGCGACTGTCCGTGAGGTTCAGTACAACTACCTCAAGAACTACGTCGTCCACATTGACTTCCAGGTCAACGCCTGATCGAGTCAATCAAACAGCCCGTTCCGAAGCTGACAGGAGTTTTGCGCGATGCGAGATAATCCCGTGGCGATCAAGCTGATCGTCGGACTTGGAAATCCCGGCCGCGAATATGCCGACACCCGGCACAATGTCGGATTTATGGCAATAGAAAAACTTCTGGCAAAGTTTCCCGCCGGACGCTTTGAGGAGATTTCAATAGCAGAGAGCCGTCTTTTTCAGGGACGCTACCGTTCGAGAAATCTCGCATTGCAGATGCCGCAGACCTACATGAATCTCAGCGGCAGGGCGGTTGCAAACTATGCGCGCAAAAACGCGATAGCTCCGGGCGAGATTCTGGTGATAAGTGATGATCTTGATCTGCCGCTGGGCAGGCTCCGGCTCCGGTCGGGTGGCTCTGACGGCGGTCACAACGGATTGAAGTCGATCATCTCCGAACTTGGCAGCGCGGATTTCAAGCGTCTGCGGATCGGAATAGGTCATCAGGATTCCGGCACGACAGCGGATTACGTCCTCGGCAGTTTCAACGAAGCTGAAGAGGTTCTGCTCAAAGAGGTGCTGGAGCGCGCGGTCGAGGCAGTCAACTGCGTTCTTTCTGCAGGCATGTCCTGCGCAATGAACAAGTACAACGCCAAGCCGCAACAGGAAAAAGAAGTTAAAGAAACAACCTTATAAACTTAGAGAGGTACTATTTTGAAAAAGTACGAAGCAGTGTTCATTCTGGACATCCGCAAGTCGGAGGATGAGGGCGTCGCCTTCTGCAAAGAGTTTGAAGAGCTGATCGCTTCTCTGGGCGGTAAACTTGAGTCGACCACCCCGATGGGACGTCGTCAGTTCACCTATGAGATCGACAAGCGCCGCGCCGGTCTTTACTTTGATTTCGTCTTCGAGCTGGCCGCAAGCCAGGTCAAAGAGATCAAAGAGAAGTACAAACTTGATCAGCGCATCCTGCGCAATATGATCCTGATCTACGACCGTCCCGAGAACGTCGGCGGCAAAGTCGAGATCAAACTTGACTGAGTGTGATTTGAATTTTGTTTAACGGACTTTTGATTTAGAGATATTGGGAACACGAGAAAATGGCAAGTTTGAATAAAGTATTTCTGTTGGGTAATCTTACCCGCGATCCTGATCTGCGCGGACTTCCGAGCGGTCAGAGTGTCTGCGAGCTTCGCCTTGCAGTCAGCCGCCGCTTCCAGAACAGCAGCGGTCAGGAGGTCGAAGATACCTGTTTTGTTGATGTGGTCGTCTGGGGACGCACCGCAGCCAACTGCAAACAGTTCCTTGCCAAAGGCTCCCAGGTCATGGTCGAAGGTCGCCTTCAGCTCGATCAGTGGGAAGACCGCAACGGCGGCGGACAGCGTCAGCGTCTGCGCGTCGTCGCCGAGCAGATCCAGTTTATGAACCGCCGTCAGGCCGGTGACAATCAGGGATATGCTCCGCGTCCGAACGGTCCCCAACCGAATCAGGATTATGGCAGCGCGAACGCTCCCTACAGCCAGAGCGCACCCAGTTACAATCAGAGTGCTCCGTATGTTCAGAACAACTACGGAAACGATTACAATCGTGCATCGAGATCCATGCCGCAGGATACTGCGCCGCAGATGCCGGAGTCGGATTACGGTTCCGGTGCACCCGTCGATGACGATATCCCGTTCTGATCGGGAAATAAAAAACAGTTAAGTATTTTTTAATCATAAACGAAAGGATTTCTGAAATGCAAGGTCAGAAAAGACAGGGCGCCCGCCGTCGCAGCGCGGCCAAACCGAAAGTTTGCCGCTTCTGCGAAGCGAAAGTCGCTTACATTGACTTCAAGGATGCGGAAACGCTGATGAAGTTCCAGACCGAAAACGGCAAAATCATGCCGCGTCGTATCACCGGCAACTGCCTCAACCACCAGAAAATGCTTGCGATCGCCGTCAAACGCGCCCGCATCATTGCTCTGGTCTACTAATCAAGGAGTTTGAATTATGGCTCAGATCAGTCTGATTCTTCTCGACGATGTGGAAAAACTCGGCCTCGCAGGTGACGAGGTTCACGTCGCTCCCGGATATGCCCGCAACTACCTGATCCCCCAGGGACTTGCCGCCAAAGCCACTCCCGGAACTCTCCGTCTTATCGAGTCCCGCAAGGCGATGATCGCCGAGCGCCGCGCCAAAGAGCTGGCCGATGCCAAAGCTCTGGCCGAGAAACTCGCTTCGGTTGAGATCTCCATCGCCATGCAGGCCACCGAAGACGATCAGCTCTTCGGCAGCGTCACTGCCCGTATGATTGCTGACGAACTCGCCGGACAGGGATATGCTATCGAGCACACCCGCGTCAAGGTCGAGCCCGCGATCAAATCTCTCGGCGGATTCGATGTTGAAGTCAAGCTTCACGCTGAAGTTTCTGCCACCGTCAAAGTCTGGGTGGTCCGGGGCTGATGAGTTCCGAATCGACCAGAGATGGCGCAGATTTGCGT
>JAZQTR010000063.1:0-3381 GCA_045630865.1 Victivallaceae bacterium
TCCTTCGCCGCATTCGAGGATTTCCACTTCCACAAGATTGCGGCCGACCTTTGCGTTGGCGATTTCGCCAATAAAAAATTCACTCATTTGTAACCTCCAAGTTGTTGGTGTTGAACTCATTTTGCTTGCGCTGGACATACATAAGCGTTCCTGTGAGACTTAATCCAGTCAACTTCTCAAAATAAAGGCAAAATATATGGATAATTCCTTGAAACTCACTGCATTACCGATTGAAATGCTTGTAAGAATCCTCAAACAGGCAGGCTCCCGGCTGATAACCGAAGAGAGCATTACCGAGGACATCGCGGCAGGTGCGCCGCAGAATGAAGATGGCACTATAAATTTGATCGAATACGCCGCTTGGCTCGTGAAAGGAGATGAAGATGCCGCTGACTCCAACTAATATGCGGGTAATTGATGTTGCCCGTCTGCTGAACTCCACCGCCCAGGGATTTGTTTTGGCACAGGCACGGCTTTACCGCCAATTCAACCGGGTGGGATTCCGCATTGCTGCTACTGAAAACACCAGAAATATCAACCTTATAAAATACATCGCGTGGCTTTTCGATGAGAAGCATACCGTTCCGGAAGAATTTGTTTCAACAGCTCGGAGCTATGAAGAACGGAAAGAAGCCGAGCGTCAGCGCAACGCCGCCATCTCAGCTGCGGGCCGTGACATTTCTCCATTGCCGGAAGTTGTAAACCCTGAACGTAAGAAATCCTGTGAGCGAAACTTTCAGCTCTTTTGTGAATGTTATTTCCCGGAAACCTACAGCCTCGGCTGGTCACCTGATCATCTGAAAGCCATTGAAAAAATTGAAACCGCTGTTCTTTCCGGTGGACTGTTTGCTTTGGCAATGCCCCGTGGCAGTGGTAAATCGACACTCGCTGAAACGGCGGCAATCTGGTCGATGCTTTACGGACACCGGGAGTTTGTCACGCTGATCGGGGCAACGGAATCAGCGGCACTGGAAATGCTGGACTCCATAAAAACCGAATTGGAAGTCAACGAGAACCTTGCTGCCGACTTTCCGGAAGTCTGCTATCCAATCGAGCAGTTGGACGGCATCGCAAACCGCTGTGCAGGTCAGCACTGCAATGGAGAGCGAACCCGTATCACATGGACTTCCAATGAAATTGTTCTGCCCACGATCAAAGACAGCAAAGCATCCGGAATTATCGTCCGGGTAGCAGGAATAACCGGTCGAGTCCGCGGTATGAAATACAAACGGTCAGACGGCAGAAGTGTGCGTCCAACACTTGTGATCATTGACGACCCGCAGACTTCTGAATCCGCAGGCTCTCTTGAGCAGACGCGGAAACGGGTGCGAGTGCTTGCCGGTGACATTCTCGGTCTTGCCGGACCGGGGCAGAAGATTTCCGGCATTATGCCTTGTACCATTATCCGTCCCGGAGATATGGCGGACATCATTTTGAATCGGAATACACACCCTGACTGGAACGGCGAGAAAACAAAGATGGTATATGAGTTCCCGAAAAACATGAAACTTTGGGACGAATACGCCGAAATCCGTGCCGAAGCCCTGCGGACAGACGGCAACTTCCAAGCGGCGACAGATTTTTATCTCGCTCACCGGGAGGAAATGGATGAAGGGGCGGTGGTCAGCTGGGATGCCCGGTATAACCACGATGAAGTTTCGGCACTTCAACACGCCATGAATTTGAAGTTACAGGATGAAGCGGCATTTCAGGCAGAATATCAGAACGATCCGCTCCCGGAAGATTTATCGGATGACACCTTGCTCTCCGTGGATGAGATCTGCGGAAAGGTCAACGGCATCGCCCGGTATCGTGTGCCGCTTTCCTGTGACAGATTGACGATGTTTATCGACGTTCAGAAAGCGTTGCTCTTTTACACGGTGGTTGCGTGGGGTGAGGACTTCACCGGGGCTGTTATTGATTACGGCTCTTGGCCCGATCAGCACCGCAGGCAGTTTTCTCTTGCCGATGCCAATCCTACAATTCAAAGCACATTCCCCAAGGCAGGCTTTGAGGGCGGTTTGTACGCCGCATTGACAAAACTTACCGAGGAATATCTCGGCAGAGAATGGGAGCGCGAGGACGGGGCTGTGTTGAAAATTGAACGTGCATTGGTAGATGCCAACTGGGGACAGAGTACAGATATTGTATATCAGTTCTGCCGTCAAAGTACACACGCCGGTATTATTATGCCGTCTCACGGTCGGTATGTCGGAGCTTCTTCAAAGCCGATGACGGAATATCGCAAACAACCGGGTGACCGGCTGGGTTTCAACTGGATGGTTCCCAATGTGGCAGGAAAACGGGCGATCCGTCACGTCATCTATGACACAAACTTTTGGAAGAGCTTCATCCACACCCGTCTGGCGGTGGAACTCGGCGACAAAGGCAATCTTTCTTTGTACGGCAGAATTCCCGGAGTACATCAGCTCCTGGCTGAACATCTGTCTGCCGAGTACAAGGTCAAGACCCAAGGTCGCGGCAGAACCGTGGACGAATGGAAGCTCAAGCCAGACCGCACCGACAACCACTGGTTGGACTGTATCGCCGGATGTGCCGTCTGTGCCTCCATGCTCGGAGCTGCCCTCCCGGAAACCCTGCCGGTGAAAACTGCTCGAAAACCGATGATCCGTCTTTCCGATCGCCGCATCGGGGAAAGACCGCAACCCACCACTGGCGGCAAGATGAAACTTTCAGATATCAGAAGGAGCAAAAATGGCTGATAGCATTATTGAAAAAATTGCAGAAATCCTCGCTAACGCAATTCTTCAGAGAAAGTTGCAACAATGATCTCAGACCGAGTTGCTATCTCGCTCCAGTGGAGCTTATATATAGCAAAGTTCTGAAAAGGAGCAGATATGAGAGAAAATATTCAAAAAAAAATGAATGTACGCATAGAACTCGCCCGACTTCAAACAATGGAGTTGGACGAGCTGAAAACTTATTGGCGTGAGGTATACGGAAAAGATGCACCTGATTGCGGAAAAGTATTTTTACGCAAGCAGCTTTCTTTCCGTGTCCAGGAATTGCAATATGGCGGTATCAGTGAAACCGCACAGGCTATTCTGGTCGAAGCAGGTAACCTTCCCAAACTCAAACCGAACTCCGGAGGCGTTCTCCCCGGAACACGTTTTGAGAGAGATTGGAAGGGAGAAATCCATGTGGTCATAGCCACCGCAACAGGATTTGAATACAAAAATCAAAAATTCCGTTCTCTTTCCGGAGTGGCATTTGCCATTACCGGAACTCAATGGAACGGAAAGAAATTTTTCGGAGTGAAATAATGGAAACAGTACGATGCGCCTGTTATACGAGAAAATCAAGTGACGATGCGACACTTGATCGGGACTTTAACAGTCTGACCTCACAGCGGGAAGCCTG
>JAZQTR010000064.1:0-9354 GCA_045630865.1 Victivallaceae bacterium
TACTGCAACGATGACAACATCGAACTTGATGGAGGTCAGCAGAACGTCCGCTGCTTCTGGAACCACTTCGAGGGTGCTCTCTGCGGCGTCTCCATTCAGGGCTGCATGGTGAGCCCGGTCTATGTCTTTGAAAACATCTTCGCCGGTATGTGCGAACAGTTCGGCATCGCCGGTCAGACCATCAAGACCAGCGGCGGAGAACGCACCGGAGAAAATGCCACTGCCTACATCTTCAACAATACTCTGGTGAGAGATGGCTCCGGTACTGATATGCGCGACCGCCTGAACTGCCATCTGTACAACAATATCTTCACCGCGTTAGACAAGCGCAACCGCATCAATATCAGCAAAAGACGCCCCTCCCCGGGAAGCACCTACGTTGCCAACTCGGTTTCCAGCGTCAAGCAGGTTGAGCGTGAAGGCATCGAGCGTCACGTCACCAAATACACCAACTATGAACATGGAAATTATCTGCCGACCAATCCGAAGAAAGCAGTTGCCATTCCGAACTTCCTGCCCGAAGGCGGAATCCGCGGTGCGTTCCAGCAGAAAAACACTATTGTTCTTCCCTACCGTCCGATACCGTTTACTCTCGACCGCACGAGAATCGGAGAAATCAGTGTCAAAAAAGGTGCTGCCATTCCGGCATCTGTCAAAATCACAGCCACTGTCGGCGGAAAAGATTTCAAATCAGCCTACACCATCCGCAAGAACCCTGAATTCGACTGGTTTGAAGTCACTCCTGCCAAAGGAGTCATGAAGTCAGGAGACAAGATCGTCTTTACCGTCAAATTCAATCCGGAAAAGATGTACAACAGCTTCAACTACCGCGGAGCTTTTCTGGTCAGACTTCCTGACGGCTTCTCCCGTCCGGTGACCGTCGAGGCAAAGAGCGATTACGTCCAGCCCTTCAAGCTGGATAAAAAAGGCGACACCGCCATCTACATCGACGCTTTCAAGCCGGCATCTGTCACCACCCGAAAGACCGGAAAGAGCGACTCCCTTGAGCTTGTCGACAACAAGATGGCACTCAACGGCAAAAACGTCATCACAACCAATGGCAAAGTCTATGAGTACAAGGTGAACATCCTCAAAAAAGGACGCTACTACTTCATGATTCACGGCACTGCCGCTGAAAACAAACATGCCCTGATGGTCAGTGTGGATAACGATAAGTTTGAACGCTCCAAACAGCAGCTCTGGAGCGACCGTATGACTTGGAGCATGCTCACCCCGGGACGCGACTTCGGCAATATGCTCCGTCACTATGACCTTGAACCGGGAATCCATACTGTCAAACTTTACAGTAAACAAAAAGAATATCCGGTCGAATTTGACGGTCTGGTTGTAACTGACAATCCGGAATCATTCGAACCGCGTCCGTAAATTCCCGCTGTTCTGCTCAAAGCCCCGCACTCTTTTGCGGGGCTTTTTTTTCAGATGCCTTGAAAAAAAAGCGTTGCCGTGGCATATTTTATCAAAGTATATTTATTTATCAGGAACCAACGGGACATTTTTTTCGATGACACGCGACAATTTATCAGCACTTCTGGCACAGAAAACACTTATTTTTGACGGTGCTTACGGTACAGAACTCTACCGCAGAAACTTTTTTGTCAATACAAATTACGACAATCTCAATCTCACCAATGCCGACGTCATAACATCGATCTGTCAGGCATACGCCGACGCCGGAGCTGATGTGTTGACCACCAATACATACAGCGCAAATACCCTGCACCTGTCGAGGTTCGGTCTTGCCGAAAATATGGAAAAGATCAACTCCTCTGCAGTGGCAATAGCAAGAAAAGCTGCCGCCGGAAAACCTGAGATACTTATTGCAGGCTCCATCGGCCCTGTCCCGGCAGAATCATCCGGAGCAGAAGCTGTCGATGCCCTGCAGAAACAGCTTGATGTTCTGGTAAAATCCGGAGCTGACTTCATCATTTTCGAAACCATATCCAATCTTTACGATCTGGAAAATATCCTTGTGCTTGATATTCCGCAGGATTGCGCCTGGGTCGCAAGTTTTGCATTCGATGAGCAGGCTCAACTCTGCGACGGAACCTCTTTCGATACCGTCAAAAAGCGTATCGGCACCGCAGCAAATCAACCTGCCGCATTCGGTATAAACTGCGGAACAGGGCCTGACGCCACTTTTGAAGCGGTGCAGAAGATCATCAAAAAACTTGATCTTCCTCTCATCGTCCAGCCGGGAGCGGGAGTACCCAAGAGAGTCGACAACCGCTTTATGCCGATGACGACTCCGGAATACTTCACCACTTACGCGCTGCGCTACGTCACGCTGGGAGCAAAAGCTGTCGGCGGATGCTGCGGAATATCTCCTGAACACATTTCAGACCTTTCCCGCTCACTCAAACCGATGGCAAAGGGTGAAGCCTCTACAGTACTTGACATTGCAGTCAAAGCTCCCGATCTGATGCCGGAGATACCGACTGCACAAAAGAGCTCTTTCGGAGAGAAACTTGATTCCGGAAAATTCCTGAAACTCATCGAACTTACCCCTCCGCGCGGAATCGACCTTGCATCCACTGTCGAGAAAGCCATCGCCTGCCGTGAAGCGGGGTTTGACGCTATAAATCTTCCGGATGGTCCGCGCGCCAGCAGCCGCATATCGCAGGTCGTAACCGCCATCGAGATACAGGAAAAGGCAGGCATCGAAACCATTATCCACTGCTGCGCCCGTGACCGCAACCTGATAAGCCTGCAGTCGATGATCCTCGGATGTATGGCGAAAAATCTGCGGAATATCCTCTTTATCACCGGTGATCCGCCGAAACTGGGAAATTATCCATTCAGCTCCGGAGTCTTCGATGTTGACTCCATCGGTCTGGTAAAGCTGCAGAAACTGCTCAATCAGGGTGTCGATATCGGAGGTCAGGCTCTGGGGCCCCAGGTACAGACTGCTATCGTTTCAGGCGTAGGAGCAGATCCTAATGCAATAGATATGGAGCGGGAGTATCGCCGACTTGCCGAAAAAATCGAAGCCGGAGCAGAATTCATCATCACCCAGCCGGTCTTTGAGCCGCAGGTGCTGCTGGAATTTCTGGATAAGATCCGTCCGCTCGGATGTCCTGTTATCGCCGGAGTATGGCCCTTTGCCAGCTACCGTAACGCCCAGTTTATGAAAACAGAAGTTCCCGGCGTTGTCGTTCCGGACTGGATCATGGAGGCGATGAAAAATGCCGGAGACAAGGCGGAACAGCGCGCCGAAGGCATCCGCATCGCCCGCAAGATACTTGCTGACATCAGAGGTGAAGTCCGCGGCGTTGCCACCAGTGCGCCATTCGGCAATGTCAACACCGCAATCGAGGTATGTCAGGGATTTTAAGCTGTTTTCAGCAGTTTATCCCGGAGAGCATTTGAGCCGCGCGGACTGAATCCATGGGGGTATTTCCGTAAACCGCTCCGATTGAGTCTGCGAAAGCCTGATCGACAACGGCTCCGCCGACCACGAACTTGAGCTGTTCAAGTCCCCGGGCTTCTGCAAGTTTTATCACCTCGTGCATATTACCCATAGTGGTTGTCATAAGTGCTGAAAGCAGAATAACTTTCACGCCTTTGGCAACTGCGGTGTCAAGGATAACTTCCGCCGGAACATCCTTGCCGAGATCAATGACATCAAAGTCGTAATTTTTGAGCATTACGGCAACGATGTTTTTTCCGATATCGTGGATATCGCCCTTGACCGTAGCTATTATCACCGGAGTCTTTTCTCTTCCGGCATTTCCATCTGACGCCATCAACGGTTCAAGATACGCCATTGCGCTCTGCATAGCTTCCGCACTGCGGATGAGCTGGGGGAGAAAATACTCCTTGCGGCTGTATTTGTCTCCGACTTCAGTGATTGCCGGAATCAGAATATCGTCGATCAGACTCTGCACCGTTGCCCCATGCTCAATACAGGAAGCCGCAAGAGATGCCATCTGCGGAGTATTACCCAGCATTACAGCCCGGTAAAGTTCACCTGCCGGATCGAGTTTGCCCTTATCCTGTACCGCCTGAACGGCGGCATTATCTGCATATTTCCCGATAAACGACGCAAAATTTTCATCGTTGGCAGTCAGAACATTGCGGGCGTTTATCATATCGACGATTTCCGTAAACAGCGGATTGGCTATCGCCATATTGAGTCCGCATCCCATCGCCATACCGAGAAAAGCCTTATTTACAAGCGGACGGGCAGGCAGGCCGAAACTCACGTTGGATAATCCGCAGACGGTATTGAGTCCGCGTGCTGAACAGCAGGATATCACCTCAAGCGCGGTCTTTGCCGCCCCGCTGTCGGCTGAAACGGTCATAATCAGAGCGTCTATACAGACATCATCGGCAGAGTAACCATGCTTTGCTGTTTCAGCAAGAATAGCGTCAACCACAGCCATACGCTCCGGAGCCATGCGCGGAATACCCTCGTCGGTAAGCGGAAGAAGTACCGGCATTGCTCCATATTTTGCTGCAATCGGCAGAATTTTTTCAATACGGTTCTTTTCCAGCGATACCGAGTTGAAAAGAGCCCGTCCCGGGTAAAGGCGCAGGGCGGCTTCGACAGTATCGGGATCTGTTGAGTCTATGCAGAGAATGGCGGAGCTGCTCTGGAGAATACGGCAGAGAGATTTTTTCATCATCTCTTTTTCATCTATTCCGGATAATCCCATATTGACGTCGAGAATATCCGCTCCGGCGGAAGTCTGCTGGAGCGCAAACTCAAACACCATATCGGTTTTTCCTTCACGCAATTCAGCCTGAAGTGCCTTTTTGCCGGTCGGATTGATACGCTCACCGATCAGAGTAAAGGGGCCTCCGCAGGAAATACGGCGAAATTCAGAAACAGAAGAAACCACACCCTCAACAGGAGCGGGCTTTGCCGGAATACTTTCCTTCGAGAGCCTCTCTGCCAGAGCTTTGATATGGCACGGCGTCGTTCCGCAGCAGCCGCCGAGAATCACCGCACCGCTTGCCAGCAATTCAGGAACAAATCCGGCAAACTCCGCATCGTCCATCGGAAATACTGTCCTGCCGTTTTCGAAGCGGGGAAGTCCGGCATTGGGTTTGGCGACCAGCGGAATTTTTGCATAGGGCAGAAGCCGGGAAATAACCTTTGCCATATCTCCGGGCCCGGTTGAGCAATTACATCCGAAAGCGTCAGCACCGAGTGCCTGAAGTGCGACAAGTGAGGCAACCGGGTCTGCCCCTGTCAGACTGCGTCCGGAATCTTCAAAAGTCATTGTTACTATGCAGGGCAGCTCCGGAGCCGCCTCGCGGCATCCGATAAGAGCGGCTCTTGCCTCCTGCAGATCCATCATCGTTTCGATGGCAAAACCATCGGCTCCGTTAGCGGCAAGAATGGCGGCAAGCTGACGGAACACGGCAACGGCATCTTCGAAAGCAAGATCACCGAATGGTTCAACAAAGCGTCCGGTGGGAGCGATATCTCCGAAAGCGAAAGCTCCCTGTTTTGAAGCATTGGCTTTGGCAGTACGCATAAGAGAGCCGATGATCTCCTCCTGACGGTCTGCGATACCGAATTCGGCAAGTTTGCAGCTGTTTCCGCCGAAAGTGGGAGCGTAGACTATTTTACTTCCCGCCGAGATGTAGGCGTTGTGTACCGTCTCTATGGCTTGTGGATTTTCATAAACCCACAGTTCCGGAGCAACACCAGACGGCATACCGAGTTTGGCAAGTTCAGTTCCGGTAGCTCCATCAAGCACCAATCCTTTGAAGGCAAGTTGGCGGAATTCATTTCTGGTCATAATATCACACCTCAATAGTTTTGCAGAGTGACGCCGGAAACAGCAGTCACACTCTTTTCCGGTATCATATAGCAGTGTTCTGTCAAATTTATTCCGATATTCTGCATATCAAGCAGTTGAAAAAACAATTTCTGGTTGTCGAGAGACATATCTCCGTAACCTGGAGAATAACGTCCCGTATCCGCAGCAGCCCCACTCCTGAGCAGTTCAGATGACGCCAGTGAAAAAAGCATATCCATTGCGGCATCCGCCGTTTCGCTTGCAACGGCATCATACACGGCCCGGTCTGAAATACGCTCAAGAGAGTCCCTTGCGGCAATAACTTGAGTTCCGACGGTGACAGCTCCCAGCAGAAGAGCGTTTCTGCCGCTGACAAGGTCGGAAAACTTTTTGCCGGCAAGCAGAGAACCATTCTCAAGCAGAATACCAGAAGCGGAAAACGCCGATATTTTCACCAATCTCCAGACGCCCTGCGGACGGCAGAGCGAGAAAGCGGAGCGTGCCACCATTCCGTATGAGAGCTTTTCTTCCGGAGAGAGGTCTGTTTTAAACACATTGCCGCCAAGCCGGAAAAAGATCTCCTTTTCCGGATATCTGATATTCAGTGAGCTGCAAAAGTGTATTTTATCCATAGTTCAATATCCGCACTCCGCCAGCAAAGCAGTACATCCGGCAAGCACGTCACGGTAGGTCGTTTCAAAATCATCTGTGTACCACGGATCGGCAACATCACGGTTTTCACCGCAGAAATTCATCATAAGATGCAGTTTACCATCCGGATCACCGCCCCAGAAATTGTTCATATTCCGCATATTGGCACTATCCATGCCGATTATGATATCGTAATAGCAGTAGTCATTCCGGGTTATGCGCCGCGCACGGTGGCTGGATGTATCTATTCCCAGACTGCCCAGCAGACGCACCACCGGAGGGTATGCCGGATTGCCCAGCTCCTCGCTGCTCGTGGCGGCGGAATCTATTTCAAACTCTTCTGCGGCTCCGGCTTTTTCCACAAGATCGCGCATCACAAACATTGCCATCGGACTGCGGCAGATATTGCCGTGACAAACAAAAAGAATCTTCATCCCCAACTCTCCGCCGTTACTTTGAACACTTGACCAATCCGGAAACGATAGCCGCACACCAGACGGTCGAAAGAATGACCCAGAGGATCATACCGTGCAGAACAGGTTTGAATCCGAGCTCTTTCAACTTTTCCCGGCTGAGGTTGGCTCCGATGAAAAACAGAGTGAGAACCATCAGATATTTGGATATATCTTTGCAGAACTTTCCGGCTTCTGCACAAAAAGGAAGAAACGTATAAACAGCAGCCGCGATAAGAAATCCCGGAATGAACCACGGAACTTTCACTTTTATTCTGCTCTTTTCGCCTGAAGCAGTGAGGCAGGAGAGCAATACAGTCACAGGAACTATCCAGAGCGCACGGGCAAGTTTGACTGTCGTACCGACCTCAAGAGCAGTCTCTCCGTACTGGAGCGTTGCGCCTACAACGCTGCTGGTATCGTGGATTGCAAGAGCCGCCCAATACCCGAATTGAAGCTGATCCATTCCCAGCCATCTGCCGACAGCGGGAAAAACCAGCAACGCGACAGCGTTGAGTGTAAACACCGTCGCGCTTGCGATGGCAATATCGTGGGATTTTGCTTTTATCGCAGGAGCAGCAGCGGCGATGGCACTGCCTCCGCAAATGGAGGTACCGACGCTCACAAGGTACATAACACAGCGGTCGATCTTCAGCACTTTACCAAAGGTGACCCCCAATCCCAGACCGGCGAGTATTCCGATAAAGGTGTAGACAAATCCGCTTGCGCCTGCCTTGAGTACGGCGATCAAATCCATCGCACATCCCATACCGACGATTGCAACGCCAAGCAGAAAACTTGTGTACTTGCCG
The DNA here is from genome assembly GCA_045630865.1 of Victivallaceae bacterium. Lineage (GTDB taxonomy): Bacteria > Verrucomicrobiota > Lentisphaeria > Victivallales > Victivallaceae > UBA1784. The sequence continues at coordinate 7,687 of JAZQTR010000064.1, forward strand.
GTGTAGGACGCAAAGGGATTTCCGACAGCAGACGCAAAAATGATTCCTGAAATCACAGCGATTCCGGGAGCATAATCCCGGAACCCCGGAAACAGTATCGGAGCAAAGAAAAATACAGCCGCAAGAAGCGTAAACGAGATTTTTTTGAGCAGCATCATGGTATCCTTTGTTATTTACAGAACTTCATACTTTATATAATATACCATCTGTGTCACTTCATTTCAAAGTAAAAACACCCCTTTCATATATGAATACAGCAAATCCATAAATACGGAAAACCATATCATTAAAAATTATTAAAAAAAGCAGTTTACACTTGATTTTCGCAGTTCTGTGTGATATAGTATTGGAATGTTATTTTAACAACTGAAACAAACAAATTCAAGGGAAGGAAAAAACAATGGGTTGGATGGAATGGTTGATCGTGATCATCCCGTTTGCAATGATCATGGGAATGGCAATCTACTCCCGCAAATTCATCCGTGGAGTCAGTGACTTTCTGGTGGCAGGACGTGTTGCCGGACGCTATGTGATCTCCGTTGCCGGTGTCGAGTCGGCACTGGGAGTCATCACGCTGGTGTCTCTGGTCGAACAGAAGTATGCTACCGGATTCGCAATGGAGTTCTGGGGCAGCCTTGCGCTTCCGCTGTCAATGTTCCTGAGTCTTACCGGATTCTGTGCCTACCGTTTCCGCGAAACAAAGGCTCTTTCTATCGGACAGTTCCTCGAGATCCGGTACAGCCGCAAACTGCGTATTTTCGCCACCAGCCTGCGTACCTTTGCAGAAATGCTCTGCAACACCATCGGCCCCGCTGTTGCGGCACGCTTTTTCATCTATCTGCTCGACATTCCGCACACTATCGGACTTTTCGGCTTCCAGGTGCCGACCTTTACGCTGCTGCTCCTTGTCGTGTTGCTCCTTGCTCTTGCCCTTATCCTCACCGGAGGTCAGATCAGCCTTATCGTCACTGACTGTATCCAGGGACTTATAAGCTATCCGATCTTCGTTATCTTTTCAGTGTACATATTGACCAACTACTCATGGTTTGGAGAAATCACTCCTGTTATGCTTGACCGCGCCGACGGAGAGAGCTTCATCAACCCGTACGATGTGGAAAACTTGCGCGACTTCAACCTGTTTGCACTCTTCTCCAGCCTTGTCTGCCGTCCGTTCACGCAGGCAGTGTGGTACGGAAACGGAACTTCCGGTGCCGGACGTACTCCTCACGAGCAGAAAATGGCAGGTATGCTCGGTACCTGGCGCGGCGGATTCAGCTCCCTGATGACTATGCTTATTGCCCTCTGCATTATCACCTCAATGAATCACGTCAACTTTATTCCGCTCGCTCATAAAGTACGTCAGCAGCTTGCTGTTCGCGTTGCCGATGAGATCGTGCTGGATAAGAAAGCCAAAGCAGCTGTAACCGAAAGCGTAAGCAACATCAATGCTCCTGAAATAAAGAAGCAGATGCAGCTTCAGCGTGAAAACAACTTTGAAACTCCGTTTATGAATGCCACCCGTCAGGCACTGCTCAACACGATGCCGAGTGATGGCGATGCGAACCAGCTGTTCCAGCAGTTCCGCAGTCTTTACAACCAGAACATGCTTCCGGTCGCACTGAAAAACATGATGCCGCCGGTTCTGCTTGCGATGTTCGTGCTGCTGAT
>JAZQTR010000065.1:0-10288 GCA_045630865.1 Victivallaceae bacterium
CCGCTTGGCCTCCGACTTGGCTATTGGGTGAAGGTCAACGCCCCCATCGGAAGCGTGGATAACTTCTGCGCAATAACTGCCGTCATGCTCAATCCGAGAGTCCAGACCGGACGCCTGCAGGGCGGAGAAAACAAACTCAAATTCAGAGCTGATACTTCCAGTCCTGCGAAAGTCACTTTCCAGTACCGTGTAGAAGACAAAAACATCGATATCGAAGGCGCGCTCTATTCTGCGTCCGTTCCGGGCAACGAGCGTCAGCTGGCCGTGGTCGAACCGGGCAAAAGCATATCACTCAAAGTGAAGGGTGCTTCGGATAAAACCACCGTTTCCACTTTCGGACCGGTCAAAGCCTCTTATGCCGACGGAGTTCTCACCATTTCTGCAGACAACATCTCCAAGCCCGCATTCGGAGCTGTCATCCTCAATGACGGCGGCAGAAAGAAAGAGCTTACCCTGCTGGCGGCAAAAGGGGCACAGCTGATAACCGCCGATAACATCACTCCGGGAGCAGGTACAAAAATGATGGCTCCCGGCGGAGAGCGTCTGCAGAAGAGCCTCGCCGTCACAAAGTCCGGAGACAAGGCAACGGTAAAAATCGCTCCGCTCGAGGGCGGACTCTACAACGTCTGGATGCTGCTCCGTGCCGCCAACGTCAGCAGCCGTATGCCGCTCGCCAGACTCAAGGCCTCCGACGGCACTGCGATTGACCTCGGCAGAACCATCAATCACGGCTCGGACTTCTTCAAGGCGCAGTTCGGCAACTCCGACTACGGCAGAACCCACTGGGACTTCGCGTTCAAGATGAGCAAAGGCAACTTCTTCTACGACCGCCAGTGGAGCTACAAACTGCCCGCCGGATGCAGCAAACTCGAGATGACCTGTTTGAGAAGCGTCAAATTTGAAGTTTCCGGACTGCTGATCATGCCGCGTCCCGACCGCGATTTCCAGGTCGAGATGACCAAAGTGCTTGCCGGATTGAACTGTGAGCCGTGGAAAATCGCCGCAGACGGTATTCCGCAGCTGAAAAAATAATTTAATATCCCGATTGTCGTGAAGAAATCCGACCGCGGTGGTGCATCGCAGGTCGGTAAGATCAAGTCTTCGCCCAAAATCCGCCCTGACAAAAACTTGCCAAGGCGGATTTTTCTGTGGATTTTTTCCTCTTTCAAGGTCGGAAAACAGATTTTTCAAAAAAATTAGGCAAGGCTACTTGACAAGAAAAACGTTGACATTTATATTATGTTTCTGTAAAGCAACCAGAGGCAGCTTTGAGGCTGAAAAACAGGATAACGCCGCAAAGTCTGCCAGATCAAATAAAAGAGCAGGATAGAAAATGTCTGATAAAAAGTGTTCGTGCGGCTGTCAGTGCGCAGGAAAAGGCTCCGGATGCTCCGCCGATGCGGAAAAAGAGGTGTCGCTCGCCGATCTTCCCGTCGGCTCCACTGCGACTATCGTCAAAGTCATCCCTGAAAGCCGCGGCCGCAAAAAGTTCGCCGATGTGGGACTGGTTCCCGGAACCGAGCTCCTCATTGAAGCCCACGCTCCTTTCGGCGGTCTGATCCGCGTCAAAGTTATGGAAACCAGCATGGCACTCCACAAAGATGACGCCGCAAACATCCTGATGAAAAAGGAAGATTGACCATATCATGCGTAAACACTTCAAGGTAGCCCTCGCCGGAAACCCCAACTGCGGAAAAACCAGCATATTCAACGCTCTCACCGGAGCGCGTCAGCACGTTGGAAATTATCCCGGAGTAACTGTCGAAAGCAAGTCGGGAAACTTCAAACTCAACGACTTTGACATCGAGCTTGTCGACCTGCCGGGAGTCTACTCCCTTTCCTCAAGCTCTCCGGAAGAGGATGTGGTGTTTACCGAACTTACCAAGCCGGGGATCGATCTTATCATCAACGTCATTGATTCCACCATTCCCCAGCGCAGCCTTTATCTTACCACCCAGTTGGCGGAGCTGCATATTCCGATGCTGCTGACGTTCAACATGAGCGATGACGCCAAGAAAAAAGGACTCAAGTTCAATATTCCCAAGTTCGAGCGTTACTTCGGTTCGCCCGTGGTACAGACAGTCGGAAACTCCGCTTCCGGAGTCCGCAAGCTCCTCGAACAGCTGGCAGTGACTCTGAACGAGCTGGAGGAACACGGCGTTCCCATGCTCACCTACGGAAACGATATCGACGACGCCATCAACTCCGTCGCCGCCGAAATTGATATGCTGGGAATCCAGAAGTTTTCACATATTCCGTCACGCTTCTTCGCCATCAAACTGCTGGAACACGACAACTCGGCTATGCGCATCGAAGAATACAAAAGCGTCCACCCCAAAGTCGAAGAGGAGATCGTCCACCTCTGGGAAAAGCACGCCATCAACGCCGATACCTTCATGGCTGACCGCCGCTACGCCATGCTCGCCGGAGCCTGCCGCGACGCCATCAGCATAAACGAGGCCAAACGCCGCGAGATCTCGGATAAGATAGATACGGTCATGACCAGCAGATTTCTCGGATTTCCGATTTTCCTGCTCATCATGTACCTGACGTTCTACTTCACCTTCACCTGCGCCGAACCCCTGATGGGATACATCGAGGAGTTCTTCGGATTCCTCAGCGACACGGTCAAGAACCTCTGGAGCGAAGAACACCTGCCTTATTTCCGCAGTCTGGTCACAGACGGTATCATCGGCGGCGTCGGCGGCGTGCTGGTCTTTCTGCCCAACATTCTCTTTCTTTTCTTCGCCATCGCCCTGCTTGAGGACTCCGGATATATGTCCAGAGCAGCATTCGTGATGGATGGCGTAATGCGCAAATTCGGACTTCAGGGACGCTCATTCGTTCCTCTGGTTCTCGGCTTCGGCTGTACTGTTCCGGCAATCATGGCGACCCGTACCATCGAATCCGACCGCGACCGGACAGTCACCATCATGGTTCTGCCGCTGATGAGCTGCGGAGCTCGTCTGCCGATCTATGCGATGATCATTCCGGCGTTTTTCGCCCACAAGTATCAGGCTTTTATGATGTGGCTGATCTACATCATCGGAGTCGTCGTCGCACTGGTCGCCGCCAGGATCATGAAGTCCACAATATTCAAAGGCGATGGAGAAATCTATCTTATGGAGCTGCCGCCCTACCGTATGCCGACTGCCAAAAGCCTGATGCTCCATATGTGGGACCGCGGCAGAATGTACCTGCAGAAGGCGGGAACCCTCATCCTTGCGGCAAGTGTCATCCTCTATATCTGCAACAACTTTCCGGAGAAAAAGGTGTTTTCCGCCGATTATGACGCGCAGATCACTGCAGTCCGGCAGGGAGCCGCACAACTTACCGAAGAGCAGCAGGAAAAGATCACAGCTCTGGAAAACGCCAGACTCGCAGAAAAGATGGAGTACACCTTTTCCGGACGTATCGGTAAATTCCTCGAGCCTGCCTTCAAGCCCATCGGTTTTGACTGGCGCGCTGCGACCGCCTCCATCGGAGCTCTGGCAGCCAAAGAGGTTTTCGTCGCCCAGATGGGAATACTTTTTGCCGCAGGTGAAGCAGATGAAGACTCCCAGCCGCTGCGCGAACAGCTGATCAGAACATATACTCCGCTTCAGGCATTCTGCATAATGCTGTTCTGTCTGCTGTCAATTCCCTGCCTTGCGACACTGGCGATAATCAAACGCGAACTGAACTCCTGGAAAATGGCGTTCATCGAAGCCGGTGCGTTGTTCACTCTGGCATACATCAGCGCATTTACAGTATTCCAGCTGGGAACGATTCTAAAGATCGGAACAAAGTTTTTAGGTTAAAAAAGCTCCCTGTATTACGTCCGCCCCCTCCGCAATCCGGAAAGCGGACGTTTTTTTACGTAGAACGGCAAGTAAAAATCCGCATAAAATATAAAAAAAAGCGGGAAACCGCTTGCAAAAACCAAAACAGCGTATATATTACATAAACGACGACATAAGTCGGGGTGTGGCTCAGTCTGGCTAGAGCGCTGCGTTCGGGACGCAGAGGCCGGAGGTTCAAATCCTCTCACCCCGACCATTTTTTGCCCAAATCAGGAAACACCGGGCGCAATCACGGCAAAAAAACAAGCAACTGCTTTCTCAAATTATGATTTGTTCGCAGTTGCTTTTATTTTTGCGGTATTTGTTTTTTGGATTCAAAAAACAAGTGATTGCTTTCCACCATTCTGCATCTGCTCAAGCAAGTCATTCGCTGGGGATGGGTGCCTTCGCTTCGCTCAGGCTCGGCTGCGCCGTGTGGCTCAGTCTGGCTGGAGCGCTGCGTTCGGGACGCAGAGGCCGGAGGTTCAAATCCTCTAACCCCGACCATTCTTTTTTAAACTCCTTTATTTCAACTTCTTACACTGATTTTTTCTGCTCTTTTTCTGCCTTGAAGTGGACCACACCCCAAGGAAAATGTGTCTCATGGCACCCTCTGAAACAAGGATTTCACCAACTTTTAATCCTTCTTCTACCGAATTGAGAACTAGAACCGGAACAATTTTTATCTCAGCAAGTTTTTCGGCAGTCGCAATACTTTTTTCTGAAAACAACTCATCATTTGAACTCCACTTCCGGATGTAATGAACGCATGATACCATATTCCAATCCACGGAGGGCTGCAAGTCCCCGCATTCTTCCGAGACCACCGTATCCCGGATTCGGATTGGGCTGCTTCAGCAGGTCGTCCATGATGTCCGCACCATGGTCGGGACGGAACGGAATACGCCAGTCTTCTCTGCCTTCAGCTTTGCGCCGGATCTGTTCGTCACAGATGGCTTTGACCAATTCATACATGTCAACCCGTCCCTCAAGGTGGGGAGCTTCAAAGAAGTCACCGTTCTGGACTTGAGTACTGCGCAGATGCAGAAATCCCACGCGGCTTGCACACGCCTTGAACATTTCCACCACATCGTTATCCTCTCTGGCACTGAAACTTCCGGCACAGAAACAAATGCCGTTGGCAGGGCTGTCGGATATCGCAAGCAGAGATTTGATATCATCAAGATTGCTGAAAATACGGGGCAAACCGAGAATTGAACGCGGAGGATCGTCAGGGTGGATAACCATGCGGCAGCCCCACTCTTCCGCGACCGGCACAACTTCATTAAGAAATGCCGCCAGATTTTCGCGCAGACGCTCGGATGAGAAATTCTCGTATTTGGCAAGCATGGTGCGGATGTTTTCCAGCGTCACACCCTTGAAACCGGGAAAGTTGTCAATGATGGAACGGGTCAGAACAAAGCGTTGATGATCGCTCATATTGCGGTACATCTCTTCAGCTTTTGCAATGGTTTCGGCAGAATAATCCTTTTCCGCTCCTTTGCGGCGCAGGATAAGCAGTTCGAAGACCGCAAATTCGATCTGGTTGAAGTAAAGCACTCTGGAACCGTCAGGCAACTCATGATGCAAGTCGGTACGTATCCAATCCAGCACCGGCATAAAATTGTAGGTGATAGTCTTTATACCGCACTGTCCGAGATGGCGGATGGATTGTTTGTAAAGTTCCAGATAACGTTTATACGAACCGCTGGCTGTTTTGATATCCTCATGCACAGGCAGACTTTCGACAACGCTCCAAGTCATTCCTGCATCTTCAACAATCTTTTTGCGCTCCATAATGGCATCCTGTGTCCATAAGATACCGTAAGGAATATAGTGCAATGAAGTTACAATTCCAGTAGCTCCGGTCTGCGGAATGAATTTCAACGGAACAGGATCTTCCGGACCATACCAGCGGAATGTGGGTTCCATAAACATAGTGATATCTCCTTTTATTGAGACAAACGCTCAAAAATCATTTTTTCAGCGAACACGGTCCATTAACGCATCCGCCGGGACAACTCATAACTTCCAGGAAGTTTGCCGGTATTTTCCCTGCCGCATACATTTTCAGCATGGCAATAGTCTTTTTATCAATACCATTGATTGCTTTTGCTTCAAGTTTGAAATCATCCTTGAAGCCGCCGAGTTCAGCAATTACTGCTTCAGTCACACCGCAGCTTCTGGCAAAATTCCGCGCTGTAGCAATTGCCGGGCGGGGAATCGGCCACGGCTCACAGGACATGACATCGATATTTTTGCCGGCAAGCATGGCAAAGAGTTCTTCAAAGCTCAAGACATAGTCAATGTTTTTCCGGGCGGCTTCAACCCGCTTGGCTACGCAAGGACCGACAAAAACAACTTTGCATCCGGGATGTTCCCGGCGGGCAATCTCTGCTGCAAAGATCATCGGACTGGGAGTGGAAGAGACATATTGCATAAAATCCGGAATAAATTTCCTTACCAATTCCACGTATGCCGGACAACAGCTTGTCGTCATAAGTTTTTCTCCGGCATTCATTTTATCCCGGAACTCTTCTGCTTCATGGGCAGTAGTATCTTCAGCACCGAGAGCAACTTCAATCACATCGGTGAAACCGAGTTTGCTCACGGCGGTAAAAAGCTGTTCAATAGTTCCTGCGATCTGTGAGGCTGCTGCGGGAGCAACCATTGCCACAACTTTCTCATTGTTCTTCAGAGCCTTCATGACATCCAGCATTTGGGAACGCTCCAAAATGGCACTGAAGGGACACTTGGCAAAACAGTTGCCGCAGGATATACATTTATCCATATCAATTCTGGTATGTCCGTCACTATCCTTGTGAATGGCACCGGTAGGACAGGCATCCTCACAGGGGACTGTGGTTTTGACAATCGCATGATAAGGACAAACAGAGGTACATTTTCCGCATTTGACACATTTGTTGTAGTCAATGGTGGAAACCTGATTTACTACCGATATTGCATTTTTCGGGCAGCTGTACATACAGGGACGCGAGAAACATCCGCGGCAGTTTCCGGTTATCACCACTTTGGCACTCGGACACTCGGAACAACCGGCTTCGCAAACCGACAACGGAAGTTTATTTGCAACATCAGCGGGCTTCTCTCTTGTAATTGCTTCTTTGTAATAAGAAGCAAGCGTTCTAGCTTCATCAGTTTCTTCTTCACAGGAAAATCCCAGAAGATTCATCAGGCGGTATTTAATAACCGCCCGATCGCGGTAGATGCAGCACCGGCTGGAGTGACCCTGCCGGGGACGCATCTCCACGGGGAAACGATCCAGTTCCGTTTCCAGAGAGCCGTTGTTAAACGCCCGGACGAAACGGATCATCAACTCCCGTCTCAAAAAAACAGAACCGTCAATCATCTCTTACTCCTCGAGCAGGGCTCTCATTTTTTCATAGATTTTTTCAGCGGTAGCGTTTTCGATGACCTGGCCATTAAGCTTCACATAAGGAGCACCGGAAAGATCTTTTTCATTGCAGAGTCCCATGCAGGGCAGTGCACGGACATCAGTTTTGCCGCGCAGATCTGACGGCATTTCGTTTTCAATGTTCAGCAGACGATTTGCACCCAGCATGTAGCAGGTGGTTCCGCAACAGATTTCAAGTTGCATTTTTTTCATTTTTTTCTCCTTTTGGTTAAAAGAATGTTATTTCCGTTTCCTTGCGGAATTTCTGATTCAGTGCCGCTGATATTCGCCGGGTTATTCCACGGCGCAATTCCAAATCCTGCGGCAGGCTCGGATCCTGATGGGATTCATTTACTTTTGTTCCGACAACAAATTCGATTCTGTCGTGCTGCATCATCATTTCGATAATCTTCCGTGCTGTTACAGGAAGATTCTCTATTGGCTCGGAGTCCTCAAGAGCTTTGCACACCCGCGTCAGCGTAAGGATTCCTTCAGTCACCATTGCGACTCCGGGCAGTCTGCCTGCCGGGGGAAGTTTATCATCCCGCCGGAGCTTTGAAATATCTATTTCAACCATTTTGCCGGTGACTCTTTCCAAAATATTGGCAGTTGTTCCGCCGCATATAATCGTGTGTTCTTCACCCAAATCGGCACGGTTTGCAAAGTCTGTATCATGGTCTTTATGAAACGGAGGACCGGTCAGAATACGCATCACACGAGGCTTTCTCATGTAAATGACCATGCACGAAATATCGTCTTTGCAAGTGTTTTTTGAAATTCCATATGCCTGATAGGCAATAGAACGCGCCAGGGAAAACGAAGATATTTCAGGATTGCTTGCCACCCGCTCCTGTGCATACGCCATTTCGCCGGAACGACGCCAGCCGAAACGATATTGCGGTCCCTCTCCAAGTCCGGATTGGGTAACGCCATCAGAACTTACAATTAAACGGTCTCCTGGTTCCATCTTCAACTCGTAGCATTCTACCTGACGATCAGGCCAATGTTTAGATACAATGGTTTCATGCTTCAGCGGTTGAATTTCTTCAGTGCCACGCAATTGAATATACTGCGGGTTGCCCATCTCAACAATTCTTGTAATACCGCCCAGACGCAGATCAATCATTGAAAAAGTGGAATAACTGATTTTTCTGACTTCACAAACCGGCAGAGAGCCCATGATCGTTTCTACAGACTGCAGTGTATCCATGTTGGATTGCAGATAGCGCAGAGCCATCGTTGTGGTCATGTTCGCAAGGACATGGGCCTTGACTCCGCTGCCGAGACCATCAGAAAGAACCGCAAGATGACGGTTCTCGTCTTTCAGAACCTTGATCTGAATATCGTCTCCGCACGCCGCCTGACCGGTTTTGGTGAACTGGAACGATTCTATTTCCACGAACAGTTGCGAATACATCAGTTTCCTCCGCGCCGCTCGTAACTTCCGGCAATTTCGTTGAGCAATATTTCTGTATCGGCAACGTGTTCACCGAAAAGACGCGCCACCTGCTGAACGGTCAACACATTTTTACGGATGACTTCGCGCGCCTTTTCTGCGATATGTTCCCGCTGCAATTCATTCTTGGTGATATCCTGAATTACAGCTCCTGCAGATTTTCCATGCGCGATGGGAAATACACTGATATTAACGATTTTATCCTGCAGCTTCTGATTGAATTTCTCAATTTCACCGCCGTTGCTGATGACGCTGGAAAACAATTCAGCGAATCCGGGCAGCACATTGTCGATGGCAATTGTATTCAGGTTGCCGAGTGCGTCGTAAACCTCGGTCATCTTGCTCATTATGGCAAAATTCCGATTACATTCGCAAATGTTGAGGTTTTCATCGACCATAACCACTGCTGCCGGAATGAAACGGATCAAAGCATTACTGGTACGTTCAAAGTTTTTCCTCAGATAGGTATGACACATTGCCTCTTCTGCTTTGTGCTGAAGCAGAGCAGTCGCAAACTCACGGCAGGTATTGTAACCGCAAGCACCGCAATTGAGTTCATCCTCTCTGGTAAGTTTTCCAACTCTGGCCAGTGCAATGGTGATCTCTTTTTCTGAAGCATGGAACTCCGGCAATGATTCAGCAGAGAAACTCCATTCAATATTTTTTTGTTCGCTCCGTTTGGAACTTGACTCCATTGTGCTGATTCTGTCTGTTTCAGCTATAACATCAAGACCGCCGGCATGTGCTGCCGGAATCACAGGACCATTGATGCAGCCGCCCGGACAGGCAAGGGCTTCCAAAAAGATCTTGCGTTTACCGACAGTGCCGTTGTAGAAGCGAAGCATACGATCCAGATTGTCCAAACCGGAAACAGATATATAACGGACTCCACGATTGTCATCACGCAACGTATCGTTCATTCCGCCTTCGATGGCATAAAAACGACCCTCTTCCGCCGATTCCATAAAAAGCGTGGACTCAGGCTCTGCCATGGGGGAAATTCCATTTTCCTCAAGCAATTCTTCGAGAGCTGCAAAGGTGACAGCCAGAGAAAGAGTTTCCGGATTACGATCCGCCTCGTTCTTTTTTGCAGCACACGGGCCAAAAAATACTACCTTGCAATCCTCGCCGAACTGCTCTTTGATCATTTGGCAATGGGCCATAACAGGAGAATACAACGGAACAATATTGGCAGTATATTTGGGGTGATATTTCCTTATATAATCAACACATGCCGGACATGCACTTGAAATAACAATGCTCAGCTTTGTGTTTTTCAAAAAATCTGCAGTTTGACAGCTGACCGTTTGGGCCCCGACAGCGGTTTCAGCGACTCCGGCAAAACCAATTTTTTTCAATGCCGTTGCAAGTTGTCCGATAGTTGTACCAGGGAAGTATGCTGTAAAACTCGGTGCAATTGATGCGTAAAGCTTTACATTAGTTCCGAGCAATTGCCGCAATCTGGGAAGATCAGTCCGAATCTTTTTAGCATGCGATGGGCAGACTTTTACGCATTCACCACAAGCAACACAGTTTTCTGCAATTACAGATGCTTTCCCATCTACAATACGAATTGCCTTGCAATGGCAATGACGA
>JAZQTR010000066.1:0-19743 GCA_045630865.1 Victivallaceae bacterium
AAACACGCGAGATCGTTGTTTCGAGCCTGACGGTCGTCAATCCGAACAGCCTCAAATACTCGCTCGGTGCATCGACCATCAATGTATCGTTCCGCGGACCGCGCTCGCTCATCTCGCTGCTCAACAAGAACAACGTGACGGCGACAGTGGACCTCGGCTACCTCAACAACGCCGGTAAGATGTGCCGTCTTTTCGGTTATCCCACGGTGTCCATGGAGCAGATGATCATGTGGCAGGCAAAGTGGCTTGCCGACGGTGGAATTTCCATCGGCAAACCCACCCACTTTGAGGTCAATAACGGAAAATTCTAATATCGGGAGCTGTCCCCGCATCCTGCCGCAACAAATATATCGTTTTGCGTGTTTGACAAAACTCCTGCATTATGGTATATTTGGTGTGTGATGGATGTTTTACAAAAAGGACATCTACTGGTACAGATTCAGTGAGGAGATATAGAAAATGAAAAAGATTTGTGATATTGATCCGGCAGTGTTGGCAAATGTCAGAAAGGGCTGTGTTATTCCTGCGCAGCCGCTTGCCCTTGATGCCGACCGCAAGTTTTCCCCCGTTCACCAGCGCGCACTCTGCCGCTACTACATCGACAGCGGAGTCGGCGGTATCGCCGTCGGAGTCCACTCCACCCAGTTCGAGATCCGCAAGCCGGAAATCGGACTCTTTGAGCCTGTTCTCTCCAAAACCGCCGGATTCATCGACGAGTGGAGCGAGCGCACCGGTAAAAAGATCCTCAAGGTCGGCGGCGTCTGCGGCAAGACCGAACAGGCTGTCTACGAGGCGGAGTTCGAGGCCGCCAACGGCTACGATGCCGCTCTGTTGAGCTTGAGTGCCTTTGCCGGAGATTCCGTTGACGCTATGCTCAAGCACTGCGCAAAAATCGCAGAGATCATGCCGGTCATCGGTTTCTACCTTCAGCCCAGCGTCGGCGGACGTATTCTTCCCTACGACTTCTGGAAAGAATTTGCCAAGATCGACAATATCCTTGCCATCAAGATGGCTCCCTTCAACCGTTACTGCACGCTCGATGTGGTGCGCGCCGTCGCCGAGGCCGGTAAAGAGAACGACATCACCCTTTATACCGGAAACGACGACAACATCATCATCGATCTCCTGACCGAATACCGCTTCGGAGACAAAGCTCTGCGTATCAAGGGCGGACTTCTCGGCCACTGGTGCTGCTGGACGAAAAAAGCTGTCGAACTGCTCGATGAGATCCACGATATCATCGATTCCGGCAAAGACGTTCCTGCCGAACTTCTCACCCGCAATGTTCAGGTTACCGACAGCAATGCCGCGTTCTTTGATCCCGCCAACGGATTTGCCGGATGTATTCCCGGAATCCACGAGGTTCTGCACCGTCAGGGACTGCTCCCCGGTATCTGGTGTCTGAATCCTGCCGAGGTGCTTTCTCCCGGACAGAGCGAGGAAATCACCCGCGTTCACGATGCCTATCCCCATCTGCATGATGACGCATTCGTTGCGGAAAACATCAGCAGATGGCTCGCTGACTGATGGCTGAAAAGCTGCAGGCCCGCGCCGTAAATACGCGGCGCAAAATTCTGTCATCTGCGGTCAGCTGTTTTTCCGCATCAGGTTTGAGCGGAACGACCGTGGATGATATTGCAGCTAATGCCGGCGTCAACAAGCAGCGTATATACGCTTATTTCGGTTCCAAACAGAAATTATTTGAGGCGGCACTGCTCGAAGTGTTCAACAGCGTAAAGCTCTGTTCGTCGAGCGTGGTTGAGGAGGCAAAGGCACATCCGGAAGAGTTGAGCCGGATAGTTTTTGCCTCATTTCTCCGCGTGCACAAAGAACATCCTGATTTGTGGCGTCTGCTCGCATGGGCGAACCTTGAGGGCAGAGAGTGCGCTGACGTCTTGAATGGTGTCCGCAGTGAAGAGAATGACGCTCTGCGTGAGGTGTTTGATACCGCCCGCAGGAAGGAACTCATTGCCGATGTCAGTTTCAGCATGTGGCTGTTTTCGCTGCTGGGATTATCCTGCTTTTATCACTCCAATCAGCTGACGATGATCCATACGCTCGACGCCGGACTGGCAGGTGACGCCTGGCGTCAGGATTTGGAAAGCAGTGTACATAAACTCTTCTCCCGCTCGAGCTGAAGGTAGACGCCTTGCGGGCGATCTCACGCCTTGCTTCTGCGTCGGTGCGGTTGAGATTTGAACTCCCTGCTTTTGAATGTGCCGTTGTACGATTTCGCAGCCCTTGTATGGGCTGCGTTTTTTTACTGCAAAAACAGATGCAACGTACACGGAATGACAGGAAGCTGATGTGTTTGGCTGCCGGTCAGAGGTTTCTGCCGATGATCTGTATCGAGCCGAGCGGAACTTTCAGAAACTGAGCAATCACTTTGCACTTTATGCGCATAAGAAAGTAGAGCGGTTTTTCTGTGAAATTTGACTCAAGACTTTCAAAGTTGCCCTGTCCCTTGGTGATGACAAGGTCGCTTTTTTTCATGGCATCAAGGAAATCCGCCGGAGCCTTATCCAGCAGAACTCCCGGAGCTCCGACGCCGGTATCGACGATTTCCCAATCGGTTATTCCGGATTCGAGAGCTTCTGTACGGGTGACGTCATTGACTGCAGGTTTTCCTCTTACTCCGACAACGACCTTCCCGGGAATATTTTCGAGTACCAGACGGTCGAGAACAGCTTCTCCGCAGTTATCCAGCATATAGAATACCTGCTTCGCGCTCCGTATTCTCATTGCCAGATCATCGAGAGCGGCCTGATCGTATGGCATATCCAGAGCTTTGCGTATCTCATCTGCCGCGTCAGCAAGCTGATAGTTTGGATTTACTCCGTAGTCGATGATATTTCCGCCGATGGATATTCTGATAGCGGTTTTCAGTGGATCACTGGAGGCGTTAACCAGAGGTCTGAATTCATCGAGCAGCTCAAGTCCGAGTTTGGTGGACTTTATTTTGATTTCCCGCAACTGATCATGGATGCCGGTTTCGCGCTCAAATACCCCGAAGAGATATAACGCCATTTCCGGAGGTACTATATGTTCGGCATTGTGCCGGATGAAATCGAGCATTTCAAGCATTATTTCTCTGCGTTTTCTGTCATCGCCCGGAATATCTTTCGCAAGCAGAACAGCCTGTTTCAATACGCACTCATAACAATCAAAGGTCAGGTTCATTGGTTCCCCCCGTTTTATTGCAAATGCAGCTTAATATCTTTTTCAGTTCCTGTCTTGCTGCATACAGTATCCAGAAAAATACGGTAATTGTCAGAATTACAATGAAAAAGTTTCCGTATCTGACGTAGATCGTTCTATTGGTATCAGGAGTTATTTTTACTTCAACTCCGGTTACAGATCTGCCGCGCCAGAGTTCCGGACGTTGTCCGTTTTCTGAATAGCACTGGGTGAATCTTCCGACAGGAGTCACAACGCCGGAGCCGCCGTTATTTCCGCATCTTACCATGGGCAGACCGGTTTCCACGCTTCTCATTACGGCGTTTGCGAGGTGCTGTTCCGGTTCGCTGCTCTTGGGATACCAGGCATCGTTTGACAGTACGACCAACACATTTGCTCCGCGCTTTGCGTACTCTCTTGAGAGGTATCCGAAGACGCCTTCATAGCATACTGCGGTTCCGGCGAAGACTTTGTCTGTAAGCTGTATCGGAGTCGGATCGTTTCCCGGCACGATATCGCGTCCCATATCAATATAGTCAGTGATGAAGCGGGGAAGAAGGCTGCGGAACGGGATATATTCACCAAACGGAACCCGGTGGATCTTGTCGTACTTGCGGCAGAGCCGGTATCCTGACTTGAAAAAGAGTGCGCTGTTGGTGGCTTCCGGCTGTACGGCTCCGGTAGGAAGGGTGTAGTCCAGTGAACCTATAAGCATATCGCAGTTATGGATGGTTGTAAGATTGCGGAGAGTATTCTGGTATTCAAGGCAGAGCTGCCAGTAAGGATGATCAAGATGGTATTTTCTCAAGTCGCGCGAGGAGTGAAAAGGCAGCGGAATTGCCGCTTCCGGCCATATGATAAAGCGGTTTTCCGGATTATCCTTAAGGGCTTTCAGGGTGAGATCACGATAGATGTCGATGGCCTCTTTTGCCTCGTCGATAGTGGCGTTGCGCCTTTGGGAGAGATTTCCCTGAATAAGTACAGGTTTCCAGATATGGCACTTTTTGGAGTTTTCAACTGCTTCTATACTCTGCACCCTGAAATATCCCCAGACGTGAACCAGCAGTATCAGAGAGAGCAGGGGAATGGCGGCAACTCTGGCGCGTTTGAAAAAGAGCGAAAAGAGAGCTGTGTTTCCAAGGGCAACCATAAAGCCGACGCCGTAGCTTCCGGTAACAGAAGCAAGCTGGATCAGTGGAAGATTACGGTATTGGGTGACGCTGAAATCGTTCCATGTGAAGAGCTTGCATCGTGTCCACTCAATGAGGGTGAAAAGGGCCGCTGCACCGATGGAAAAAATCAGCATGTTTCCCGGTTTAATGCCCTTTTTAAGGTAATCCCTGACGGCGTCAATGCCCCGGCAGGAAATCTTCGCCGGTACGAGGGTGTGGTAGAATAGCCTGTTTACTGCAACGCCCCAGACTGTCGGCCACAGAGCCATTACCGGAGCCATCAGATATGGAATGACCGGATCTATTTCCCGCAGAAAATAATACGAACAGAAACTCCAGCTGATGCCCCATATCCAGCTGAACAGCAGGGCTTCGATCAGACGGCTGCGCATAAGCACCGCAAGCAGCGGCACGAGGGAGATAAAAGCGAAAAACTCCAGATTGCACGGAACCAGCGCAAGAGCATACATCAGACCGCCGCAGATTGAGAGTAACAGGTTTACCGTAAACTCTTTGCGGCGTGAGCCTGTGCAGATGATGCTCGATCCGGAATCCGGATAACTTTTATCTGTCCAAATCAATAGTGTACCTCGGTGGATGCTGCGCTTTTCTGTTTCTCGAGTGCCTCTCCGGGAACGAGTGCGTCATCGAAGTGGATCATCACATCATTGTTGGCAAGGATGTTCTGCAGTTTATCAATATTGCAGTTGACAGCAGAAGTATTTTCGTCGATCATAATTGATGCGGCAAAACCTGCGGCTTCACCGGAAATGATGGCAGGCGGAATCACGCGCAGCACATCCCATGCGTAACCGGTTGCCGCGGCACTGCGTCCTGCCGTGAGGATATTTGCGGCGTGGCTGCTGCAGAGAGTGCGGTAAGGTATCTCATAGAGCTTGTGGCGATTGTCGAAGTCGCAGATTGCTCCGACTGAGTCGTTGAAGTGATGATAGACGTCATCGGTGGAAAGAATATGTTCACCTTTGATACATCTGGTGGTTCTGAACTGCGGCATGGTCGGGAGCGTTACACAGTCCCGGTCGCCGGGGACATCATGACTCAACTCTTCGAGCATCATTTTCTGATTGATGAGCAGATAATTGGTGACATCATCGCCGGTCGTTCCGGTAAAGAACGGGATGCCTTCCGGATGATTTTTTCCGTAAAGAGAGGCTCTGCCGCCTGTGCAGTGACCGTAAATGTCGCGGATTTTTCCTGATTCAAGGGCTTTGCGGCAGGTGTCGAAACTCACGGTGTAGCCGATGTAAGTGAGATAGTTTTTGCCCTGTATGGTCGGAACTCCTGCTCTGGCAAGCAGATCGGCGTCACCGGTGGTGTCGATAAAGACTTTGGCGGGGAAATACTCCTTGCCGCTTTTGCTTTCAACGATGATTCCCTGACAGACACCATTTTCCATAATTGTATCGGTGACGATGGAGTCAAAACGCAAAGTCACTCCGGCATCATCGAGCAGTTTGGTCAATTCGAGTGCGAATATCTGCGCCGAGTAACGTGTGGTGTAGCGGGGACTGTTGAGCGGATCTTCCGGCGTTTTGCCATTCTGCCAGACTTCAGGTATGGTATGGTAGCCGTTTTTGATGGAGAGCCGGAAAAATTCTTCTGCCATACCTTTGATGATCTTTGTTCCGTTGCCGTTGCACATCGGAACAAAGTAGTTGATAAGGCCTATTGTGGCAAGACCTCCGAGCAGGGTGGTCTTTTCGATCAGCAGAACTTTTTTGCCGTCGCGGGCAGCGGCAAGGGCTGCTGCAGCACCGGCGACACCGCCTCCGGAAACAATAATATCATAAGACTCCCGTACTTCGACTCTGGCGGAATAATTTATATACTGCATTTGTTTTTCCCGTTAAAATATTTGTAAAACAGTCGTACAGGAAAATATACTCCAAATCAGCTTTTTTTTCAAGAAAAAACAACAAAAAAAGCGGAGCATTCAAGCTCCGCTTCAAACAGCTGCCGGTGCTGCAGGATTTATTTGGCAAACATTCTGCACCACTCCGGATTTTCCGGACCGAAGTGTTTGAGCATGACAATCGGCTCGCTCTTTGAGTTGTTTTTGATGACAACTCCGCGTTTGGCGGCTGCTTCGGAAACGAAGTATTCATCAAAGGTGAGTCCGCCGAAGCGGATCAGTGCCGGAGTTTCTATCGGCAATCCGTTGATTGAACCGTAGCCCTGCATCATGATAAAACCGTAAGCGGCTTCATCAGTTATGGTGACCTCCTGATTGGGCAGAATGGTGAGCTTCTTCGCAGAAACCGCCGGTGAGCGGTAGCAGATCCACTGGTCGATATAGCCGTTTGAAATCATCTTTTGACGATCCTGTGCATCGACAGGACGCATAAAGCGGTTTTTGACGAACTCCGGATCAAGGTTGAGTTCCCAGTCGATGACGTCGAGCAGATAGTCGAAGTCGCCGATCTTTTCGGGAGGAGTGTTCTTCCAGAGGAGATCCTCAGAGATGATCTGGTCGTCGACAAGGCTTTGATACATGGCATAGACGTCGCTTGCAACCTGCGGCTCATAGGTGCAGAGGCTTCCCGGAGCGTGCAGAACGCCGGGAGGAACGTCCCAGCCGGTTCCCGGTTCAAGGCGGTAGGCTCTTGAAAGGTTGGTTATTTTGTTGTCGCCTTTGGTAAAGTTCATCAAAGCCTCTTTGACCTGCTCTCTGGTCGTTCCCGGCTCGAGGCCGAAAAAGGTGAAGGGGAAGTGGCCGCCGTGGTTGTTGAGCTGCTCCGGAAAGTAATAGCTTTCCGGCTTGCCGCGCATTCCGACCAGAGCTGCGTGAGCATCGTCGTGGTGGATGTGGTGGGGCAGGGGGCCGAGGTTGTCAAAGAATTTTGAATAGACGGGCCAGCAGTGGTATTGGTTCCAGATGCGTTCTCCGATGAGTTCTGCGCCGAGTTCTTCCACAGCATCGGTCAACGGAATCATGCTGTCGGTTGTTACAATATGGCTCACTCCTTCGTAAGGAGGGGTATCCGGTCCATTGTCGGCAAAAGTGGTGCTGGCGAGCCAGCGTTCATCGATTCCACCCCGTTTGCCGCCGAGTGCATAGTAGTCATCCGGGTGCAGTTTGATGCGTCTGCCGGGGATGCAGAATGCTCTGGGAACCCAGGCGGGGGCAAGGCGAAATATTCCATTGGTTCTGGCAAATTCATTGCGGATAGATTGACTTTTTTCGCTCATTTTTAAACTCCGTTATTTTGAAGAAATTTCAAATATTTCACCATCACCGAGGCACTCTGTAATCAAAGTTACAGTGTTGCTGCCTGCAGAAAATCTGCATTCGCTGCCATCCGAAGCACGACGGATGGAACACGGAATAAAATCTTCATCCAGCTTCAGGGTCAGTTTTACATTGTAAAGCGGCAGATTGGGCAGCTCATCCTGATAGTTGACTATTCCAACCAGAATGGTTTTGCCATCTTTTGATTTCAGTTTGGTTACTTCCGCAGAACCGGGGAGATTTTCTTCTGATACCACAAATTCCGGCAGATACTCCGACAGTATTTCTCTGGCAAAGCTCTGTTGAGTATACTGGCGGAGAGCAAGAAAACTGCTGTAAAGATAGACCGCTTTGCCTTTACCCCAGGTGTTTACCGTATATCCGGCATATTCGCTGTTTTTTCCCGGAGGATTGGAGTGGATCGAAGCATACATTTCTGGATCATCTACCGGAAAATCCGGAAGATTTACAACGCCCTTTACAGTTGCTCCGGTCGCTTTGACCAGCGGTGCGGAAAGCGATGAGAGTATCAAATTGCCGTCCGTTGACAGATAGCTGATTCTGCCGCTGTCATTTCCGGAATAACTCACTCCCAACACATCGGAAAGGGCAAAGTTTCCGGTCGTATATCCGAAACGGTCACGCAGTGAGGTTTTGCCGGTGGCGATGAGTGTTCCGCCGTCAGAAACAAATTTTTTCAGCCGCTCGATTTCTTCGGATGTCATATATTGGGCATTGTTGACAATGATCGCTTCAAAGCGGAAAATATCTGTTGTCGAATCAGTTATGATCTCATACGGAATATGCATTTTGTTCAGCACTTCACCGGTTCCCAACACCTCGTCGAGAACAGCGTTGTGTCTGAAGTCCATATTAGTCCGTTTGTCGCTGAAACTTGCCAGATTCACGCCGTTGAGAGATGAGTCGACGCAGCTGGACATTGAGAAGTATACTCCGACTTTGGCGTCAAGTCCCGGAGTGTGTTTGGCTATGACGTTTTTATACGGCTCAAGTTTCTCAACGACCTTTCCCAGTGAGTTGTAAAACTTCTTTTCGAGAGTTCCATCCGGATTTATGGCGTCGATAAAAAAATATGATCCGGAGTTCGCCAGTGTGGTAAGGGCGTGGATAAAAAGCTCGTCAGGTGATTTTGTCGAGGTGTGATCCTGCAGAGAGACGCATCTGCTGGTCATAAATTCGCAGGGGTGATAAGCGGAGTAAGCGTCAAAAACCTTGACGCCGAGCCGCTGCTGAAGTTTTCCGCCGTAGAAGTCTCCGGATGCATAATCGCTGGCGGCGGCAATTCCTGAACTCTGACCGAGAAACCAGCCGTGAAGCACCGGTGAAAACTGATGGGTCACAGACACGCCTGGTTTAGTCTTGCGGCAGAATCCGGTGAGCCGTGCGGCGAACTCCGCCATAGAGTCCTCGCGGAAACGCTGGAACGTCACCCATTCCGGATTGTTCCAGTCTATGATCTGCGGTATCGGTTTGCCGAACTTTGCTTTGCAGTTATCGCATTGGCAGACCATCGGCCAGAAGGTCATATCTATAAAGATACCATCGACATCATAGTTCAAAATTTCTGCGATCTGGGATTTGAAAAACTCCTCTGCAGCAGAGCTGTTGGGGCAGACAAAACGGTAGCGTCCGTTGCGCTCGAGGCCATTGATGTCGCGCATGCGCGCCTCCGGCAGACGTTTGGCGGAGTCATTATGATAGAGAATTGTGTAATAGGCAATCGGGGAAATGCCGTTTTTCCGCAGTCCGGAAATCGTTTCCCCGAAAATATCACGTCCGGCAATGCCGGAGTGGACGTGTCCGACTTTGGTCGGATAGTAGCAGTTGCCGTTATGGTCGCAGGCGTAGACCATTGAGCTGCTGACTCCGGCGGTTTTGATCATATCAACGTAATTTTCCGGAGAGAATTTTTTCATATATGACGGATCGCAGTCAGTGATATGATTGTCGATCAGCATGCGGGAGTATATCTTTTCGTGCCAACGCATAATTTGTGATTTCCTGAAATATTTTGAATGATTGGAATAAAAGAAATATACGCCTGAACCGCTGCTTTTAACAGAGGATAAAACAATTATTTATAGCACAAAAAGTGCTTTTTTGCTTTGAAAAACAGTGAAAATAACGTTATATTAGCATAAAACACGATTATTTGGAAATTTTGATGGATAACGGAAATTTTACAATAACTCTCGGAAGTGTCTGGCATGGTATCTGGCAGACCCGCCGTATTGAACCCAACCGGAGACTTTACGATTTTGAATTGGTATGGTTCTCATCCGGCACCGGCAGGGTGATTCTTGAAAATAAGGTGTGTGAGTGTTTCCCCGGCAGTGTGATACTCATTCCTCCGGGGGTGCTGCATTGTACAGTTGCCGACAGTGCAGTTGAAAGGTGGTGTATACATTTTGACTGGTACGGCGATTGCCGTTTTCACGCTGATCCTCCGGAAAAGGAGAGCTATTTTGTCTACGAAGAGCCGGGAGGCAATCAGTTTGTTCCGGAGTATGCGGCAAAATATCCTGATATACCGGGGGCGGATTTCCCCCATTACTGCCGCAGTGTTCCGCGTGAGGTCTGCCGGTATATACGGGAGTTTTTTGCAGTTTACAAAAGCGATAAAATGTCAGCGCAGGGATTTTTTCTGCTCGCTTTGAGCGGAATATTGAATGCCGGAACCAGACATACCGGAGCAGCCAATATGCTTTTCCGTGCCAAGAGTCTGATAGACAGGGAGTTCTCCGATCCGATGCTCTCTGCCGGAAGCGTTGCTGACGAGTGCGGAATAACCGTGAATTACCTCAACCGCCTATTCCGTGAAACCCTCGGTGCGACAACCACTGAATACATAATCACCCGACGTCTTGAGTATGCCGAAACTCTGCTTGCTGACTCCGGAAAAACGATCAAGGAGATCTCTGCAGAGTGCGGTTTCAATGACCATAATTATTTTTCGCGCATATTCAGGGCGAAAAAAGGTGTCACTCCGGGTAAACTCCGCCGCAGTGATGGCGGTTTTCTCTGCTGATTTTCTGCTTGCCCCATCTTCTTTTGTGCAGTATACGGAGCGGAACAGCGTATCAGACGCGAAAAATGGCAAAAACAAGCGTTAAAAGATGCAAAGTTTCAGCTTGAATGTATTTACAAAAGCAATTGAGCATGCTATATTATATAAATGTGTGTATGTATATGATCAACTCTATCCAAAACGGAGGGATTTACAGTGAAAGAATATAAAGTTGGAATCATCGGATTCGGTACTGTCGGTGCCGGTGTTGCTGAAAACATTATTGCCAATGGCGATATGATCTCCCAGAGAAACGGTGTCAAACTGACCGTCGCCAAAATAGCTGATCTTGATATTACTACTGGCCGCGGAGTGACAGTTCCTGCAGGAGTTCTCACAACAGATGCCGCTTCCGCGATCAAAGAGTGCGATATCATCGTCGAAACTGTCGGCGGAACCACTATCGCCAAAAAATTCATCCTTGACGCCATCAAGGCCGGCAAGGCGGTCGTGACTGCCAACAAAGCTCTGCTTTCACTTCACGGCAAAGAGCTTTTTGCCGCCGCTGAAGAGGCCGGAACCGATCTCTTCTACGAGGCGAGCGTTGCCGGAGGTATTCCGATCATCAAAGCTCTGCGCGAGGGACTTGCTTCCAACCGCATCCGCCGCATCTAC
This sequence comes from Victivallaceae bacterium, assembly GCA_045630865.1. Taxonomy (GTDB): domain Bacteria; phylum Verrucomicrobiota; class Lentisphaeria; order Victivallales; family Victivallaceae; genus UBA1784. The sequence continues at coordinate 11,303 of JAZQTR010000066.1, forward strand.
GGAATTATGAACGGAACCTGCAACTACATCCTGACCCGCATGGAGCGTGAGGGTGCTGATTTTGCCTCTGTTCTTGCCGACGCCCAGAAACTGGGATATGCCGAAGCCAATCCGAGTCTGGATATCGACGGCTTTGACACCGCTCACAAGACCTCCATTCTTGCAAGCCTTGCTTACGGTGAGTGGTTCGGACTTGATCCGGTTCATGTCGAGGGTATCCGTGACCTTGAAATCGAAGATATCCGCTGGGCTGCTGAACTCGGATACCGGATCAAACTTCTCGGTATCATCAAAGATGAAAACAGCAGTATTCAGATGCGCGTCCATCCCACACTGATTCCCAACGGTTCTCTGCTGGCAAATATCTCCGACGTCTTCAACGGAGTTATGGTCGACGGTGACTTTGTCGATCAGACTCTCTTCTACGGCAGAGGTGCCGGACGCCGTGCCACTGCCAGTGCAGTTGTCGCTGATATCATCGACGCCGCCCGCAACCTTTCAAGCAACTGCGTCCGCCGTATTCCTGCGTTCCGCAAGGGAGTGCAGTTCGACAAGGTGCTTGCTCCGGAAGAGATCTCCAGCCGCTACTATCTGCGTCTGCTGGTCAAGGACTGCCCCGGAGTCATCGCCTCCATCACCCAAATCCTTGCCGACCGTTCCATCAGTATCTCCAGTCTTATCCAGCACGAAACCCGCGGCAAGGATGGAGAAGTCAATCTGGTCATCCTCACCCATCCGGCTGTCGAAAAGGATATGCGCAGTGCGCTTTCCGAAATCGGCATACTTTCGATCAATCAATCCCCGGTCAAGGTGCTTCGCATCGAGGACCTCTGACAGAAAAGGAGTGTGAATTTTCATTATGGGACAGCATACAGTTGAAAAGATCGGCGGAACCAGTATGAGCCGCTTCGGCGAACTGATGGATAACATCCTCATCGCCGACCGCAAGGGCTCAAAACTTTACAACCGCATCTTTGTCGTTTCCGCTTACGGCGGCATCACCAATGCCCTGCTCGAAAACAAAAAGACCGCAGAGCCTGGTATCTACGGAAGTTTCGCTGCCGGAGATAACAAGGCGTGGCAGAGCAAACTTGAAAACACCCGCAAAATGATGATCGACATCAACCACGGTTTTGAGTCTCTCGGACTTGACCTCAAGGCGGCTGATGATTTTGTCAATGAGCGTATGGATGGAGCCCGTGACTGCCTGATGAACCTCATGCAGCTCCGCAGCTTCGGACACTTCAGCGGCGCGAATTATCTGCCTGCCGCCCGCGAGATGCTCAGCTCGATCGGTGAGGCACACAGTGCCTTCAACTCTTCGCTGATTCTGCAGAAACACGGTGTCAATGCCGTTTTTGTTGACCTTTCCGGCTGGAAAGATCAGGAGACCGGCTCAATGGAAGATACCATCGAGCAGCATCTTACCGGTATGGATTTCGGAACCTGTATGCCGATCGTTACCGGATACGCCAAGTGCGCCGAAGGCGTGATGGCTAAGTTTGACCGCGGCTACAGCGAGATCACATTCAGCAAAATCGCCGTTGTGACCCAGGCGCGTGAGGGAGTTATCCACAAGGAGTTTCACCTTTCAACCGGTGATCCGAAACTTATCGGAGTCGATAAAGTCCGCACCATCGGTCACACCAACTTCGATATCGCCGATCAGCTCTCTGATATGGCCATGGAGGCGATCCATCCCAAGGCTTCAAAAGCTATGGAGCTTCACGGTATTCCGATCCGTGTCGCCAATGCTTTCGATCCCAAGAGTCCCGGAACCCTCATCAGCAGAGAGTATGTTTCTCCCGTTCCGCGTGTGGATATGATTTGCGGCAGACGCGACATCATCGCCATTGAGGTGTTCGATCCCGAGATGGTCGGTGTCAGCGGTTATGACTACCAGCTTCTGAGTGCTTTCGCCCGCAACAATGTGAGCTACATCGCAAAGAACACCAATGCCAACACCATCACTCACTATGTTTCTGAAAAGCAGGCGGGACTGCAGAACTGTCTGGCTGAACTCCGCAAGACTTTCCAGAATGCAGATGTCAACACCAGTGCCGTTGCCATTGTTTCCGTACTCGGCTCAAATATGAAGCTGCCGGGATTCCTCTCCCGTGCGTCCAAGGCACTTGCCGGAAGCGATATCAACGTGCTGGCTCTCGACCAGTGCATGCGTCAGGTCAATATGCAGTTCATCATCGAACGCCGCCACTTCGAGGCAGCCCAGATTGCACTGCACCACGAATTTGTTGAAAACGCCAAAGAGTTTTGAGGTAATATACTATGAGAATGAGCAAACTTGCCGGACGCAGACTCAAAGAGCTGCCGAAGGATGCCAAGACTGTCAGCCATCAGTTTCTGATCCGCGGCGGATATATCCGTCCGGTTTCTGCCGGAATATACTCTCTGCTGCCGATGGGCAAGCGCATAACCGATAAGATCGAGAAGATCATCCGCGAAGAGATGGACCGTATTGACGGACAGGAGATCCTGATGCCGGTCGTACTGCCTGCCGAACTCTGGCAGGAGTCCGGACGCTACGAGTCTGTCGGAGCGGAATTGCTGCGTTTTTCCGACCGCAACGAGAAGCCCATGCTGCTTGCCATGACCCACGAAGAGTGTGTTACTGCGCTGATCCGTACCGAGGTCAACAGTTACAAGCAGCTTCCTGTGATGGTCTATCAGCTCCAGACCAAATACCGCGATGAGGCGCGTCCGAGAGCAGGACTCATCAGAACCAGAGAGTTCACGATGAAAGACGCCTACAGTTTCCACACTGATCAGGCTGATCTTGAAGCATATTACGTCCGTGCGCACGAGGCTTACGAGCGCATCTTCAAACGTCTCGGACTTGACAATGTGTTGAGCATCGAATCCAACTCCGGAATGATGGGCGGAAAAGTCTCCCACGAGTTTATGGCTATCTGCGATTGCGGAGAGGATACCATCTTCGTTTCTCCCGACCGCAAATACCGTGCCAATAAAGAGATCGCAACTGCGGCGTGGAAGTTTGAGAAATCTGAAGCTCTTCCGCTTGAAGAGGTCGCCACTCCCGGCAGAAAGACTATTGAAGAAGTAGCAGAATTTCTCGGCGTCAAGGCGGAAAATACCGGTAAGGCGGTCTTCTATCAGAATGCCCGTACCGGAGAGCTTATCTTTGCGATGATTCGCGGTGATTTTGAAGTCAACGAGAGCAAGCTTGCCAATCTTGCGATGGTTCCTGAACTCAAGTTTGCCGATGATGAGGCGATACTTGCCGCCGGAGCAGTTCCCGGCTATGCCAGCCCCATCGGAATTGACGGCAAAAAGGTCAAAATCGTCCTTGACCGTTCTGTTGTCGAGAGTTCCAATCTTGTGGTCGGAGCCAACGCTCCTGACGCTCACTACAAGAACTTCAACGCCGACCGTGATCTTGCCGGGGTTGAGTTCATTACAGGCGATATCGCAAGTGTCCGTCCCGGAGATCCCTGTCCGCTCTCTGGCGAACCGCTTGAAATGCTGCGCGGAATCGAGGTCGGCAATATCTTCCAGCTGGGAACCAAATACTCCGAGTCGATGAACTGCAACTATCTCGACCGTGACGGAAAGAGCCGTCCGATGGTCATGGGATGTTACGGTATCGGTGTCGGACGTGCCATGGCCTCTGTCATTGAGTATTCCAACGACAACTACGGCCCCATCTGGCCGATGTCCATCGCTCCCTATCAGGTGCAGGTCTGCGCTCTCGATCTCAACAAACCCGGCGTTGCCGAAGCCGCTGAAAAACTGGTTTCTGATCTTGAGGCAGCCGGTATCGAGGTGCTCTATGATGATCGTGGCGAGAAGGCTGGATTTGTTTTCAGTGATGCCGACCTTATCGGTATTCCGCTGCGGATAGTTGTTTCTCCCAAGACTCTTGCCGAGTCCCAGGTCGAATTTAAACGCCGTGGAGAGCGCGATGCACAGCGTATTGCTGTTGATGCAGCGGTTCAGACCGTTGCAGAAGCGGTCAAATCGGAACTTGCCAAATATCAGATTTGAGTTTGAAATATGAAAAAGACGCATAAAATTTTTTCTGCGGTACTGCTGCTGGCGGCGATGAGTCTTCCGGCAGTCGAGGTGTCCATGGTGAGCTCGTTCGCGGAGAATATCCACGACCAGTTTGCCGGACTTTCCGCCGGAAGAACCCCTGCTGTTCCCGAAATCAGCAGGGTGCGTCCGCTTCAGCGATTCTATATCTATATATTTGTTGCCAAAGCCCAGACCAAAGCCGGAAGAGCCGATGTGACAGCTTCTCTCAAGGTTAAGAGCCCCGAGGGAAAAATAGTTACAGTGTTCAGAAAGGAGCATATCCTCAACAGTGATACGGTTACTCCCGGCAGCACGAATTTGTCCAACCTGGTCGTCAACTGGGATTTCGCTTCAGGAGATCCGGATGGTGTTTACAGTTTTATCCTCGATGCAGAGGATAACATAAACAAGCGGTTCAGTTCAAAGGAACTCAAGATCACTCTTGACCGTACGCCTGCGGAGCCGCTCAAGGTGTCGACCAGTGAAATAGGCAGCTTTATCACCAACTTTTACAAAGCTCCACAGCCGGGAAAACTTCCGGAACTCTTTGATATTTTTCTTGCCAGCGATGAAAAGGCGCGACAGCAGAAAAATTATTCTCCCAGACCGCTTTTGTACGGACTCGGACAGGCGATAAAGAATGATCCTCTGCTCTGGAAAGAGTTTGCCTCCCGTGGCGGCGACCTTTCAAGCGACCACAAAAAGTATCTGGCGATGATCTTTGCTGCTGCAGGAGATAAGGCCGCCAACTGGGCGATCCGCAACGCAGAGAGTGAAACTGCCGGATTGGTCAAAAAAATGCAGAAAGACGGCATCTGGAAATTCCGTAATCCGCTTACTGCAGAAGATATAAATGCCCTCTGGCTGTCGTTTTTCTTCACCGGAAAACGTGAGCCGGTGCAGATCATTGCCGCAGAGTTGCGAAACCGTCCCGTGCTTTCCGTGCGGGACGCAAAAAACAAAAAAGGCAGACTTACTCCGCAGGAACAGCTTGAATTGAAGAATTATCAGGCGAACTCTGCGGCCTCCTGGAGCTTGAGAAGCCATCTTCCCAACCATAATCTGCTCTTTTACTACCTTGAAGCCATGCTTGAACGCGGTGAGTTTGCCGATCAGACTGCCGCTTCCAGAATACAGAAAATATTGACCCAGACGGCTGCAGCCGCCTCTGAACAACAGAAATAATACAGGAGATTTTTATATATGTGGAACTATACTGACAAAGTGATGGATCACTTTATGAATCCGCGCAACGTGGGTGAGATAGCTGATCCTGACGGTGTCGCAGAGGTCGGTAACGCCGCCTGCGGCGATGCGTTGAAACTTACCTTCAAACTTGATGAAAACGGTCGCATTTCTGATGCCAAGTTCCGTACTTTCGGCTGTGCCAGTGCGATTGCCTCAAGTTCAGCTCTTACCGAGCTTATCAAAGGAATGACCCTTGAAGAGGCCGCAAAAGTCACCAATCAGGATATTGTCGAAGTTCTCGGAACACTTCCTGAAGCCAAAATGCACTGTTCTGTTATGGGTATGGAGGCTCTTGCCGCTGCTATCGCCAACTACAAAGGTGAGCCGAATCCCTTTGAGAACGATGATGAACACGAGGGCAGAATCGTCTGCCGCTGCTTCGGCATCACTGATATAAAGATATTGAAGGTCGCGCGCGAGAACAATCTGCGTAAAGCCGAAGAGGTCACCTCCTACTGCAAAGCGGGCGGAGCCTGCGGAAGCTGTCTCGGCGATATCCAGCACCTTCTCGATGATATGTGGAAATTGAGGTAATATCTATGACACTTGATGAACTCCAGCAGGGAAAGAGTGAACTCCGCCAGAAGATCACTCACCTTTATACCTTTCTCAAGATCGAAGAGCTTGAGGCCAAGCGTACAGAAATAGAAACCATCATGTCCGCGCCGGATTTCTGGAACGACAAGGAGTCTGCCCAGAATACGGTTGCAGAAATGTCCAGTGTCCGCAACATCATCGAGCCGTTCCGTCAGCTTGAAAAGAACATTGATGATTACGATGCCGCTCTCGAGCTTGCCGCCGAGGATGAGGAATTTGTCGCCGAGTGCGAGATCGACTTCCGCAAGCTGCGTAAAGCGATGGATAAACTTGAGATAATGAGTTTCCTTTCCGGCAAATTCGATAAGAACAACTTTTATTTCTCTATTCACGCCGGAGCGGGCGGAACCGAGTCCTGTGACTGGGCAAGCATGCTTTTCCGTATGTACCGCCGCTACTTTGAGCGCAGGGGCTGGAAAGATGAGATCATCGACCTCCAGTCCGGTGACGAAGCCGGCATCAAGAGTGCGACGCTCCACGTCTACGGCGATTTTGGCTACGGCTATTTCAAAGCCGAGCGCGGAGTTCACCGTCTGGTGCGTATTTCCCCCTTTGACAGCAACGCCAGACGCCACACCAGTTTCTGTTCTGTCGAAGTCTATCCTGAACTTGATGATGATATCGACATCGAGATCGACGAGAGCACTCTGCGTATCGATACCTACCGTTCCAGCGGTGCCGGCGGTCAGCACGTCAATACCACTGACAGTGCAGTGCGTATTACCCACCAGCCCTCCGGAATCGTGGTCTGCTGTCAGAATGAGCGTTCCCAGCACAAGAACCGTGAAACCGCTATGAAGATGCTGAAAGCCAAACTCTATGAACTTGAGATGGCCAAGCGCAAGGATGCCGCCGATGCCGCCCGCGGAGAGCAGGCTGAAAACGGCTGGGGAAGCCAGATCCGCAGTTATGTTCTGCACCCCTATCAGATGGTCAAAGATCTGCGTACCGAGATTGAAACCAGCGACACCGCCGGAGTTCTCGACGGAGATATCGACGACTTCATCGAAGCATATCTTAAAATGGAAAAATAATCCCATGTTCCGGGGGTGATTTTATGCCGCAGCAGTGTTACGATGTCATCGTGGTCGGAGCCGGTCACGCCGGTTGTGAAGCCGCTCTTGCCGCCGCCAGAGTCGGAGCAAGCGTCCTTCTGACTACGATAAATGCCGACCATATAGCCCAGATGAGCTGCAATCCTGCCATTGGAGGTATTGCCAAAGGTCAGGTCGTGCGTGAGATCGACGCACTCGGCGGAGCGCAGGGTATCGTTACAGAAGCTGCATCGATCCAGTTCCGCTTGCTCAACCGCACCAAAGGACCTGCGGTCTGGTCGCCGCGCGCCCAGTGTGATAAAGTTGCGTATCAGCGCGGAATGAAGCTGCTGCTGGAGCAGACTCCCTGCGTTGATATTCTCCAGTGCGAAGTGACATCGTTTCTGATGGACGGCAAAAAGATCATCGGTGTCACCAACCAGTTCGGCGATCAGCTGTTTGCCAGAACCGTTGTGCTTACCACCGGAACCTTTCTCAACGGACTTCTCCACTACGGAATGCTCCACTATCCCGGAGGCCGTGCCGGAGATCAGCCAGCAAGTTTTCTTTCCGATGCTCTCACCAATCAGCTCGGTTTGAAGCTGGGCAGACTCAAGACCGGAACTCCGCCGCGCATCCTTGCCAAGAGCATGGATTTTTCAGTGATGAAACTTCAGGATTCCGAGCCGGGAGTCGAGGAGTTTTCTTTCTGGGATAAGTCGATGCGTCCGCAGCTGGTCGAAGCCGTCCGCCACGATCTGCCGTGCTATATGATCCACAGCACCGACAAAACACGCGATGTGGTCAAGGAAAATATTCACCTTTCGCCGATGTACAGCGGTGTGATCAAAGGAACAGGAACCCGTTATTGTCCGAGTTTTGAGGATAAGATCATCCGTTTTCCGCAGCATCCCTACCATCTGCTCTTCCTTGAGCCTGAAGGCGCGCAGACTGATGAGTATTACATCAACGGCTTCTCTTCGAGTTTGCCGGTCGAAGTACAGAAAAAGATGGTACACAGTCTGCCCGGATTGGAAAATGCGGTCATCACCCGTTACGCATACGCTATCGAATATGATTTTATTCCTCCGGAGCAGCTCACAGTTACGCTTCAGAACAAATATTACGAGAACCTTTTCACTGCCGGACAGATCAACGGAACCAGCGGTTACGAAGAGGCGGCAGGTCAGGGCCTTATCGCCGGACTCAATGCCGCGAGGTATGCCATGGGCAAAGAGCCAGTATATCCCGGACGTGACACCTGTTACATCGGCGTCATGCTCGATGATTTGGTTGCCAAGGAGATCGTTGAGCCCTACCGGCTTTTCACCAGCCGCGCCGAATACCGGCTCACCCTGCGTCAGGATAATGCCGACTTGAGATTGTGCGAATGGGGTTGGCAGTCCGGTATCCTGCCTGTAGAAAAATACCGGGCATTTACCAGAAAAAAAGAGTCTCTTGAGCGTCTTGTTGAACTTTGCCGCCAGAGAAAATATCAGGGGAAACCCC
>JAZQTR010000067.1:0-6754 GCA_045630865.1 Victivallaceae bacterium
TTCTAAGTCGGATCGTAGCCATGTCGTTCTGTGAGCCAAGGGGTTGTACAAAAGGATTGTCTTCCTAAGACCGCTTGGCTTCCGACTTGATTGCAATCCAAACCGGCATGTTCTATGAACTGGGTATGCGCCGCTACGGAAACAGGATACGCCGTTTTTTGATTCTGGGAGAAACTGCGTTTATTCTTGTTATCTGCGCATTTCCGGCAATACTGTTTCTGAATGAAAAAACTATCAGTTCAGTAATGAGTGTCTCTTTATCTCTTGCGTTCAGAAATTCTCCCAATTACCACCTGATAATTTTGAGCGCACTGTTATCCTGCGTTGCGCTTGGAGTCTGTTACTATTGCGGACGACGCACAGCCCCGGTGTGGCTGCTGCTTCTGACACTCTCGGTAATGACCGGAATCTTCTCCGGCAGTGTAACCGCCCCGTATCAGGCACAGGATACCAAAAAGAGAACCCTCGGCGCAGATATAAGAACTGCTCTTGCCAATGAGAAAGCAACCAAACTCTACAAGTGCGATATTCGCGGATTTTACGGCGGGTTATTCTATACCGGACTGCCGGTTTATCAACTCAATACGGTGGCGGAACTTCCGGAAAGTACTCCTGTCGTCTATCTGATAAGCACGGAGTTTCCGCAAACCACTGACCGAAACTGGAGCAATCTGCTGCCGCCGAACTACACCTATCAGAATCAGAAAATATCTCTGTGGAAAGGTATTCTGCGCGAAACCGCAGACTATTGAGATTTTTTCACATAAAAGAATCCGCTGCCGTCATCTGAAAATCCAATCAGCATGACGGCATTTTTTCTGCCTATCAGCATGGCTCCTCTGCCATTGGGCATCACGCTTTCATCGGCAGTGATTTGCCAGTCTTTGGAAAGATTGCTCAAAACAGCACGCAGATTGCCCTGTGCGTTGCCGAATGCGTTATTAAAGAGCGCAAACACCGCTTTGCGATCTGGAAGTTCCAAAACAAGTTCACTTACCGCTCCGCCGGGAAGATCCGGCAAATCAGAATGCCAACTCTTGCAGGTGGCGAATCCAGGGGGCAAAAGAAGTCTGAACACAACTATCTGGCGATTTTTTCCGGTATTGACAAACAACAGGTGTTCGACAAATTTATCCTGCAGTTCAGTTCTGCAGCGGATCATACCGTTGGCCGCGGCAATACGGCTCCGGTTGAGCTGCTTCAATTTTCCTGCCAACAGGGAAAAATCCTGATTGACGGAAAAGACTTCAAGAGCAAGTTCATGTTTTCCGGAAAGTACCCGTTCCGTAAAAACCGGTTTCCCGGAAACATCCCCTATTTTATTGAGTACGCTGCCGCTTCCCGATGCCCTTTTGCCCAAAATATAAACTTCGGCAGCAAGCGGCATTGAGAGTATTGCCAGCAACAACGCGGCAGCAGTGCGGAAATTCATTATCTGCTCCACTTTACCCAGAGATACCCGGGCGCATCAGGAATAGATATATGCACGGAGCCGTCAGCAAGAGTACACTCACCGTTTCCGGCAAGAACTGTGATATTGTTATCGCCGCAGGAAACATCCGGTATCGCAATATCAGCAGAACCGGAAAGCTCATCTTTCTCACGGTAAACGATCAATTCGACAAACTTTTCACCAACTGAAGCAAATCCGGTGAACGCAGAACCCGACGGCATATCACCGACCGGGAAAACGGTTCCGGAAAAGATCGTTTCCGCTTCCCGACGATGAAGTGTCATCATTTTTTTAAGTACGGCCCGGTGTTCTGGGGTAATCCGGGATGGAGTCATCCAGATAAGCGGATTGCCGAACATTGTCACAGCAACGGTGTATTCAAAACTGTAAACAGATGGAAGAGACTCACCCTTGTCAATGTAGAACTGTTCATTGATATCACCGGGGTTTGCCACTTCGATCTGAAGCATTTCACTGCGCATATAACGGGCAAGTTTCCAGAAGTTCCGCAGAGTGCGCTCCGGATGGTAGCCGACACCAGCTCTGTGGCAGACGTAACGGTTTTCAAGAAAGATATTGCCGTATTCAAGGAACAGGAAATATCCGGCACGCTGTCCGTTGGTAGTATCCAGATTGAAGACAACTTCTCCGTTTGAACGGGTGCGGATATTATGGAGCATGGTACGCAGATTCTCTTCACTTTCGTAAGTGCGCATTTTTACTCCGTCGACCTTGAACACTCTTATATTGTGCTTGCGGTAATAACCGAGTACCATTTCTTCAAAATCTCTGTAGTCCCGGAACTCAACATTGAACGACGGAGCAACCCAGAGACTTGGTTCAACTCCGCTTATGGCAAACTCATTCATAAGTTCATCGAGTTTGCCGCCGAGCATATCTGAAACACTCCAGAAGCTGCTGTCAAGTTTGCGGTTGTAAGTGACCAGATCAACAAGCGGACCGCCTGCCTGCCAGCCATCATCTATCTGATAGTGAGTGGCTCCGGACTCGGCAGCAGCTCTGATCTCATTGAGCAGAAATTCTTTGCTGACGAGATTACGGAATTTTCCACATCCCCATGGATTGACAGTAACGGCTCCCGCCTGTCCGGGATCTGCCGGGAAACGCTTTGCAAGATAACTCTTGAGCGTCTGTTCAAAATCATATTTTCCGTTAAAGAAAAAGAGCACAGTGCGATATCCGGTAAATACTTTTTCCGGTCTCAACTCTTCCGGCGGGATTCCCCAGCAGCATGATGATATTCTGCCGTCAAGGATAGTGAAGTCATACGCTTCATAATCTCTGCGCTCCGCAGATGGAGGAGCTTCCTGCAGAAATGCGATTCCTCTGTGATCTTCATCTGCCGCCACCAGAATATTTCCGTTGTAATTGCCGTTGCCGTTTATCTCACGGCGGTTCACAAGATCGTCGGTGTAGTCGGTACGGGCGGTAAATTCAACCGAGTATCGCGGCTTGACAACGTCGGAAGCGACAAAAGAATCTGTCACACTGTCAAAAAATGTTTGCTGACTGTTCGTATTGGCAAGTTTTCCACGGTGCGACCAGTAGATATTGGGCATGACTTCGGATTTGATCTTGCCCTGACAGCCAAGAGCCGGAAATCCGGGATAAATAAAGTAAGTCATGACATATTCGATCTTCTGGTAATCATCTAAAAATGTTACGGCAGCTTCAACGTGTTCTGCTTCAGAAAAATCACCTTCTGCCACCCGGCAGTTGACATCAGTCAGCTTCAGGTGGTGGCAGCTGTTTTCAGGAAATCCGAGTCCGATGAAGTGAAAGTCACAAAGCTGGTTGTCTGCCGAAGCGTATTCAACACCAGAGGCATCGCAAATGGAAACTGTACGCCATGAGCCTGATTCAAATGAGAACTTACGGCAGAATTTTGAGTTGGCTATTTCCAGAAATTTATCATCTTTCCGGACGGTGATGTCAAGATATGAGAAAAGCGTATCCATAAGAAAAACCTTTTATTTTATCAGAATTTGAAAATTGCTCCGATCTTTTTGCCCAGCAGTACTCCCGCAGCCGCAAGGGTCGCGGCAAGAAACAACATTGCCCAAACACCGAATGCGCAGGCTATACTGGAACCTGCTCCGAGTATCTGGGCAAGATCATACAAAGCTCTTGTAATGGGATAAAACTGCGCCTTTTGAGCGAGAATAAGAGAATCTGACACTTCGAGCATCGAGAAGCTGAACGCGAAAAGTCCACCTACAAGCATATTGGCGGCAACCAGCGGAATGGTGATTTTGCAGAGTATCCGCCATGGGCCGGCACCGAAGTTGCGGGCGGCGTTTTCCAACTCTTCAGGAGTCTGCTCAAGTCCGGAAGAAACCGAACGCACCACATACGGAATACGGCGGACAGCATACGCTATCGCCAGAAGCCAGAGCGGATTTTCAACCGGATTGAAACACTTTGCAGCCCAATCATACCGGACAGACATACTGAGAAAACCAAACGCCACAACCACTCCCGGCACAGCCAACGGAAGCATTGCAAGAACATCAGCCGCACCTGAAAAACGCAGTTTCCAGCGTACAGAAGCAAGTGATACCGCAAGTCCGCAAAGAGTTGCTATCACCATTGCAAGCAGTGAGTAACGCAAACTGTTGACGATTGACGGCAGGACAAGGGTATTGGAAAGAGCCTCTTCAAAATACTCCAGAGTAAAACCTTCCGGCAGAATCGTTCCATAGTAGCGTTTGCTGAATGCGGCAAGGATCAAAGCGATGTGCGGCAAAGCGGCACAGAAAGTCACACCGAGAAAAATTGCTCCCGGGATAAAACGTTTCCAACCGGTCAGGATATTTCCTCTGCTGCCCATGGTTCCCTTTCCTGACGTTGCAGATGTCCGTCCGAGAACCAGCTTTGAAAATGTGTAGAGTGCTGCCGAAAAAACAAGCATGATCAACACGAGGGCATACGGAACCGGGTTGCTTTCAAGTTCGGTCAATCCGTTGAGTATCTGTACCGCCGTAGTGCGGTTGTATCCGAACATAAGAGGAGTACCCAGTTCGGTAAAACTCCAGACAAGAACAATACTGCCTCCGGCAAGAATTCCGGATTTGAGCAGCGGCAGACGTATCGTCCGGAAACGCTTCCATGCCCCTGCCCCCATATTGGCTGCGGCTTCATCCAGAGCGGGATCGATGTTGCCGAGTGCTGTCACCAGATTCAGATAGAATATCGGATACAAATGCAGAGCTTCAATGGCGCAAACCGACCAGAACTTGTACTCGCTGCCGAGAAAATCAACTCTCGCAAACCCGAGTTTTACCAGCAGGGTGTTCAAAATTCCATAGTGTCCGAGTATCTGCTGGAAACCGAGCGCACCGACAAACGGCGGCAGGATCATCGGGATCAGCATCAGTAATCCGCACCACTCTTTGCCGGGGAACTCGAAGCGGTCATACAACAGAGCAAGCAGCAGACTCATCACAAAAACAATAAATGTCGTTGTTGCAGCTATCTTGAAACTGTTGATCAATCCCTGTACATAGATGGGGTTGCGGAAAACTTCACAAATAAGACTCCAGTCACATCCGACACCGATAACAGTGAAGATGGGAAGTATCAGAAAAAGTCCGAGAAAAACAGCTATCAGAAGAAGTACAAGGTACTCTCCGGCACGTCTTGGATTCATCATTTCACGCCTCCTTTCTCTGAAGCGATCGCACAGGCTTTGCGCAGATTTTCCCGGCTGAAGTCACTCCACTTGCGGTATATGGCGGCAAGATCTGCACCGCTGCGGGCGGAGCGCAGAGTTTTTGCCACTTGCTGGGCCTCGTTGTAGGAAAACGGCAGAGCATCAAAGTATTTCATTGCCTCCGGTACTTTTTCAGGACCTCCGGCAGCAATGATTGCGCGCCATGCGGCTTTAAGCTCCTCTTCGGCATCGAGCATAGTGCATTTGATCAGGACACGGAGCAGACTGTAATATCTTCCGGTAAGCTCCGGACGGTAGGTGAAATCTGCACCGGATTTGTAGGGATTATACCCTTTCTGAAAATAAAATTCACTGTACTTTTCATCGTAGATATCTTTTCTGACCGGAGGACGGTTGAGTGCATGAAGCACCGGACCTCCGGGAGTCCCCGGTTTGAAAGCGTGCAGCTTCTGTCCCTCTTCAGAAAGCAGAAAATCAACAAACCTTTCGGCAACGATCCGATTGGGCGCGCCGCGGAGGATCTGAACCGGATCAGCTGATACGGCTGTTCCGCCGGCGGGAGTAATATAGACAAGATGATCTGCTCCGTCAAAGCGTCCGCGCATCCATTCTGCTTCGCTCAAAGCGTAGGTATCGATCGCCATGCCGCACACGGCGTTTCCGGTGGCAACATCGCGGACGACTTTACTGGCAGAATCAGTGATGCTGCGGCTGTTGGCAAATATGCGGCGGCAGACGGCAAGTCCGTTGAACCATCCGTCACCAGGAGTTGCCGCCTCTGCCATCTCCTGCTGGATAAGGATCTCAAAACACTTGTTTGCAGAACCTGATTTTGACGGATCAGCCACACTCAAACGGTTGAAAAAACGCGGATCTGCCAAATCTCGCCAGGTGCGGGGAAGAGAAAACTTATCTTCTTTGAACCGGTCAAGATTGCAGCAGATGCCGAATGTTGAAAGAACGACGCCGTAATAGCGTCCCTGACGGTCGCAGATGTAATCTCCGCCAAACATTTCAGGAATATGTTTGAAGTATTCCGGATGACGTTCTCTGACTTTTCCATCTACGGCAAATCCACGCTGTGCCATTCTTGAATGTTCAAAAGTTCCGCCTCCTGCCAAGATATCGATGCCTATGCCGACATTGGAATCGAGGAATTTTTTGCGAATCTTCACCAGCTCCGGATCTGCCCCTTTGCGGTCGAGTGACGGATCGGAAAATGCCGCATACTGCTTTTTCCAGCTGCCGTTGGCAGGATCGCTCTCGAAGAAACGTCTGAACTCGGACTCAAAGCGGTCAGGAATATAACGGGCGATATCCGATGTTCCGCCGGGAGAGCGGAAATCGATCTCAACCTCGCGTTTGAAATTCTCGAAGTAATACTTCTTGAATGCGGTAACATACTCATCGCGTATCGCCTTATTGTGGGCGGTTATCACCACCACCCGGTCAGGATTTCCGCTGTTTACCGCTTTCACCTGCTTTTCCGGCCGGAGAAAAAACGGCAGAGCAAGCAGTGCGGCGAGCAGAGCTATGCAAATTATAAGACGTCTTGCCATCAGTCACGCTCCGGAACAAGTTGGAAGAAGCCATCGTCGAATTTAATC
>JAZQTR010000068.1:0-2982 GCA_045630865.1 Victivallaceae bacterium
GTTATGCGCGCTCCGCTTACAGGAATATTCCTTATTGCAGAAGTTACCGGAGGCTATCAGCTTCTGGTTCCTCTTATGATCGTGTCGGCAACCAGCCATTTTGCCGCCCGTTTCTTCGAGCCTTACTCGATCTACCGCAAACCGCTCGCCGAAAGCCACCTGATGGTCGATGACCGCGATCAGGCGATGTTGAAGCGGGTTCCCGTGCGCCTTGCAGTCAATATAGACAATCTGCATTTGATGGCCGATGACGGCATTTCAAAGATAGGAGAGATGCTCAGTTCCGGAAACAACCGGCGCAACATCTACCCAGTCCTTGACAACGAGGGAAAACTCTGCGGCATTGTCCGTCTCGAAAAGATCCTGACCGCCATGCTCGACCCGGTTCTGGCGTCGACACTGGTCGTCTACGATTTGATGGAAACTCCGCGCGGAGTTCTCTCAACCGACGACGACCTTGCCTGGGCGATGGAGAATATGGAACGCCACGACATGAGAGATCTGCCGGTACTCAACAAACAGGGAAAATTTCTCGGATTTGTTTCCTACAACACCATTTTCCGCAAATACCGCCGTCTGGTAAAAGAAAGTGACAGTTTCTGAGCATAAAATACAACTTTTGACTTGAAATAAGCAGTTTTTGAGGTATATTTCCACTGGTTGGATATATTGTACAACAAAATCATGTTTTTCAATAACCGAAAGGATGTATCATTATGTCAAAGACTGCCTTGATCACCGGTGCCGGACGTGGAATCGGAGCCGGAATCGCCGAAAAACTCGCCTCTGAAGGATGGAACGTTGCCATCTGCGACCTCAAACCGATGGAAGACGGCAAAGCGCAGTGCGCTGAACTTGAGAAAAAATATCAGATCAAAGCTGATTATTTCCGCTGTGATATTTCCAAAGCCGATGAGCGTCAGAAACTCATCGACGATATCATCGCCACTTTCGGCAGCCTCGAGGCCCTTATCAATAACGCCGGTGTCGCCCCCAAAGTGCGTGCCGACCTTCTGGAAATGAGCGAAGAGAGCTTTGATTTCGTCACTGGAATCAACCTCAAAGGAACCCTTTTCCTCACCCAGCTCGCCTGCCGCCATTTCGCTGAACGCAAATGCGGAACTGTCGTCAACATCGGCAGCTGCTCCGCCACCGTAGTCAGCACCAACCGCGGAGAGTACTGCGTTTCCAAAGCCGGAGTCGCCATGCTCACCCGTCTCTTCGCCACCCGTATGGCTGAATTCGGTGTCAACGTCTATGAGATCCGTCCCGGCGTCATCATGACCGAAATGACCAGCGTGGTCAAAGACAAATATGACAAACTTATCGCCGAAGGTCTTACCCTCCAGCCCCGCTGGGGTTATCCCGAGGATATCGCCAAAACCGTGGCAATGATGCTGCGCGGTGATATCGGCTACTCCACCGGACAGGTGATCGATGTTGACGGCGGAATGAACATTCAGAGACTTTAATTCCGGGAGACTCCACTGTATGAAGAAAGTCAACACTCTGGTCATCGGAACCGGTGCATCCGGTCTTGCAGCCGCCCTGCGTCTGCACGCGGAAGGAGTTACCGATATGCTGGTTGTTTCCGAAGGACTCAACCGCGGAACATCCATCAATACCGGCAGCGACAAGCAGACCTATTACAAACTCGGCATCTACGGTTCAGAGCCGGATGCCCCCGAACTGATGGCGACCTCTTACTATGAGAACGGAGCCGCTCACGGTGACGTTGCTCTCGTTGAGTCTGCGATGTCCCTGCGCTGCTTTATGAATCTGGTCAATCTCGGAGTCCCCTTCCCGAGCGACCATCTCGGACAGTTCATCGGATACAAAACCGACCACGACCCCAAACGCCGTGCCACCAGCTGCGGACCTTACACCAGCAAAGAGATGTGCCTTGCGCTGATCAAAGCGGTCAAAGCCGCCGGCATCCAGATTGCTGAAAAGCGCACCGTCGCAGAGCTTATCACCGTCGACGGACGCGCTGCCGGAGCTATTATCTTTGATAACAATACCGAGCGTTTCGAAACAGTCCTTGCCGAAAACACAGTATTTGCCGTAGGCGGCCCGGGCGGACTTTACTCCCAGAGCGTCTATCCCTGCGGACATACCGGTGCTATCGGACTTGCCCTCAAACGCGGAGCGCAGGCCCAGGGACTGCCGGAGTCACAGTTCGGTCTTGCTTCCATCAAATTCCGCTGGAATGTTTCCGGAACCTATATGCAGGTGCTTCCCCGCTTTATCTCCACCGATCAGGATGGCAACGATGAGCGTGAATTCCTGCTCGACCACTTCGGCAGCGACAACGGACTGCTCAACACCATGGTGTTCCTCAAGGGATACCAGTGGCCGTTCGATGTCCGCAAGGCTCCGGAAGGATCTTCTATCATCGACCTGCTCGTCCACCGCGAAACTGCAGAAAAGAACAGAAGAGTCTGGCTCGACTTCCGCAGCAACCCAGCCGGTCTGGACTTCAACACACTCTCTGAAGAAGCCCACACTTATCTTGAGCGTTCCGGTGCCCTCTTCGGCACTCCGCTTGAGCGTCTGGAAAAGATGAACCCGGGAGCCATCGAGCTTTACAGAGATCACAACATCGATCTCGCCACAGAGCCGCTGGAAATCGCAGTTTGCGCCCAGCACAATAACGGCGGTCTTTCCGGAAACATCTGGTATGAATCCCCCAACATCGCCCACCTCTTCCCGATCGGAGAGGTCAACGGTTCCCACGGCGTCACCCGTCCCGGCGGAACCGCCCTCAACGCCGGTCAGGTCGGTGCTTTCCGCTGCGCTGAGTACATAGCAAAAATGTATCAGGATGAAACCCTCGATACCGACGCTGCCGAAAAAGAGGCGGAAAAACTTATGGAACAGCTCAAAAAGAAGCTCAACGGCAAACGCGACTGGCTCGCCGACCGCAAAGAGCTTCAGAGCCGCATGACCCTCAATGCCGGACACCTTCGCTGCCCTGCAACC
>JAZQTR010000069.1:0-10893 GCA_045630865.1 Victivallaceae bacterium
ACACTGCCATTCCAGATCAACTGCCCTGCCTTATCGGAATCGCACTCTTTCAACACGTCAATCGCCCTGCGGCATCCGGCTTCAGCCGCCCGCAAAGAATCGGTAATCAACTTGACTTCATCAGGAGTTTTGAACTCCCTCTCCGGAAAAAATCCCTCTTCGACTGCCTCTATATGCAACCCGCTTTCACGCAGGCGGTCAGCCATAAACAGCGGGAAATCCTCCGGAACCAGAAATCCGTCGAGCCTGTAACGCTCTGCAATACACTTGAGCATATCAAGGTAATGAGGACCGTTGAATTCATCCGTTGGAAAGACTGCCGTATCACAACGCTTCTCCGCCTTCAATCGATCGAACTCAAGCGGTGAGGCAATGATACCTTTTACCGTATCAGCCTGAAACCAGATTATATCGTCCGGAGTGGAAACTTTGGAGGCATAACGCATATCAGGATTCTTCTCACCTGATGAAATCATCAATTTTCCCAGTCTTGACATTCTATTTTCTCCTTGAAATCAGACATATTAAGGGGCATATTATATTATAGACGCGTACAATATAATCGCGTTTCAGAGTTTAAGCAACCATTTTTATCCGTTTTATGGAGGAATTTATGAATATCACTCTTGCAAGTGCCATCGCCGCAATCATCTCTTACCTTGCCGGAGCCATCCCCTGCGGACTGCTCATCGGATTCTACAACGGCGTGGATATCCGCAAAGTCGGCAGCGGCAACATCGGTGCAACCAACGTCACCCGCTCTGTGAGTCCGCTGGCCGGAAAACTCTGCTTCTTCTGCGACTTTGTCAAAGGTATGCTTCCTGTGCTTCTGGTTCAGGCATTCATCCCGGGCAATCCGCTTGCGGCTATCATCTGCGGTCTTGCTGCCATCCTCGGACATATGTTCCCAGTCTACCTTAAATTCAAAGGCGGCAAAGGCATCTCCACCGCAGCCGGAGTCGCGGTTGCCCTCGCCCCCCTGCCCCTGCTGACCGCACTCATCATCTGGGGAGCGGTGTTTTATATTTACCGTTACGTTTCACTTGCCAGCATTATTGCAGCAATAATGCTTCCGGTTTCCGCCGCGCTCTACGCGTTTCTGAAGATTGGCGGTCAGGTCGCCTCCAGCCGTCAGACTCTCATCTTCTTCTGTATCATCGCAGTTCTGGCAGTAGTCAAACATAAATCAAATATCCAACGTCTGCTCAACGGAACAGAGAGCCGCTTCGAAAAGAAGAAAAAGTAATCACTGAACGTGCAAAAAAAAGAGCTGCGGCAAAAAGAGATGTTCTGCCGCAGCTCACTTTTTATATCCGTCCCGAAGGCACTGCTCAATATGGTTTGATCTCCTCAA
Source organism: Victivallaceae bacterium (assembly GCA_045630865.1). GTDB lineage: Bacteria > Verrucomicrobiota > Lentisphaeria > Victivallales > Victivallaceae > UBA1784. The sequence continues at coordinate 1,355 of JAZQTR010000069.1, forward strand.
CAGCTCCTGACTTGAGGCTGCGCTTCATCGCATCAACAATGCAGACACCGTTTACGATATCACCGATGGCTATTTCACCATCAAGTCTCCTGCCGCCGCTGCGCACGGCTTTGTAGAACTCTTCCCACAGGTAGTTGCCGCTGCGCTCATCTTCGGGCTTGCAGCGGTACTCTTCGGAAGACAACTTTCCATCCTTTGTTCTCCAGCGGATAGTCAAGTCATATTTGTCAATGGATCCATCTTCTCTTACCACATAGGGTCCGCGGCAGATGGTTCCGCGCTCATACTGGACAATGTAACTGCCGATAAAAACATCACCGTTTCCGGCACAGAAACTGGACTGGACGACACCGATGGCTCCATTCTCGAACTTGACGCTTAACGCGGCATTGTCTGCGGTGGGACGTCCGGTGCGGATGCGGCTATCGAGACACACCGCAGATACCGGACGCGATGACAGCATACTAATCATATCGTTCACCGCATAGATTCCGATACGGTAAAGCGGAGCGGCAGGACACAAATCAGGATCATCATACCAGGTGCCGTCCGGAACTTCATTTTTATCCATCATGACTTCAAAAACGCCGCTCACGGGACGTCCGAGGTCGTAATCGCGTCTCCACTTGGCAACCTGTTCCATTTCCGGAGTAAGAAGCGGCCCGGGAGAGTTGAGATGAACCACGATATTGTTCTGACGCGCTTCCTCAAGAACGCTGTAAGCCTCTTCCGGAATCAGCTCAAACGGCTTGGTGGTAAGAACATGTTTACCGGCGGCAATGCACTTGCGGATAAGTTTTGCCCTGCCGCCCGGAGGGGTGAAGAGTCCGACAGCTTCAATATCGGGATCCTTGAGGACTTCATCAAAATCGTAATATGCCTTTGCCCCTATTTCCGAAGCATACTCATCGGCACGCTCTTTATCAAGGTCACAGACAGCAGTTATATTGAGGTACTCTCCGCCTTTGCCTTCGTAGACATCACGCTTGGTCATACCTCTGCCGAAACGCAGTCCAACAATACAAATATTGATCCTATCCCTCATTTCTTCTCCTCCGGATACTGAGTTATATTGATCATCTTACCATCTGCGTACTTGTAAAAATCAAAGCGGCACAGAGGCTTTTCTTTTTTCCTGTTCAAGCCGCAGAGTTTGAAAAACACCGGATACTCACCGCTGCCGGCTCCGGGCAAAACATCAAAGCCGATGGAAGCGGCAAATTTAACAGCCGCAACAAGTTTGAGTTCAGGAGTAAAAACAGCCGAGTGGCAGGTATTTTTTGCGCTTCCGGCATAGAATGAAACATAGATATTCTTTCCGTCATTGGTCATGGTTTGGGCTCCGAAATGAGTGGGATAACCGTGGTCAATTTCAAAAATTTCCGGTTTGCCGCTCATATCTGCAGAAAGTTTGCCTACTTTATTGCCGCGGTGCAGTTTTTGAGGACTTGGACCGATGCCGAAGTACAGAAAACCATTCATTGCAGTAATTCCGTCTGAAGGATTATCCAGCTCGTATGTACGCAGTTCCTTGAGATCGGCGGAATACTCTTTGATTGCGCCCTTGCCTTTGCGCGCCTTGTCATAATAGGCGACAGCGGAATAAATTTTGCCATTGTAAAAGCAGATATCTCCGGTGTGGCTCACAGTCGTGGCGTGCGCCAGGACTTTTCCGTTGCGGTCAAGTTTGAAGATACCTTTCATATGAGAGAGATACAGATGCTCCTGCGAAGCGCATGCTCCCTGAATATGTCCGATTGATTTATCAAGTTCGCCTTTGACTGTATAAATTGCGGGTATTTTCTCTGAAGCCGCAACCGAAAGAGCGAGAGAAAACAAAAAGAGTAAAAGTAAATTTTTCATAATCTGCTTCCTTGTTTTACGCAGTTGTGTGATAAACATACTGTTTGGTTAATATATCCCGCACGAAACATTATTTCAAACGGCAAGCGGCAAAAAAAATCTGCTTTGACGATATATTCACTTGGAAAAACGGCGTTTTTGTGCTATGTTAATAGACTGTATTTGTCTTGGAATCAATTTTTTGAAACTTTATCGATATGGCTGAAAACAAAAAATTCTCCTTTGAGGAGCGTCTGACCGGATGGGCAGGCGAAGCTAACGTAAAAGCTGCCAAAGCTCTCTTGAAGTCGGCGGCTCTTTCAGGAGTGTGGCGCAATAAAGCCGGAAATTTGCGCGGAATATTTTCCACTCCGTCCGGAAATCTGCTCACGACGGTTATATCCGGCAATGTTCCTGTCTGCAAATGCAGTTGCCGCAACGACTCCGACAAACTCTGTCCGCACGCCTGTGCAGTCATCATGTATGCCGGAAGATTCGGCAATCCATTCGGCAAAGACAACTCATCCGAGCCTACTTATTACTCCGGGCTGCGGCACGACCCATGGGAAAAACTTGCAGGACGTGTGCCGGAAGTTCCCAAAGCAAGACTGCTTATCGAGGCCCAGAGTGAAGCTCCTCACGCTCCGAGCAAATGGGAAAATATCAATATTTCAGTCAAAATACAGACCCGTGAACGTGATTTTCCGGGAAATCTGAACAATCTGCGCCAGCTCTATTTCGACAAAAGCCTGAGCGTCGTCGTCCACTACGAGCATTTTGATCTGCAGGAGCAGCAGATCATCCGTTTTCTTGCCCTGTTCGGTGAGCCTGACGGTTCACGCATAAATCTTGAAGCCGATATGACTTCAGAGTTTTTCCACTGCCTGATCAACTACCAGAGATTTTTCAAGGCAGGTCAGAAAATCACTATCCGCGGTGACCGTCCGGATGTTGTGATCGTCAAAAACGCCAACCGCTACTACCCCGGACTCCGGCTTTACGGTTCACTGCTTCCCATTACCGGAGCAAGAGTAATCACCGGAAGAAGCGGCTGCTGGATCGGCGTCGGCAAAGAGTATTACTTCGTTTCAGCCAACTGCGAAGTCGGATTTCTCCGCAGCTTTTTCCGTTCCGGAAGTCAGACTGCATCAAAAGACGGAATCAGTGAAGAAAAGGTGCGCCGTCTGCCGTTTGAAATCGTCAATCTGAAAAATCCCGAGCCGGAAACCCGTCCGCCGCAGATTCTGCTTGACGGCGGCTTCTCATCTGCTGGTGAACTGCAGCTTAAAATCCGCTATGTCTACCAACTTGGTGACAACGAAGTTGCCGTGCCGCTCCGCTCCGGAGAACTGCTGGCATCCGGCAACCGTTTCCACCGCCGTGACACCGCAAGTGAAAGGGCATTCGAACAGATACTGACCATGTTCGGTTTTTCTGTTGACAACCGGATCGCAGTAATCAAAGGAGCTGTAAAATCCGGACTCTTCATCGAACACTGCCTGCCCGACCTGCTTGAAAGCAGTTATACGCCTGCGCTCTCCCCCGGACTGCTGAAACTCTCAAAACTTGAACCGGTGTCACTCGCCTGCAAATATATTGAATCAGAAGGCGATTTGCACAAAATAAGTTACAAACTCTCTGCCGGAGGAGAATTTGCAGATTGGAACCTGCTTTTTGAAGCGGCTGCAAGACGCGAAGATTATATTATCTGCGGAAACAATGTCTGCCGTATTCCGGATGCCCTCGGAGCATTTATGCGCGCATCCACGACGATCATCCGCAATATAAATACTGACTGCTGTGAATTTGCAGTTCCGCACTGCAACATAAATTATTACCACGAGATGACCAAAGCTCTTCCTGAAGCTGTTATCCCGCAGTTTGCCATTCCGGAAAATATTCTTTCTGCAGACGTTCCGGCAAGCGGCAGCTACACCTTCTGCGGCGAGCTGCGCAACTATCAGAAACAGGGCGTGGATTTTCTCTGCCGGATGACCGACCGTCATTTCAATGTCATACTAGCCGATGAAATGGGACTTGGAAAGACTGTTCAGCTGCTTGCAATGCTTGGCAAACGCCTCGATCGCAATGGCAATCCCGCACTCATCATAGCTCCGGCTTCACTCATCACAAACTGGGTGCGTGAGGCGGAAAAATTCCTGCCGGGAGTCAGAGTTATCGCCCCGACCGGCAATGACAGAAAAGTTCTCTGGAAAGAGCCGGAAAGCTACGACATCGGTGTCATCTCGTACTCTGCGGCGCGCCTTGCCGGAGATAAACTCAAGCAGGTCGATTTCTCCTACCTCGTTCTTGATGAAGCGCAGCACATAAAGAACCCCGGTTCAGGAAATGCTAAAAACTGCAAAGGTATTCAGGCGGCACACAAGATAGTTCTGTCAGGCACACCGCTTGAAAACTCTCCTGAAGACCTCTGGAGCATTTTCGAATTTCTCCAGCCGGGTATGCTCGGTCCTGCGGCAAGTTTCAAAAAACGTTACATAACCTGCGGACAGGATGTTCCTGAACTTCACAACGAACTTGCCTGCCGGATAAGTCCATTTATCCTGCGCCGCACCAAAAAAGAGGTTGCAAGCGACCTTCCGGAGCGCACAGAAAAACTTGTCTACTGCGATTTCAGTGACGAACAGAGAAAACTCTACGACAGCGTCCTTGCTGAAGGCAGGGAAATTCTCGCCAATTCGCAAAACGATCCTGTTCAGAGAAATGCAGCTATCTTCAACACTCTTCTCCGCCTGCGTCAGATATGCTGTGCACCTGCCCTGCTTCCGGATGGAAGAGGAAACGATGTTCCGTCAGCAAAAGAGGAGCTGCTTCACGAACTTATGGATGAAATTCTCGATTCATCACACAAAATGCTGCTGTTCAGTCAATTCACCTCAATGCTCAAACGGATAACACCTGTTCTGAAAGAGAAAAACATCCCCTGCGAGTACCTCGATGGAGCGACCCGTAACCGTCAGGATAAAGTCGACAACTTCAACAACAATCCGGATATTCCGCTCTTTCTGCTCAGCCTCAAGGCCGGCGGAACCGGACTCAATCTCACCTCCGCCGACACCGTCGTTATCTACGATCCATGGTGGAACCCTGCAGCCGAACTTCAGGCGGCAGACCGCACCCACCGGATCGGTCAGAACAAGCCGGTGACGATCTATAAACTTGTGGTGAGAGATTCCATTGAAGAAAAAATCCTTGCTCTTCAGGGACGCAAACGTGAGCTGTTCAATCAGGTCATTGAAGCAAGTCAGGATGATTCATCCAGACTTTCCATCGAAGAACTGCGCGAACTGTTGGAGCAGTAACATGAATGATATTCTGGTCATAATGGGGCCTACCGCCTCCGGAAAAAGTTCTCTCGCTCTCAAGGCGGCAGAATTGTTCAATGGTGAAATCGTTTCAGCTGACTCCATGCAGCTTTACCGTGGACTTGAAATCGGAACCGCCCAGCCGACAGCTGAAGAACGGGCAAGAGTTCCGCACCATCTCGTCGGCATCTGGGATATTGATGTCAGAGCTGACGTTTTCACTTTTCAAGCTCTCGCCGACCAAGCCATCAGGGATATCCGCTCACGCGGAAAACTCCCGATTGTGGCAGGCGGAACCGGTCTTTATCTTAAAAATCTGCTCTATGGTCTTGATGATATGCCCGGCGACCGCGCCGTAAGACAAGAGCTTGACGAACTCTATGACGCACCTGAAAAAGAGGCTCTTCTGCACAGCAGAATGGCAATTGAAGATCCGGAAGCTCTGGAAAAATTCAAACTCTGCCGCCGCAGACTTATACGTGCGCTGGAAGTAAAAATCATTACCGGCAAATCCATCCTTGAACTTCAGAGCCAAAGCGAGAAAAAACTGCGTTATCCGGAAATCACCGCAGTAAAACTTGATATTGCTCCTGAAGTTCTGGCTGAAAAAATAGCCGTCCGCGCAGCAGAAATGCTGAAAAACGGCTGGATAGATGAAGCTGCATCTGCAATAAAACGGGGACTGCTCACTTCACCGACAGCCCATCAGGCTCTCGGATACAAAATCATTGCCGGATATTTGAACGGAGAATACTCCAGCGATGCGCTCTATGAAAAAATTTGCGCTGCCACCCGGCAATATGCCAGACGACAGCGCACATGGTTCCGGCACCAGCACCCGGAGGCGTCTGCTCTTACGGCTGCCGGAGCAGAGGATTTTCTCAAGCAAATATCAGATAAGCTGTGTAAACACAATAGCTGAAGAAAAGTACAGCTCCCTCTTTGCGATTGATGGTAAGTCCGGTTTTCATCATCAGGAAAAGCGCCACCGATACCACCATCATAAACGACATATCAACAACACTTATGCCGGGGGCTTTGATCGGGGCAATCAGCGGAGCGATGCCGCAAATGGCAAGCACGTTGAAAATATTGCTGCCGACTACATTACCGATGGCAATATCCTTTTCGCCTTTGACTGCAGCTACAACTGAAGTTGCCAATTCCGGCAGACTGGTTCCGACCGCGACGACGGTAAGTCCGATAACGGCGTCACTGACTTTGAGCAGTTTGGCGATATAAACCGCAGAGTTGACAAAGAGTTTGGCTCCGCCGACCAGTGCGGCAAGTCCGACTGCGACAAGAGTAACAGCCAGAATCAAATTATCTGAACCGGACTCTTCTTCTGCATTTTCCTCTTCGCTCTGTTTACCGGCATAACGGATATTATAGACGGTATAAACGATTATTCCGGCAAACAACAATGCTCCCTGCCAGCGATTGACACCCTGACCTATAATACAGAATGCCGAAAGCACAGCTGCAGAAATGATCATCAACGGAACATCCAGCCTGAAAAGCTGTTTGTTGACGTTGAGCGGCGTTATCATCGCACACAATCCCAATATCAGAGCGATATTGCAAATGTTGGATCCGACAACATTGCCGATGCTGATATTGCCGAGTCCTTTGATCGCAGAATCAACACTCACCACTAATTCAGGTGCGCTGGTTGCAAATGCTACAAGAGTAAGGCCGACGACAAGCGGAGAAATTTTGAAACGGCGGGCGATCTTCACGCCGCCTTTGACCAGAAACTCCGCACCGTAATAGAGCAGAACGACACCTGCCGCTCCGTAAAACAAATTCAATACTGTAACCATTTATCTATACTGCAATAAAAATTCTCCTTGAAAAAAACTCCAAACAATCCGGGGGGTCAAGAATAATATACAGCAGTCACCAGATGGTTTCAATAGCAATATTATCTTTTTTGATTTTTTCTGCGCCAGTTCCACGGAGCTTCAGGATCGGAGTCTTTCCACAATCCTGCTTTGCGGCTGCGGGCGTACTGTTCAGCGGCAGCAAGTTCATTTTCATTGCGGGCGTAATTGGCATAATACCACGCCATGCCGTCGTTGACCATTTCGAGATTTACATAACGATCGTGGATAAATACCTTTCCGACGGCACGCCCGTAAGTATCGATATTGACAACTTTGACGGATACGTTTTCTCCAAGTATTTTTTCGCGCAGAGCCTCTCCGGAAGCTCTGCCGTGGCTCTGCCTGCTTTCAGGAGCATCTATTCCGTAAAAACGTATGCGGTACTTTCTGTTCTCTTTGCTCAAAAGGGTAGCGGTATCTCCATCGTGGACCTCAATAATCTTTCCGGAAAGCTCCTGTTGCGGCAGCGCACTGCCGTTTTCAGCAGTGCCGCCGGGGAGAAAACGCAGGATATGATGCGGCAGCAGACTCTTATATTTCAGCAGAGTCAAACCGAAGTCGCCCATCCGGTCAAGATTGAACAGGAATCCGCCGAGTATGACAAAAAACAGAATAGTCAATCCTCTTCCCAACAGCCGGAATCTGCGGGAGAGCTTATCTGCCACAGGATTGTTTTTATTTTTCCCTGATCTGTTTCTCGCCACTCTTTATTACCGCTTTCTCAATTCGGAAATACGTTTGCGCATCGATTCAAGAGCTTTTTCCGGAACCGTATCATTTTTTACAGAATCTTCAAGCGGACAGAGTCCGTTGCGTTTCCGGTTGAGTATTTTCGGAACCAGAAGATCGTATGTTGCATTTATATTATGCTTTTTCAACAATTCAAGAGCATCTTCGCTCATGATCTTACCGTAAACTGACTTTGAATTTCCGGCAATAACGATAAATGCGGCAGCTCTGCCGATGACTTTGTCGACAACGACGGAACCATTCATATCTTTGCGGTGATTATCATATATTTTAAGCAGAGGACTGACTCCGCTTCCACGCTCAACAACAACGATACGGTTGTCTCTGACGATCACACACTCGGCACGGTTGCCGCGAATCATTTCAATTGCTTCACGCTCTGCACATTTGCCTTTTGAACAACAGCAGCCGGAAATAAGAATGAGAGCACCTGCAATTAATGCGAAAACGAATTTTTTCATAGCTTATCCTGTTATCTCGTGACTTTTGGGTAAATATAGCACAACACTCTCTTCAATTCAACTAAAATCCGCCGATGGTCGGCTGGTTTGTATCCACTTTTCCCTTATTGAATACCGTGTTCTCGAGTGCCTGTGCCGTCTCTGACGGGAAACTTTCCAGACAGGGCAACTCGTTGCGGCGTTTCATATCGACGTGCATATCGATAAAGGCTACCCCGGCTCGTTCCTGATGCTGGAATCTCACAGCCCGGTTTTTGCCGTACGAACTACCGGTCTGATGATCTCCCCCCGGATTGGTCACTCCGCAGTAATAACAGAGATGTCCGCTGTTTTCCACGATCATCGCGGTTCGGGACGGCTGCTTATGCTCTTCTCTTTTTATTCCCATGCCGACTCCGCGCGTTGCCACAAGGTAATTCAAACCATAGTTCGTGGTGATATCAACTTTGGCTCTCTCATCCGGACAGCGCAATACTGCGACAGGCTCTTTTGAGGCGTCGATTTTTCCGAGATACCTTTTCACGGTATCGTTCAACCAGCTTTTGGCATCTATCGGCTCACCTTTTGAATTCAACGCCCCTGCTCCGCCGAGATTATCCAGACAGGGCATATATCCGCCGCTGTCATCACCATAATATCCGAATACCAGCCCCAGCTGTTTCATATTATTCAGACAATTCATGCCCTTTCCCCGCTCCCTCGCCTGACTTAAAGATGGCATCAATATAGCGGCAAGAATGGCAATAATGGCAATCACAACCAACAGCTCAATTAATGTAAAATAAAATTTTCCGGAACATCCGGCATCTGTCTTTTTTCTGATATTCATTTTGATGTTTTTTCTGCAATAAAAAAGGTACACTTTCCCCATCCATAAGGGAAAGCATACCTTCATAGTACGCCATTATACTTTGTGTCAAATCAATACATTACCGCTTCGTGCAGATTTACCGGCTTCCTGCCGGTGATGGTATATAATATAGTCTATTGAGGTCAGTTTTTCAAGCTTTTTATTTCATCCACTGCAATTTTGACCAAGTGCGGAATGTTGTAATCACCGACTCCGACAATGGTGTTATCGCAGTGCTGAAACGGAAGCAGAACTCTTTTTGCACTGCTCCGGGCTATTGAAAGAGCCATTTCTGAAGTAATCTCTCCATAAAGAGAATCGGCTATCACAATTCCGATGGGACCGGCGATAATATCGGCTTTTCTTGCCGCAACTGCAACGGCATTTTCTCCGGTTGCGGCGGCATCCGCTCCGGCTTTGAGCA